>JAITVH010000109.1 GCA_031285905.1 Prevotella sp.
TGCAATACAATTCGGGACAAATTTAAGGTACTAAATCGGTACCCATTTTTTTAAGAAAGTCTGAAATGTATTTGTTTATAAGCATATAGAGAGCGGGGTTCGAATCCCGTCTTTCGCTCTTTTAATAAGCGCATGTGGCGTAATGGTAGCCGCGCTGTCTTCAGGTGGCAGTGGACTATGTCCGTGGGGGTTCGAGTCCCTTCATGCGCACGAGTTAACTTTAAAACCCGCTGATTTATAATAGTATTTCAGTGGGTTTTTGTTTTCGGGGGAACGGGTGGGGCAACAAATGATAAGGTTATTCAATTCAATAGATTTATACATTCACTACTTTTCGAGGTTTTTTTGTTAATGCGCTCATTTCTTTTTATGAATGAATGGACTAAAGTCGGATTAGTATTCTTTTAACTAAATTTGTTTTTTTATAAGGAAACTTCTTTTTATTTCATATCATTGTAATTTGTATCTTTATCAAATGAAACTAACAATCAATCTCTATATAAAAAGCTTTTTACTCATCTCGTTGATATTTTTGATAAATACTCATGTGTGGGGAAAGGATGATTTAAAATCCCTAACAACTTATTTAGATCAGATAATAGATAATAAAGAAGAATTTACCGAACAAAAAGAGCAAAAAATAGCCAGCCTTAAACAACTGCTAAAGGGAAATAATTCTTCTCTTGAATATCAATTTGAGATAAATAGCAAATTAGGAGAGGAATATAAAAAGTTTATATTAGACTCTGCTATACATTATGTTGAGAAAAACATGCAAATAGCAGATAATCTACAAAGTACCAAGCTAATCAACTCTTCAGCAATACAACTAGCTGCGCTTTATTCTTATTCAGGAATGTATAGAGAATCGGAAGAAATCTTAAAGAGTATTGATTCAGGCCAGTTACCTAGAGAACAACTCTCTGAATATTATCAGGCCTATTGTCTTTTTCTGACTCATTATGCAGCTGCAAATTCTCCTCGCAACTATAGTCAGGAATATGATAATTATACTGATTCATTGATGTCCGTCTTGGATAAGGGATCCTATAGTTATCGGATAATTATGGTGCGGAAATATATGAATAGAGGAGAAATGGAGGAGGCTGAGAATCTTCTGTTAGATCTGCTTGAAGAGCAAGAAGTCGATTCACCTAATTATGCAGTGATAACATATTATTTGGGATCTATTAATGGTACTAAAGGAGACCCTGATCTGGAAAAGAAATATTACATTCTTTCAGCCATTGCCGATATCAAGAACTCTACAAAAGAGAACGCCTCATTTCGAGCTTTGGCCACTATATATTATGAAGCTGACGATATAACCAAGGCTTTTAAATATGCGCAATCAGCTATCGAAGATGCTGTTTTCTGTAATGTCCAGTTTCGTACGGCCCAGTTATCAAAATTCTATTCGATTATTAATGCTGCTAATCAGGCTAAAGAGGCAAAAGCTAATTCCCAGTTGAAGTTATACCTTATCCTCATTAGTATACTCTCTATATTTCTAATCCTGCTCGTTGTATATATATACAAGCAAATGAAGTATTTATCGAATATGAAAGAAGAACTTTCCACAACAAACGATAAGCTTACTTTATTGAATAATGAAATTAATGAGAGAAATACTCAGCTATCAGAAGCTAATCATGTAAAGGAACAATATATTGCCCATTTCTTTGATCTATGCTCCACCTATATAAATAAGATGGAAGACTATCGGATAAATTTGACAAAATTAGCACTTAATAATCAATTCGATAAATTATTGAAGGCTTTAAAGTCCACTTCGATGGTTGATAATGAAATTGAAGATCTTTATAAGAATTTTGATTCTATCTTTCTAAGCATATACCCAACATTCGTTTCTGATTTTAATTCTTTATTAATACCTGAAGAGCAGATAACACTCAAATCTGATGATCTGCTAAATAAAGAACTGCGTATTTATGCTTTATTGCGGTTAGGAATAACGGATAGTGCAAAGATTGCAGGCTTTCTCCGTTGTTCATTAAGTACGGTTTATAATTACCGAACCAAAATTCGTAATAAAACAGTTGTACCTCGTGATGAGTTCGAAGATATTATTATGAAGATCGGAGTTTTGCACAAAGAAAGCAACTAAATTCATTCTAAATCATCTACATTTTTTTTATTAAAAAACTTATTAATTTGCTGTATTTAAACATATTGCCTGTTTTGATTATCTACAAAACTATATCTATGTTTAAAAAGCAATACTAATTCTGCCTAGTTTTGCAATGAGGGAATAACCGAGTAATTTCATATCATGAAAACATTGAATTACCGCGATCTTTTATAGTCTATTCCCTATCTATAGTTGTTAAACTTTTTTATTACCAGGTGGAATGAATTCTTTAATTAAAGTCGAGCTGATAGGCTTCGGCAGAATGGGTAGGTTTTATTTTGAAGAGATGCAAAAAAGCGGTCGATGGGATATCGCTTATATTTGCGACACAAATCCTAAATCGAGGGAATTGGCAAAAAAACTATCTCCGAATTCAAGAATTATAGAAAACGAACAGGTAATATTCGAAGATAGAAGCGTACAGGTTGTCGGTTTGTTCGCTTTGGCCGATTCACGAAAAGAGCAGATTGAAAAGGCTATCCAATATGGTAAACATGTAATTTCCGAAAAACCGATAGCTGATACTATCGTCCGCGAATGGCAAGCTGTACATGCAGCAGAACGTTCAGATATGCTGACAACAGTGAATCTGTATCTGCGGAATTCGTGGTATCATAATATGATCAAAAATTATATATCGAAAGGGGAAATCGGGGAATTAGCAATAATACGTATCTGCCATCTCACACCGGGTTTAGCTCCCGGGGAAGGGCATGAATATGAAGGACCATCCTTTCATGATTGTGGGATGCACTATGTGGACATTACCCGATGGTATGCCGGTTGTGAGTTCAAAACATGGAATGCACAGGCAATGCGTATGTGGAAATATAAAGATCCATGGTGGTTGCAGTGTCATGGTACATTCGAAAACGGAGTGGTTTTTGACATTACGCAAGGACATGTCTATGGACAGCTATCAAAGGATCAGACTCATAATTCTTATATCGATATTATTGGTACGGAAGGTATAGCCCGAATGACACATGATTTCAAAACGGCGGTTGTCGAAATTCGTGGAGTAAGTCAAACTATCAAAGAAGAAAGACCTTTTGGAGGTAAAAACATAGATGTATTATGCAATCTATTTGCTGATTCACTAGAATCAGGTAAGCGACATAATAGTATACCTACATTAAGGGATTCGGCAATAGCATCAGAATATGCATGGAAGTTTCTTGAAAATGCAAATGGCAATGATCTGCCGGCTATAGGGGAAATACAGACTCTCGAAAAAATATGGGAAAGAAGAAGAACAATGAAGAATGGGTATGGCTTGATTAAGCAACTGTAAAAACATTGAGAACAATTATGGCATCAGATATCAATATCTCTTAGGGCTGAAATAATACATCAAATAGTGCTATACTGGTTATTATCATATCAGGTCGTTATTAAATTATTTAGCCACTGTCGAGCATTCAAAAGTTTGAGAGGATATTAAGTCCTGAGAGTATTTTGAAGAATCTCTGAAAATCACTGATTTTCAGAGATTTTTTTATGTCTTTTGGTTTCCTTATTGACCATTGGTATATTTAGCAATTGTTAATTTGAAAACATTAACTATATGCTGCCTATTTTTTAAAACACTTAAAGGTGGGAAGATGTTATAAGCACATACTTTTGCAGCAAATTAATATAAAGAAGACAGTCTTAAAAATGAAATCAAAAATACTACTCGTCATATTTACTTATCTTGCTATTTGTCAATCAATTAAATCACAAGTAACTATTGGATTGAGTGCAGAACCAGATAATAGCACACTACTTGATCTTAAAACAAATCCTGATGGAACGAGTAATAAGGGTATACTACTCCCACGTGTGGCTTTAATCAACACCGAAACATTCGGACTGGATGGTAATTCAGGGACTGCCGGAATACTCATTTACAATACCCATGCGAATGTGACTGGAGCAAATGCCAAAGGCATCGGATATTATTACTGGGACGGAGCGTCTTAGGTTGCGTTAGCATCAGTAGACGGTATTCCATGGATAAATGGTGGAAATTCAAATGCATCTATTCAAAGTCTGGGAACTACTACCAACTTTGATTTGCCAATCGTTACAAACAATACCGAAAAAATGCGTGTGACAGCTACCGGAAACGTTGGGATAGGAACTGCCGGAGCTCCTAATTCTTCTGCTATTTTGCAGCTGGATGCGATAGATAAAGCTTTTTATCTCCCGAGAGTTCAGCTACTTACACCCAGTGATACAACAACTGTACTTTCGCCCCAAGCAGGGATGGTAGTTTTCAACACCAACACGAGTATGGGAGTAGGACTTTATATATATGACGGCAATTACTGGCTAAAGGCAGCAGCCCCTACCCCTCCTGTTCAAATGCCCTACATGGTGCTTGCTTACAAATATACGGCTCCTCCGGCAGCTCCTTACACAAAATTACCTACTGCTGCCACCACTCCTTATTATTTGTTATTCGACACAAAAATTATTGATGAAGATTGTCCCGGTGTCGGTGGGTCTCCTTGTGCCGGCAGTGCGTACGACCAAACAACAGGTATATATACCGTGAAAACGGCCGGCCTATACCAGTTTAATTTTACGGTGGGTGCCTCGACAGTAGGTTCGGGAAACAATCTGGTTTATCGTATAATCAGGAAAACCGTTTCGAACGCACCTGTCACAACTACGCAGGTAGCCTATGGGTCTTCGCTCTCTACTCAATTGTTTCCTCCCGACGGAAGTAGTGTAGGTGCTACTTTTGTAGCCGGAGGTACTGTTACTTACACTGACTATATGGGAGTCGGAGATCAAATTTCTACTAATATAGGTGGGGTGGGAAGCGTTTATGGAGACATGACGAGTTTATCAGTGTACAGGTACAGATAACAGAAAGCCCGGACGATTTTAATATAAAAGGGCCTGCTGTCAAAAACAAGAAGAGATGTATCGTTTAATGTCTTGAACTTATGGTACTTATATGCGTCATGATTTTTTGTTTTGATCGGCTATAGATGCTGCAGCCGTAAATAATATATCGGTAGATGAATTCAGTGCGGTTTCCATCGAATCCTGAATAACACTGATAGTCATTCCTACCCCAACAACCAACATAGCTGTATCGGTCGGTATATTGAACAAACTGCATGCTACAGGTATAAGTAGCAACGACCCACCCGGTACTCCTGATGCTCCACATGCACCTATTGCTGCTACAATACTCAACAATATAGCTGTAATAATATCTATCTGGATTCCTAATGTATGTACAGCCGCAAGAGTGAGGACTGTAATGGTGACAGCAGCTCCTTCCATATTGATTGTTGCTCCCAAAGGGATAGAGACAGAATAAGTATCTTCATCAAGATTAAGTTTCTTGGCCAGAGCCAGGTTAACAGGCACATTGGCAGCCGAACTTCGCGTAAAGAAGGCTGTTATCCCACTTCCTTCGAGGCATGTAAAGACTAAAGGGTATGGATTTTTCCGTATTTTATAAAATACGATTAGAGGATTGACTACCAAGGCCATAAACAACATAGTGCCCACGAGGACTAATACGACATGTAAGTATTCCAGTAATGTATTCAATCCGGTTTGGGCAATAGTAGAAGCAACTAAACCGAAAATACCTATTGGAGCGAATCGGATAATTATTCTTATAATGGAGATTAATGCTTCCGATATATCATTAAAGATAGATTTAGTATTATTAGATGTCTTCCTTAGAAAATAACCTATTCCTACCGACCAGGCTAATATACCGATAAAATTAGCATTGAGAATTGCACTGATGGGATTGTCTACTATTTTAAACAACACATCTCTCAACACTTCCAATATACCCGAAGGTGGCTGTATCTCTATTGCTGCCTGATCTTTTAATGTAATAAATGATGGGAAAATAAAACTGGCGATAACAGCCATTACTGCAGCCAGAAATGTTCCAATCAGATAGAGTATCAATACAGATTTGATACTGGTCTGATGACCGCTTTTATGATTAGTGATTGCTGATATAATAAGGAAAAATACCAGTATGGGGGCAGCCGCTTTCAAAGCATAGAGAAACAGGTCGCCCAAAAGTCCAACCGAAATAGCAAAATCTGGTAAAAAGACACCTAGCAAGATACCCAATATCAGGCCTATACAAATTTGAAGCACCAGATTCCCTTTAAGTATAAAGTCTTTAATACTCATATATCATTCATTTTTTAGATGCAAAATACAAAAAACTCACTAGTTCTTGTCCTTATAATTTTAACTAAAAGGTAACAAAAGTAACACTTTCTCTTGTTTTTCCATAGCTATCAGCTAATGGCTAAAAGCTATCAGCTGTGTACACTCTATAGATAAATCTATCAGAAAAAGATGAAAACTCATTTAGGAGTAGCTACAACTACATATTGCTGATGTTTAATATCCTCCAACAATTTGAATGTCAATACATTCAGTATCGATGTCAGGCAATAGGGACTGATGCTGTTTATTCCCTTTATATTCAGTATTTTATATCCGCAATCATCAAACATCCTGATAATACTTCTTTTCGTAAAGAATCTGACATGAGTCTTGTCCATTATTCCAGAGTCCGTATATTTCCAGTCTTTTCGTAGAAGTAATTCTTTTAAGACATTCAAATGTCGGATATTAGGAATGGAAGCAATAACGATTTTACCGGGAGCCAGATTTTCTTTTATTTTCCGCAGGCACGATTCAGGATCGATCATATGTTCGAGTACATCATTAAAAAATACACAATCAAAATACTTCTTAGGCAGTTTCCCGTATACATCGTCGAAAGAACCTTTCAATACATGGTCAATCTTGGTTTCAGCTATTGCAGCAACCTCTTCCACCATTTCTATACCCCAAGTCTCAACATCAAATACTTTCTTTAGTTGCATGGAAAACGAGCCGGAGGCACAACCTACATCGAGGGTCTTATTAATATCCTTAGGTATAAAAGGGATCAATTCTGCCCTTTCACTGGTATAGTAGGGTTGGTCTGGAGTATGTGTGTTAGTATTAGACATTTCAGGTGTTATTTAGTTTTCAGTATGAAAAGAAAAAATATGATGGTCGGCTTCAGATTCCGCAGGACCTTACGATTCTCTTTCCTGAACAAATAGTTTATACAATCCATGGTCAGATTATTCCTTCTGATCTGCTTTATTTCAGATAAAGCTTTCTTTAAGGGGAAAAGTAAGAGTGCTTGTCTACTTGCGCTATAAAATGACCGGGCAATATTATCGGACAAATAAGACCGGCATGTGTCCTCTGCCACAGTATTATTCTCCAGCAAAGAATATAAGGTCTCGAAAAAAGAAATCCTGTTTTTTATCGAACGGTAACCATATGCCTTTCCCGTATTGCTTGTATGAAATACATGATAATACAAGTATTCAGGGATAAGGCTAAGAGAAGCAGCATGAAGATAAGCCTCCATAAAAAAGATACTGTCTTCGGAGCATATCTCCCTTGAATCCATAAACGATATATTGTTCTTTTGCAGGAAGTCTCTCCTGTAAATATGATTCCAGATCACACAGGATATTTTGTTGCTACAAACGTCCTTATATATCCATTCCTTATTTGATATACTTTTCGATGTTTCAGGATAAATATATTGTTCTTCTTTGTCGCCCGAATCTGTTTTATAGATACACAGAAAATTACATCTGGTGATTTCAGTATCTTCCTCTTTTGCTTTGTTATAGAGAAGTTCATACATTGAATGGTCGCAGTAATCATCATGATCGAGGAAGCCGATATATTCCCCCCGGGCTATTTCCATACCTCTGTTGCGGCTCAGCCCTGTATGTAGATTTTCTTTGTTATAAAGGAGAAATATACGGTCATCTTTTGCAGCAAACTCTTCAGCGATTTTATCACTTCCGTCAGTAGGGCAATCCAGTACGAGAATTATTTCTATATCCTTTAGTGTCTGATTAATTAAAGATGTCAGGCATTTTTTGAAATAACTCCCTGCGTTATGTACAGGAACAATAATACTTACTTTAGGAAGACCCATTCCGTGATTTTATCTATAGGAGCCCAAAAATAGCAAAAATGTTCCGTTTTGTTTCAAAACTAAAAGCAAAAAAGTTATCTTTGGGATAGTTTTTTAGCTACTAAAGAATAAAGAATTAAATAATGTCGAATCTTCTTGATATAAGGATAAATAAATTCTTATATCAGGACTAATAACAAATAGAGGTCTGAGACCTTAAAATCAAATTTTACACATGATCCCGGAGGATATTTTAGACGACCCTGATAACCACGAAAATGAAGAAGATATTACTGGTAACGAATTCGATGAAACTGATTCCCGTTCCGATTATAAAGTTCCTGTAAAAGATGCGATAGATAATCAGTTGCATCTGTCAGGCATGTTTCAAAACTGGTTTATGGATTATGCCTCATATGTTATTCTTGAACGTGCCGTCCCTCATATCGGTGATGGATTGAAACCCGTTCAGCGGCGTATCCTTCATTCCATGAAGCGGATGGATGACGGCAGGTATAACAAGGTTGCGAATATCATCGGTCATACCATGCAATTCCATCCTCATGGGGATGCTTCTATCGGTGATGCGCTGGTACAACTGGGACAAAAAGATCTATTAGTAGATTGTCAGGGTAACTGGGGGAATGTATTTACCGGAGATGGAGCGGCTGCACCCCGTTATATTGAAGCGCGGCTTTCTAAATTTGCCCTGGAAGTCCTTTTCAATCCTAAGACGACAGAGTGGAAACCATCTTATGACGGAAGAAATAAGGAGCCGATTACTTTGCCTGTAAAGTTTCCTTTAGTGATAGCTCAGGGAGCTGAAGGGATAGCGGTAGGGCTTTCATCAAAGATATTACCTCACAATTTTAATGATATATGTGATGCTTCTGTGGCTCATCTTCAGGGTGAAAGTTTTTCTATCTATCCCGATTTCCTTACAGGGGGCTCAATAGATGTAAGTAAATACAATGACGGTGAACGTGGAGGCTCTGTAAAAGTAAGGGCTAAAATCACTAAGCTGGATAATAAAACGCTTGTTATAAGTGATATACCTTATGGACGCACATCGTCTTCGATTGTTGAGTCTATATTGAAGGCTAATGAAAAGGGTAAAATAAAGATCCGTAAAGTAGATGATATCACGGCGCAAAATGTGGAAATACATGTGCATCTGGCCGCAGGTGTCTCATCTGATAAGACAATAGATGCACTCTATGCTTTTTCTGACTGTGAAGTAAGTATATCCCCTAACTGTTGTGTTATTGAGGATAATAAACCCTATTTCCTGACTGTAAGCCGGATTCTCAGAGATACAACAGATAACACTCTCAGGCTCTTGCGTACAGAGTTGGAAATTCAAAAAAGTGAATTACAGGAAAGCCTGCACTTTTCTTCTCTCGAGAAAATATTCATTGAGGAGCGGATTTATAAAGACAAGGAATTTGAAAATGCGGCTAATATGGATATGGCTATTGATCATATCGATAAGCGTTTGGCTAAATTTGCCAAAAACTTCATCAGGGAGGTAACCCGTGAGGATATTCTTAAGTTGATGGAAATCAAAATGGGGCGTATTCTCAAATTCAATTCCGATAAAGCGGACGAGCTTATTGCCAGATTCAAAGAGCAAATAAAGGAGATAGATCACAACATTGAGAATATTGTAGACTATACAATTTCATGGTTCTTGATGTTGAAGGAAAAATATGGTAAAGCTTTCCCTCGCAAAACAGAAATCAGAAGCTTCGATACGATCGAGGCGACTAAAGTGGTGGAAGCGAACGAAAAATTATATATCAACCGCGAAGAAGGTTTTATAGGTACATCATTAAAGAAAGATGAGTATGTATGTAACTGTTCTGATATAGATGATATTATTATCTTCTTTAAAGATGGAAAATATAAGATCGTAAAAGTAAGCGACAAGATGTTTGTCGGTAAGAATGTCTTATATGTCAACGTTTTCAGGCGCAATGATAAACGGACGATATATAATGTAGCCTATCGTGATGGTAAGAACGGCGCTTCATATATCAAGCGGTTTGCTGTGACAGGTGTCTCCAGAGACAAAGAATATGACCTGACACAAGGAAAAGACGGTACACGTATCTTATACTTCAGCGCCAATCCGAATGGGGAAGCCGAAACAATCCGCGTGATACTGAAACCGCGCCCGCGCCAGAAAGTACTTGTATTTGAAAAAGACTTTAGTGAGCTTGCCATTAAGGGAAGACAATCGATGGGTAACTTATTGACAAAAGCGGAAATACATAAGATATCGTTAAAGCAAAAAGGAGGCTCTACATTAGGAGGACGGAAAGTCTGGTTCGATCCCGATGTACTTCGTCTTAACTATGACGAGAGAGGCAACTATCTTGGCGAATTCCAGAGTGATGACCGTATTTTGGTAGTAAAACAGAACGGGGACTTTTATACAACAACGTTTGAGTTGACAAATCACTATGATTCGACTATAATACGGATCGAAAAGTTTGATGAGCATAAGAACTGGACTGCCATACTCTACGATGCCGATCAGAAATATATGTATATCAAACGGTTTACCTTCGAGGCTTCATCAAAAGTTCAGAATTTCCTAGGTGATAATTCCGAGTCAAAGTTGAAGATACTCACAGATACGTCCTTCCCTCGTATTCAGGTTATATTTGGTGGAAGGGACAATTATCGTGAATCGTTAGAGATAGATGCAGAAGAATTTATCGGAACAAAGAGTTTCAAGGCAAAAGGTAAACGACTATCTACATTTGAGATGGAAAGTATTACCGAATTGGAACCAATCCGCTTCCCTGACCTGGAAGAAGAGGAGGAAAAGAAATTCGAGGTGCAGATAGATGAAGATGACGACGAAATAGATAACAGGCCGGTATCGGACATTATAGATGAGATAACAGGACAACAGTCATTGTTTAAAGGTGAAGATGAGGAAAGTGAAGAGTAGTTTGTATCTTATAATATCCTATTTATTTGTAATAAGTGGAATTTCTGCCCAGAATAAAACGGATACTGTATATATCTATACGACTGACACTATAGTATTGAAAGAGGTTGTTGGTTATGGGATGGCATTAGGGAGAAGCCCTGTACCACAGCTGACTACCAACAATACCATCACAGCATCCATTGGTTCGTCCAATATGTATGATACATATCTCTCACCTCTTGAATACAAAGGATTCTCTGTGCAATTGATGTATGAGCAAATGAGGCGTACCACATGGTTCAACTATAATTTCCACAAACAACAGGTCTTTTATGTCGAATTAGCGAAAGGAGATAATCCCGCAAAAAATGCGTCGGAATACTGGTTACTTGGTAATTACCGTATTGGAGGACATTATAATATCTATCGTACTGATGCGTTAAGGCTGGGAGTTGGTGGGCTATGGGATATCAATGCAGGCGTACTTTACAATGAACGTAATGGCAACAATCCGGCAACTGCCCGGGCATACACCAATTTGAATCTTTCAGTCCTTGCATCATATAAGCTTCCTTGGTTTGCCGTTCGTTGGCAATTGGATACTCCTTTTATGGGAATGCTTTTCTCACCTAAGTATGGACAGTCCTATTACGAACTGTCTCTCGGTAATACGGTAGGAGTGGTCAATTTTGCCTCGTTGCATAACCAAAGGGCTCTGAGAAACTATATTACCGTAGATATTCCAATCAATAAATATACTATACGTGTAGGCTATTTAGGCTCCTGGTATCAAACGAAAGTACATGATATACAAACCCATCATTATACCAATAGTTTTGTTATAGGATTTCCTATAGAGGGGGTGAAGAAACCAAGACAAAAAGCAGAAAACAGATATTGGAATCCTTATTGAGTGTTTATGATCAGGTGATTGATAAAACAGATGAGAGATATAAAAGAAATAGAAAGACGGTATAATCAATCCAGAGGCCCGCAAAAGGGGAAAGTGAGGATAAAGAAATGGTATGTCATTGCTCTGGTTCTCCTTATTGCTATTATTACCAATCCGGGTGTAGAAAAGCATAAAGAAGCAGTGAGAGATAAAATATATGACCTGACTGATGTGGCTATTTTATCAGACAAGGTTAAAGGATTGGACCCGAAAGCATTGGGTGATCCTGTTTTGGATCAGATGATATACACTTCTGTCAGTTCCAGTAACTTTATATTATTTTCTTTAACAGAGGCGACCTGGAATGATAAGTCTTATGTGGTAGGTATAGGTGCCTTCACCAAAGTGTTTTTGTTTAGTGATGTCGACGAGGTATTGACAAAGCAATTAATGGGAACTAACTAAAGCATATATGTTTAGAGAAGTAAGAAGGCAAAATAGACTACTGGATAATCAGGAAAGGATAGAGGAATTACTCCAATCTGGCGAATATGGCTTCTTAAGTGTAGGCTATGAA
Organism: Prevotella sp.; assembly: GCA_031285905.1. Lineage (GTDB taxonomy): Bacteria > Bacteroidota > Bacteroidia > Bacteroidales > Dysgonomonadaceae > Dysgonomonas. The sequence goes on from JAITVH010000109.1 coordinate 12,546, forward strand.
GAAAATGGTTATAGCTACGGCATTCCACTCAGTTATGCTTATGACAAAGATACCTCAAGTCTATATTTTCATTGTGCGACTGAAGGACAAAAGCTGGAGATATTGACAAAAGAAAATAAAGTCTCATTTTGTATAGTTGGTGAGACCGAGCCGGTCGCTGACCAGTTTACAACCCTATATGAGAGTGTGATCGTTTTTGGCAAGGCAGATGTAAACGTGACAGAAGAAGAGAAACGTAAAGGACTACGCTTGCTTGTAGCGAAATATTCTAAAGGATTCGAAGATATTGGAGAAAAATATATGGAGGGGTCATGGCACCGTACATTTGTCTTTAAGTTGAATATTGAACATACCTCGGCAAAAGCAAAATATCGCTAAAATAACTTGGTGTTCAGCCTATTTTAGGAGAAAAGTAATTAGCTTTGTACCAAATTTATAGATTGATTGTATTATTTTATAAATTAGATTAAATTGTTAGTTTTGAGTACTTCCGATAAATCTTATTTTGGAAAAACAGTATTATTCCTTGTTTTATCCATATTTCTATTTTTAGGATTCAAGTCTGTATTGCCATCCCGCCTATTTCCCGACAATGCCCTTAACAACAGGAATATTTTGATTGACAGCATGGCGCTTATTGCCCAGAATGAGGATACGATGATTGCCGTGGTGTCAACGGTGAAGAATGACAGCGTAAATACAAAGAATATAGACGAAGATATAGTAGATCCTAATTTCAATCCTTCCCTCGATGTGGATGGTCACCAAAATCTGGAGCATTTTTTTGCCAGGTTATATGAGTTGGAACAGAATGGAGAAGGTAAAGTCCGGATCGGCTATTTTGGTGATTCGATGAACGATGGAGATTTCATTGTGCAGGATGTCAGGAGCAAGTTCCAGGAAGACTTCGGAGGCGAAGGGGTTGGTTTTGTGGCTATATCCTCGTTATCGGCAGGGGCCAGAGGCTCTATTTCTCATCAATATTCGAAGAACTGGTTTACCCAAACATTCGTAAAAGTGAAAAAACCACTTGCCCCATTTGGTATAGATGGACAGGTGTTCTTTGCCAAAGATCCGGGGCAGCAATATTGGGCAAAATATCATGCGGTGGCTCAACCACATTCCAGCATGCTTAATAACCCTGTACTGTTTTATGGCAGGGGTGACAGCGAAAATGCACATATATCCATTCAGGCGGGTAAAGATTCTGTACAGACAAAACAACTAACCCCAACATCGTTGCTGAATACATTACGGCTTACTTCTACTGTGAAATCTCTCAGAGTAGACTTTCATCAGGCAGAATCGGTGCCTATCTATGGATTTAACTTTGATAATGGTAAAGGGGTACATGTGGATAACTTCTCGATGCGGGGTAACTCCGGATTACCGCTATCGATACTCAATCCTTCATTGATGAATGCTTTTGACAGGGTGTTGAATTATGATCTTATAATACTTCAGTATGGAGCAAATGTTTTGGGATATGGATCGGTAAACTATAAGTGGTATGAACGCAATATGACTACTGTAGTGGAAAATCTTAAGGACTGTTTTCCGAATGCAGATATTTTAGTCATTTCTACGGCAGACAAAGCCTCGAAGATAGATGGAGAAATGAAAACCGATCCGGCAGTAACAGCTTTGGCAAAAGCTCAGCGAAACTATGCGCGGGATACCCGGTCGGGATATATCAGCCTTTATGATGTAATGGGAGGAAACGGTTCGATGGTTAAATGGGTGGATAACAGATTGGCCGGACAGGATTACACTCATTTTAACGGATCAGGGTCAAAAAAGATTGCCGGGCTGATATACGACGAAATACTAAAAGGGTACACTAAATATAAAGAAACACAAACAAAGGAAGGTGAATAATTAATGACATTATTGAAAAGAATTTTATTACTATATACTTTATTTTTTATAATCCCTCTCAACATCCTTGTTGCTGAGGATATTAAGGGCGAAGGAGATGACGGCAAAGCAGATGGGATTTTTTTTGTAAATCAATCGATGCTGGAACCTCTTTTTGATAAATTATATGACCTGGAAAATAACAAAGAAGGCAAGATAAACATTGTGCATATTGGCGATTCTCATATTCAGGCCGATTTCTTTACAAATGCTATCCGGGAATCGTTACAATATAAGTTTGGGAATGGCGGCTTCGGTTTCACATTCCCATACAACCTGATAGGGACAAACGGCCCGGTAAGTGTAAAATATGCATGTAACGCACAATGGCAGAGCATGAGGAATGTGGGTGCTGTAAATGATATGGGAATCGGACTCAGCGGGATAGCGTTGTATACTTCTGCCGAAGACTTTGCCTTACAGTTACAGACTGCCGAAGGATTTGAATTTAATAAGATAAAGGTCATATATCCTACAGTAGAGCCACAATACAAAGCGTCTCTTACTGCAGAACCTTTGAAAGTAAGCAGGGTCGGAGCAGTAACTTCCGCTACAGGCTTCAAATATCATAAGGTAGTAGGTGGAGAAAACCTATCCGTTATTGCCCGTAAACATGGATCAACTATTACCCAGATAAAGAAAGCAAATAATCTGACATCCGATAAGATTCGTGCCGGACAAACACTGAAAATTCCTGTAAAAGGAGTTGCCGTAAAGCCGGTAGTGGAGAAGTTAAATTTGGATATAGACAGCCTCGATTGTATTGTGTTGGATTCAATGCCTTATTTCTCATCATACAAAAGCGATACGGCGCTGAACCTGATAACATTGCTTCCTGTAGGGGATAGAAGTACCTATAACCTGAATGGCTTTGTCATCGAAAACGATGAACCGGGTATTGTTTATCATTCTATTGGGGTAAATGGGGCAAAATTGTCTGATTATGCAAAATATCCCTTGTTTTTTAAACAATTACCTATATTAGCTCCCGACTTGATTATATTATCTTTTGGGACTAACGAGTCATTTGGCAGAGTCTCTCAGTCTGAATATATTTCCCAGATAAACGATTTTGCAGAAAATATACGTAAATACAATGAAGACGCTATCATATTAGTGATGACTCCTCCTCCGTCAATGTACAGAAGAACCCGTCCGAATACTTATATTTTGAATTATACAACGGCTCTCACTGGTCTGGAGCACCTTCCGGTATGGGATTTATATACCAGAATGGGAGGAGCATCGGGAATTGCCCCAAAAGGACAATTTGCCAAAATGATGGATAGGAGAAAAATACATTATACGGTGAGTGGCTATAGGGCGCAGGGAGAATTGTTTACATCTGATTTTTTGGAGGCATACGATAATTATAAGAAAACTAAGAAAAATTGAAAACATTATTAGACATAAGTAATTCATTTTTACTTGACTGGTGGGATACTATTACGCGTGAAGTTTTACCTTTATTTATCTTCAATCCCGACCATCGTTTATTATTCAATAGTGCTTTCTTCTTAGGCTTTTTCCTTGTTTTCTATGTCGGGTACGTTATGGGTAAGAACCATGACTTCTTCCGGAAATTATACCTGATTACATTCTCTCTCTATTTCTATTATCTGGCAGGTGGGGATACGATGGATATAAATCTGTTTGGATTCCATTTTTCTCTTAATTACTTTATTTTGTTGGTCATTTGTGCGGTCGTCACACACTTATTGGCTGTGAAGATGTATCACACAGAAAAGCAATCCACTCAAAAGGTTTACCTGACATTGATTATTGTGGGAAACTTGCTAATGCTTGCCTATTTCAAATATACCAATTTCTTTATACAAAATCTCAATGCTATTTTCAGCGGCGACCTCTCTTTTCATAACATAATTCTCCCAATCGGTATATCTTTCTTTGTCTTCGAGGCCATAAGCTATGGGGTGGATTTGTATCGCAAACAGATGAAACCGGCTGACTCATTGTTGGACTTTTGTTTTTATATCACCTTCTTTCCAAAGCTTGTAGCAGGCCCTATTATCAGAGCTAAGGACTTTCTGCCACAGATGAAAAACAAACTTCATTTGACAAAAGCAGCAGCAGGGACAGCTATTTTTCTGATACTGATAGGGCTTATCAAGAAAGCCGTCATTTCGGATTATATATCCCTCAATTTTGTAGATCGTGTTTTCGATTCTCCAATGAGTTATACAGCATTCGAAAACCTGATGGCGGTATATGGATATACCTTGCAGATTTATTGTGACTTTTCAGGTTATTCCGATATGGCGATAGGATTATCTCTATTAATGGGATTCACTATTCCTCCTAACTTCTTAACACCTTATAAATCGCAGTCTATCACAGAATTCTGGCGTCGCTGGCATATCTCGCTTTCGTCTTGGTTGCGCGACTATCTCTATATATCTATGGGTGGAAACCGTAAGGGTAAATTCAGGACTTATTTTAATCTTTTCATGACAATGCTTATCGGAGGGCTTTGGCATGGTGCATCATGGAAATTTGTGATGTGGGGTGGACTGCATGGTATCATTCTGGTTATAGAACGTTTCTTCAAGCAGTTCATTAAAGTACCCGATAATCGCCTGACACGCATAGTATGCATATTACTTACTTTTCACTTCGTTGCCTTTTGTTGGATCTTCTTCCGTGCCGATAGCTTTGAAAATGCATGGAATATTATCCTTAATATTGGAGAGATGACTTTCGCTCCCGGTGAATGGCTGGCTGTATTAGAAGGATACCGTAATGTATTTATCCTTGTTCTTGTAGGTTATATAATGCATTTCTTACCTGAAAATTTAGTAAATAATATTAAGGCCGGATTCAACTCTATTCCTCTGTTTGGTAAAGCTGCATTTGCCGGATTGGTTTTCTGGATGATCTTTGCCACAGCATCGAGCGGACCTCAGCCATTTATTTATTTCCAGTTCTGATATTATAGTAAACTCCCTCACAAATCAAAAAGAGGGAAATATCTTATTTATTCCCCTCTTCTTTCTAGGCGCTATATATCTAGTGATGTACTATGTATATTATTCATTCTCACTATATGCCAGTTCTCCATGTTGGGAGATATCCAATCCCACTGCTTCATCTTCTTTAGATACCCTTAGCCCGATTGTCTTATTAACAATAAAGAAGAGTATAGCTGTCAGTATAGCACTATAGGCTATAGAAGCAAGAGTAGCCACTGTTTGAATCCACAACTGATTCCAATCCCCATACAATGCACCTTGCGCGCCATCTGCACCTGTAATTGCCTGTGTGGCAAATACTCCGGTAAGGATAGAACCGACTATGCCTCCTACGCCATGTACACCAAATGCGTCTAATGAGTCATCATATTTCAGTTTGCGTTTTACATAAGCTACCATAACGAAACAGGTCAATGCTGAAATGCCTCCTATAAAGAATGCTCCTAATACATCCACAGTTCCTGCGGCAGGAGTAATGGCAACCAATCCCGCTACGGCTCCTGTACAAAAACCGACTATGGTAGGTTTTTTATATAAAATCCATTCTAAAGTCATCCATATAACTGCTGCAACACAGGTAGCCAGATGGGTTACAAGAAAAGCATTCGCTGCTAATCCATCGGCTGCCAGCCCGCTACCTGCATTAAACCCGAACCAACCTAACCAAAGCAAAGCTGTACCAATGAACACAAAAGGAATATTGTGAGGAGTAAAAGGATGGCCAATTGTTCTATACCCCTTGCGCCGACCGAGCATAACAGCCATTACTAAGGCCGAAATACCGGCATTGATGTGTACTACTGTACCTCCGGCGAAATCGATGGCACCCATTTCCTGCATCCAGCCGCCCCCCCATACCCAATGAGCCATCGGGTTATACACAATGATTGACCAAAGAATGATGAACACTACATATCCCGAGAATTTTATCCTTTCGGCAAATGCTCCTATAATAAGTGCCGGAGTAATAACTGCAAACATACACTGGAATACAGCGAATAGAATTTCGGGTATATTGACACCTTCCATTAGTGTATCCAGGGTAAGGCTGCTAAGGAATACTTTATCCCATCCCCCAATGATAGCCCCTAAGGCGTTATCAGATTCCATATAGTCGGTTCCGAAGACCCAACTGTATCCAAAAGAAATCCATAATATACTGATAACGCCTGTAATAAAGAGGCATTGCATGATAATACTTAAAACATTTTTCTGACGAACCAACCCTCCATAAAACAGAGCCAGTCCAGGTACGGTCATCAACATGACCAGAATGGTGGCAACTATGATCCAGGCTGTGTTGCCGGAATCCAGGGTAGAGGCCGTATCTAATACTCCTTCTGTTTCTGTTATTGTAGTAACTGTTATCGCTGTTATCGAATCGTTTGATGTAGCTGTAGCCAACGAATCCTGGGCTGTCATAGCTGTTGGGATAGCTAAAGACATAAGTAATAGTATAGTGATATATTTGAACATTTTTCGTTTCATATTTTTCTTTTTTTACCTAACCTAATTAAACCTCATTTACTTCTCATCTTCTTTGTTGTAGAGCGATTCATCTCCATGATCTCCAGTACGAATACGGATAGATTGTTCGATGCTGGAGACGAATATTCTCCCATCGCCACTCTCCCCTGTATATGCTGAATTCAATATCGCATCTATAGCTTTTTGTACATTGATATTTCGTACAACAAAAGATATAAATATGCGGTCTATAGCATTTACATCATAGGCTATTCCCCTGAATATTAAACCTTGCTTTGCATCACCCTGACCTTTTACATCCCACCACGACAGGAAGTCTATATCGGCCTCATGAAGGGCACAGCGAACCTCATTGAATTTTGATTTACGAACGATTGCTTCAATCTTTTTCATGTCTTTTACGTTATTTAAATTAATGTGGACAGTAAGCTATTTTATACTGAATCCGAATACAAAATGAATATCTTCCCTGTTAGGATTACAAATAATATTGGCAAATACAGGCAATGAATAGGAATCCGTGATCTTGATCTCCTTGGATGCATTCAGAGCAATAGATGTAAACTCGAATCCGTCAGTTCCATAAACTTCACTTTGCCACGGTGTGAACCCTGTCGATACAAACATATCGACGCCTTTTACAGAGAAGGGATAGGCCAGCTCGATAAAAGTAGAATACGAATTCTTGCCATCTTCCTTTTTATTGCCTTTTCCTAAGACGAAGGTATTCCATGCGATACTTAGGGGGAAAACCTCTGGCAAAGTGTAACCCAGAGTGGTTTCAAGATAGTGACCGTTAAAACCTTCATAAGGACTACTGAAATAACGTTCGGCACCTTCACCATCCCACCAGTAATCGGTAACGGCCAGTTTTAACCCGTCAACTTCATACGATGCGGTAAAATCAACTTCCTTGGATCCGTTCCCTGCAATATCGGTCGAGCCCCATGCGGCAAGTGAAAATCCGCTTATACTTGCACTCAATCCGGGTTGTATGCTGGCTCCGGCTTGTTTCAACCCGCGCCAAACATATGAACTGACGACATCTGCTCCTAAACCGATTTCCAGTTCAGACTGGGCTCTTACAGACATTGTAGATGAGATACAAATAAATGCGATAACTAAACAAACAGTGTTTCTTAAAGTAGAAATTTTCATAATCAAAAATATTTAAAGATGTTAAAAATATTCTTTTAATTTCTTTTTGATTAGAAAAATGGATATGGAGTGTTGAATTGATTTATTTGAATACAAAAATATATCAAAATATTATTTAAACAAATGTATTTGTGTGATATTTTTTATAAAAAGTAAATTATTTTTTCTTTTTGTCTGTAAATAACTGAAATAGTATTCTTTATGATATTGAGAAAAGTCCTACTCTTAATTTTAACTAAAAGGTAACGAAGGTGACGAAAATGAAGAATTATAAATTAAGAATGATGAATTTATATTCGATTTTGTCAATTCCTTTTCTCCTGTAGGGGCGATCCCTTGTGGTCGCCCGCTTTGCCTGTCGCAGGTGCCCACAAGGGGCACCCCTACATCATTTTAACTAAAAGGTGACAATCAACGATCGCCGAAGCGAAGGCGAGGCAAAGGTTACACTTTTCTATATTTTATTTCAACCATGTCAAAGAACTCTATCTATTTTGTATATAGATAAAATTCCAAATAAAAAATAATAACCTCAATTGGTTTGGGAAGGTATAGCTGCTATTTGTAAAGTAGAAATATGCACAATTGCTTGTTCATATCGGGGAGTTGTTTGATCCATTGCTTTACCCCCATAGTTTTGATAAATTCATTATCTAATGTAAGGTTCATTGCGATACACAATTTGATAGAAGGAGCGCAATGTTTTATGATGTCTTCTACTAATTTGCTGTTGCGATAAGGGGTTTCTATAAAGATTTGTGTTTGATGTTCGTGTTGTATCAGGTTTTCCAGCTTTTTCAGTTTTTTAATCCTTTCTGTGTTGTCTACAGGCAGATAACCCTGAAAAGCAAAACTTTGCCCATTAAATCCCGATGCCATTAGTGACAGTAGGATGGAGGAGGGGCCAACCAATGGAACTACTTTGTAGTTTTTCCGTTGAGCGATGGCAACAATATCACTTCCCGGATCAGCTATTGCGGGACAACCGGATTCGGATATAATGCCGACATGGAATCCTTTGTCGATAGGTTGAAGATAACTGTCTATCTGGTTAAGGTTGGTATGTTTATTCAGCTCATAGAATGTAAGATCGTCTATGTTAATATCTTTGTCTACCTTCTTCAGGAAACGCCGGGCAGAGCGGATATTCTCTACAATGAAATATTTTATCTGCAGGATAATATCTTTGTTATACGGCGGTAATACCTGTTCTATACTGGTTTCTCCCAGAGTAACGGGGATTAAGAATAGTGAAGGCTGCATATGTTTAATATTAGTCATTACGTTTATAGAGGTAGAAGAATGCATGAGCATCTATATCGTCATAAATCTCGCTTACTATTGTATAATTCTGATTCATTGTCGGTAGATTATGGAAATACTTGAATTGCGGAGAATTAGAGCATAAAATAATAAATTGTACTTCTTTATTTTCTATAACCCGGGTTTGAGCATTCCTCATCTCAGGGTATATCTCATACTTTAAATTAGGAGCAATAAAGTATTTTACATTCGGTACAATATTCAGCCGTGTAAAAATAGAATTTCCCAGATCCAGCCCCAGATTCATTAAGGTAGGATTCTTTTCCTTGGTTATGATCGATTCAAATTCATCGACATATGTTTTTGGCGCTTCTCTTTTTACTACGTCATTTATCTGTCGTCCAAAGAATGATTTCTTATTGATTCCAAAAATAAGGAATATGACTAGGGCGGTAATATATACAGTTCTGCTATTGTTTAATCGTATATATTTAGAGATTACGATCAAGCCGGGTATTGCGAATACGGCATAGGGAATGGCATAATAGTGCACATAGCCTGTAGCCATGAATATAACTATATACAGACTCAAGAACGATAATGTAATGGATATGGCATTCAGCTTGTTAGCGATATATTTATACGGGAACCAGATTGCTCCTACCAGTATGATGATAAATTCCAGGGTTTCGAATCGCAAGCGTAAATAAAAGCGGACAATAAGATTCTCTGCTATTTCCATTATGCTACCCAATTTAGCATAGCTTCTATTGAGTTCGATATATACGTTCCAGGCCTCGGATAAAGCGTTATTTGCCAGAAAATAGATACAAAGGGGCAAGGTTATGATTAGAAATCCTATGGTAAAGGCAAGTATGTTATGCAATAGATTACGATATTCTTTGCTTCTGATAAGATTGATAAAGATGGCTAACAAAGGAAAGAACCAGAAAATAATCAGGTTAAATTTGATGAAGAATACGACAGCACACAGTATTCCATGCATCAACATAACCTTGGGATCGTGTATTGCCGTTTCCTTATTCTTGAAATATCTGAGGAAAAAGAATAAACCGATAACTTCAAATATCAATATAAACTCTTCGGCTGAACCTCCTTCTCCCGAATGGGATAGGGCAAATAGAGAGTATGCAAGAGCGATAACAAATGCATATATTTTATCCACGTATAGCCGGGCAGTCAGATATGCCATAGATAACATAAGCCCCCAGCAAATAGATTCAATAATATACATTCCCAGAAAGCTGGCATTTGATATAAGATAGCCGATTCCGTATATAAAGAAAATAAGAGGCCCTTTATGATCGAAAGCTTCTGTATAAAGTGTTCTGCTGTTAAACATCGCCTTTCCCATGTTGAAATACAGGTTAATATCCGACCAGTTATTTGTCGGGTATAAAGGTGACATCATCGAGCAGAAGAACAAAAGAAGGAAAGCATATATGAAAAGGACTATGAATATCCTTTTATCTTCTATTATTGTTTTCTTTATCATTTGTTTATAGTTAGTAACCTTAAACTGTCACAAAAATAGGAAAAATATAACTGATTTTGATATAACTTTGTGTCTTATAAGTAACAGAAAGGATTGAATGCAGTATAATGTGAATCTTCCGCCTGAATTTTCAGATAGAATGAGGTTATTGCTAGGTGATGACTTTGATAAATTTGTAGCATCGCTGAATAAAGAGTTGCCGGTAAGTATCCGGTTGAATGGAAATAAATTCAATACTGAATTATCGGAGAATATACCTTGGTGTGCGGATGGGTACTATCTGGATAAAAGACCTCAATTTACGTTCGATCCTCTGTTTCATGCAGGATGTTACTACGTACAGGAAGCATCTTCTATGTTTATAGAACAGGCAATAAATCAATATGTTGATGGTAAAATCAAAATTCTTGATCTATGTGCTGCGCCCGGAGGAAAATCAACCTTATTGGCAAGCCTGATAGATAAAGACAGCTTATTGGTATCTAACGAAGTGGTTCGGAGCAGAGCAAATATTCTGGCTGAAAATATAACCAAGTGGGGGCAGGCTAATACTGTTGTGACTAATAATGATCCTTCTCAAATAGGAAAACTGGAAGCCTTTTTTGATGTAGTTGTTGTAGATGCACCATGCTCAGGAGAAGGCATGTTCAGGAAAGATGAAGGTGCAATCTCTGAATGGTCGTTAGATAATGTAAAGCTTTGCAAAGAACGCCAGCAAAGAATATTAGCTGATATATGGCCTACCTTGAAATCAGGAGGATTGTTGCTATATAGCACGTGTACATACAATTTGGAAGAGAATGAAGAGAATATACTATGGATGAGGGATGAATTAGGTGCTGAGGTTTTACCTGTTGAGGCGAAAGAAGAGTGGGGGATAAGCCCGTCTTTTGCGGAAGGTATCCCGGCTTATCGCTTCTTTCCTCATAAAACGAAGGGTGAAGGTTTTTTCTTTGCCTTATTGAGAAAAGGAGGAGAAGAAATCCACACAAATAATAGGAGGAAAACCGGGAAAGTACAGAAGAATAAGAGCGACTTATCTATAGAGTATAAAAGCTATATCGAGGGTGAAGAGGATTTTACTTTTTATAATAAGAGAGAATCATGGCATGCTTTCCCATCAGTTTTATATGATGACTTAAACCATATTAGGACATATCTTCATATTATATCAGAAGGCATTTGCCTTGGCGAATTTAAAGGAAAGGACTTTATACCTAATCAATCTTTAGCTTTAAGTAATGTTTTAAATAAAGATGTATTTACCACATATGAAGTAGATTGGCAAACAGCCATCTCTTATTTGCGCAAAGAAGCGCTTGTCTTAGATGATCAGCCTAAAGGTTATATCTTGTTGACTTATAGAGATGTTCCTCTTGGCTTTGTCAAAAATATAGGAAACAGAGCGAACAATCTGTATCCACAGGAATGGCGGATACGATCGACTAATATTCCACAAGAAAAGGTAAGGATAATCTGAATCAGCCTTTCACAAAGCCGAATATACGGCCGACTTTGCAAAATACGCGGAAGCAGTTATATATCCATTTTTTCGATTTCATGATATCGGTAACGAAACCGTTTTGTTCCAGATAATAAAGCCGTTCCAGTTTTCTTACAGCACTTTCTTTTAGGAATTCACGGCATACTCTCAGTTTCTCAGGGTAGATAACTTCTCCTCCGATTTGTGTACTGAAACCTTCCATATTATATATGACGATAAAAATATCGATATAATGCACTGGTAGTTGATCGATAGCTATTCCCTGAAAGAATAATTTCCAGTCGGCTACTACACGCAGGCTTTCGTCATATAACCCGTATTTTTCGAAGTTGCTTCTATGAATGAAGAATGCCTGATGGCAAAGAAAACCTGAAAATAGTTCATATACAGCCAAATGCCAATCCCGATCTCGATATGTGGTGTCAGCTTCTAGCTTACCGTCTTTCTCCATATAGAAACTTCCACAAATGAAAGGATCGTGCGGATCATTCCCAAAAACCTTTTGCAGGGTTGCATTTTCGTATAATGCATCACCCGAATTGAGGAAGTAAAGATATTCGCCTTTAGCTTGTTGTATCCCTTTATTCTGTGCGTTATATATGCCACTATCCTTTTCACTTACCCAGTAGGCGATTTTATCTTCATGTCGGCGTATAAGTTCCACACTGCCATCTGTAGATTCGCCGTCAATAATAATAAATTCGTAGTCTAAAAAAGTTTGGGATATAACGCTTTGGATGGTCTTTTCCAGCCCATCTTTATTATTCAGGTTTATAGTGATGATAGATAGTTTCATAGATAGTTTCATGTCTTATTTCCGGCGTGATTCTATTAAGAAAGGATTGAGGAAAACCAGTTTCTGATATAGTGTAAGAACAGCAGCAGCTTTTCGCAGGCTGTAGCCCTTTGCATAATATATTTGCAGGTGAAACATTCTTTTTATCCGTTCTACAATTGTTTTCTTAAAGCCATGGTTTGTGTATTTATCAAATTCATGCAATAAATATACCATCCATGCAGTTTGGTTCAAAGGCTTCAATGTAGATGACATTCCGCCAAGGTGTTGCCTGTAAACTGCCATATATTCAGGCAGGAACTTTATCTTACCTGACAATGAAACAATGAGTTGTAGGGCATAATCACCATTTTTTACGGTATAGTACCAAGCTGGGGTTTTATGTGCATCTTTACGGAAGAAGATAGAAGCCGTGAGTAATCCCCAGTCTTTTTCTATCAGGTCTTGGGTAGTAAGCACATCCCGTTCCATTTCGATATTTTCATCCAGAGTGCCACACATCAATGTATACACTTTGTGGGAACACATAGCAAAGTCTGGGTTGGCTTCCATAAAGTCTACTTGTTTTTGCAATTTATACGGGTCAGTCCAGTAATCGTCTCCATCGCAAAGGGCAGTATATTTACCACGTCCACTTTCTATATTATTTATCCAGTTTAGCATCATCCCTTGATTAGGATCATTTAACCGCAGACGGATAATATCAGGATATTTCTTTTGCATTTCGATGCAAATAGCACGGGTATTATCGGTGCTGAGGTCTTCGCCGATAACCAGTTCGAAAGGAAATGTTGTCTTTTGAGAAACAACGCTTTCAATCGCTTCAGCAATAAATTTCTCATGATTGTAAGTAATCATGGAAACAGAGACCATCATATTTTCTTTGTTATGCATAGACTTTTCTATATTCCGGCATTTAATGAAATAGATGCAAGAAATTCTGTTTTATCTCGGTTTATTTTATTAAATTTAGAAAAACATTTAGATATGAAAAAGAGAAACAAAAATATAAGAGGCAAGAATTTCCAATTTATAGCTTTAGTGACAGCTGTATCAGCATGTGCTTTAATCGTATTGCTTATGCTCCTTCTCGCTCTCGTATTATAATATTCGTTCACTGTTCCCCTGATTTTATTACTTCCACTATCCTCTTCATATCCTCTTCATTATACCGATGATCGCATGGTAAAGGTAGAAGATAATTTACTATTTTATATTCGGCTGAATCTTTTTTCACCAACTCTAAAGTGACTTTCCAGTATGTAGAAACATATATCTTATTCTCAATGAGTTTCTTCCTCAGGTTCGGGTCTTCCGAATAAAACATATAACTCAACGGACAGGTATCAGCCGGAAAATCGTCATATTTAAACTGATTGTCTTTGCCCAATGCTGCATGCAGGTATTGAAAATTCTTTATCTGGCGTTCTCTCAGATTTTCATAATCTATATTAGCCAATAGTGCTGAAGCCAGATTAGACATCTTTTTTATTGGTTGCCCGATCAGGCTGTTGCAATAGTCAAGATAATCCTGATAACCTGTACCCGCATTTCCATATTCGATGCGTTTCATCAGGTGAGTCATATGAGGAATGGCCATATCCTGTTCAAATTCTTCATCCAATAATGTATCTGTGAATAGATATGCCCCGTCCGGCAAACCAAAGAATTTGCGGGGAGAATATATCGTATCTATTCCTCCATAGGGGCGGGCAAAAAAGGCATGGGTATTATCAACAATCAGTTGCTTGCCGTATTTTCTTACTAATTTGTCAGTCGTACAGCATTTTATACCATAAGTGTCAGAATAGAAAAGTACTTCACCTTCTCGCAACTCTTTATCAAAAATGGGATCTAGTTTGAAATCGACAGAATAGAATTCATACTCAATTCCCAGTTTTTCTATAGGCTCCCATATCACTTCCGAATCGAGGTAGGGAATGTATATTTTCTTATATTTTTTTGCCCTTAATATATATTCGAGGCAATTGCGGGCAGTATTGAGTTGTACCGCTCCTTTATGATAATGTTCTCCTTTCCGGAGTTGAAGTTCGAAGTATCCACCTATTTCTTTCATTTTTTCAAATTAGCAGATTAGCAAATTAGCAGATTGGCAAATAGAAAACATTCGCTAATATTCGAATTTGCTAATTTTCAAATTAGTTTATTAATTTATAATCATCCAGCATTTTCCCTATCTCATCCACCGAATTGAACATCATAACATCCAGAATCGACAGCCAGGGAATAAATTCATTCTTAAACTGTTTATATTCAACCGGATTACTTGAAAGAAAATTTAAATTTATATTTTCTTTTGCAAATTCGTCTTTATCATATAACGCTTGCCCTCCTATTGCATTATAATAGTTTTTTGCGTCTAATGTTTTGCAAAGGGCTATTACCTTATCCTGTCCTTTCAGTGAATGATCTGTGTCAATTGTAGATGATACGATCAGTTCTGTATTTATACCTAAGAAAATACGAATCTTATCTATTGAATTATATATATATTTGGCCAGATTGCATTCCTCATAATTGACAATATCTTCGATCAAAGGCATTATCTCCTGAAAATATGGGGCTTTCCGGTACGACTCCCGTATCTGATTGAGGAGTTTCTTTTTATCGAAATTTTGAGAAACATTCCTGTCTTTTATATCAAGGTAATCCGAATCTTTTTCTACAGGAATGGTTATAAGTACATCTTTTCCATTCTGGAGAATACGGTTACGGTTGATCCACCCCTTTTTGGTATATTGTATATTGTCATATATCACATATTTATCAACAGCATTCATCAGTTGAAAATATCCGATATATGGCAGAAAATAAGGTTGCATTATTCCTATAGTCATTTCTCCCAGGGCTTATTTCTTATCAGGTCACAAATCTGCTCTACATCTTTAAATTCGAGATTAGGATAGATAGGCAGACAAAGGATTTCTTTCGAAACCTGAGTGGCTACAGGCAAATTGCTTGCACTGGCCGATGGTAATCCTTTATATGTAGGGAAATCGCTGATAAGCGGATAAAAATAGCGGCGTCCGAGAATGTCGTATTCCTGCAATTTGAAGTACAAGTCATCACGGCTCATACCGTATTCAGCAGTATTGATACGTACCGGATAGTATGGGTAGGTGTGTTCTACTCCTTCGGCAACAGTCATATAGCTTATGCCAGGAACATCTTTTAGCAATTTATCATACAATTCGGCTATTTTCAGCCTTTTAGCTATGTAGCTATCTACGTATTTCAATTGTAAAGACCCATAAGCTGCCTGTAACTCGTTCATTTTGGCATTGATACCGGGTTCGATAACTGTAACCTCATCGCGGAAACCAAAGTTCTTGAGCAAATCGATGCGCTGTTTCGTTTTCTCATCCTGACAAACGATTGCTCCACCTTCTATTGTATTGTATACTTTTGTAGCATGGAAACTAAGGATCGATAAGTCGCCCCAGTTCATAACCGATTGTCCGTCTTTTTTTACAGCAAAAGCATGTGCAGCATCATAAATAATACGTAATCCGTAAATATCGGCAATGCGTTGTATTTCTTCCATCTGGCAAGGGTTGCCATAGACGTGGACAGGCATAATTGCTGTTGTCTGTGGGGTGATAGCGGCTTCTATTTTTTTAGGATCGATATTGTAATATTTATCGTCAATATCGACAAATACAGGCTTAATATTATTCCACCAAAGCGAATGGGTTGTTGCCACAAAACTAAATGGAGTTGTAATCACTTCTCCCGTAATGCGGAGTGCCTGCAATGCTGTGATCAGAGCAAGTGTACCGTTAGAGAAAACGGAAATATATTTTACACCCAGGTATTCAGCTAGTTCTTTTTCGAATTGTTCATGGAAAGGCCCATTGTTCGTCAGCCATTTGTTATCCCATATTTTTTCCAGATATGGAATAAACTCTTCCAATGGAGGAAGCGCTGGCTGTGTGACTGTTATTTTTTTGTTGCTCATATGCTTTCTATTTATGAATGATGAGTTATAAATTATGAGTATTTAAATTCTTTTCAATTCATCATTTATAATTCATAACTTATCATTAATTTACTATTTTTCTATACATACTTCTTATAAACGATGGAGTCAGACTTTTCAATCTCCCTTTTAACGATTTATCACCATATAGCAGTACTTCAAGCCTTCGTTTATGTTTTGTAAACGCTTCCGTATATTTATAATTGAAGTATTTATCATATTCGTTTATCAGTTCTATAACCCTTATGCACTGGCTGCGTTCATCCATTTTAGACCATTGACCGTTGTCGTGGATGCGGTAAGCAGTTGTAACTTCTTTCAGATACATCAGTGGCCCGAATTGCCCCATATACATGCCCAACATCCAGTCGGCAATTTCCATATCAAATAGGTGAGAGTCTATTCCTTTCATGTATTTCCCTCTGAATACACAACAAGAAAGGTTACCGATACGGTTTCCCAGAGCGAGTTGCTCTGTTGTAATCAATTCGTAATCATTTTCGCTTATCCAGTCAAATATCTCTTCTTTTCCTTGGTCTACAAATAAGCGTAAATGCCTGTTGTAACTCATCGGGGAATTTAGATGTCCTTCTAAATGATCGATATGATTTTGCAGATGATTGGGACTAATCCAATAATCATCTCCTTCCATTATAGCTACATAGTCTCCGGTGCAGGCGTTGAATGCTTGTTGATAATTCCTCACATATCCAAGGTTATGAGCATGTTGTAAATAGGTGAAAGAAAAATTGGTTTTATTTTCATACTCTTTGATAATATCCACTGTATTATCAGGTGAACAATCATCAGCAATAATGATCTCTACATCTGCCGAAACTTCCTGCATAAGAATGCTTTCTAGTGTCTGGCGGATATATGCTGCATGATTATAAGTTATGAGTATGACGTTTATTTTCATAAAGTTTGAAAATCAGTAATAAAAAGTATTAATGCAACATTATTTAGACATAATATATTGTTGCTGTTATATATACAAAAACAATAAATAGGTCTGCGACCTTCATTCTTCCCGGGAGCGTATCAGACAATAGACTTTTTTTAAGAAGTGGTATGGGGCAAATAATGCCCGTCCAAGTCGGTATTCTTTAGTCTTGTAATGCCAGTCAAGTTCCCATTTATACGTTTCAGCCTCAATTTTATCTCTTACAGGGTTGAGGTATTTCAAGAACAAAGGTACATGATTCTTGAACATCTGTAAAAGCATTGCATCATTTTTTTCTTTATGATTGTTGACCACAGCCGAACGTGATACTGCTTTTATTCTGTAATAATAGTGGAAAGCGTCCAGTTTAACAACCTTATCAGTCGGTTTTATCAATGATAAATAGAAATCCCAATCTTCAATACCATATACCATATTGGTATTATATCCCCCAACAGCCAGGAAATCTTCATGGCGAAATATGGCGGAGTTGAAAATTTGGTTTTCGGTTATCATGTTTTCGAAAACAAATTCTTCGTTTATCCGCTCTTCATCAACATCTCCAAATAGGATGGTATCGCTATATATCAGTTTTATTTTGGGGTCTTTTCTGAAAGTCTCTATTGCTTCTTTAAAGTAACGAGAACCTAATTTATCGTCACCATCTAAAGGAACAATGAATTCGCCTGTCGCCTTTTGCACACCAAAGTTACGGGTATCGCTTACCCCGCTATTTTCTTTATAGAAGTATTTGATACGGCTATCTCTATCTGCCCATTTCAGGGCGACTTCTTCAGTATTGTCAGGTGATCCGTCGTTCACAACGATACATTCCCAATAAGGATATTCCTGATCGACAAGTGATTGCAATGCATCAGGCAGATATTGAGCCTGATTATAACATGGAACTATAACTGATATAAGGGGATTCATCTTCTTTATTATAGTTTAAGCCATTTTAGAAAACCAATCTTCTTTAAATATCTAACACTGACAGAGTATTTTAGTTTGTACAGCTCATCTTTTTTTTCCATCCATTCCCTATATAGACTATAATATAACGGATAATATGTCCGGATATGGGATTCTTTTTCTTGCCAGAGTAAACCAAAGTTCTCAGATTGTGAACTGATCCCATTCAGATAATAGGTGGAGAAGTGAAGAGCAACATGTTTATAGCTATATTGTTTCAGGCAAACGGCATTTATTGTGAAGGCCCAATCTGCACCTAATCTCATCTGCTCATTATATCCACCGTATTCAATCAATGTTTTCCGTTTGATAAATGTAGCTTGGTGGGGTAGGGATTGCTCTGCAAAAAATTTGAAATCGAGCTTGTCAGGATAAGTGTTGATAAACGAATTACTATTTTCTCCGGTCTGCATTTCTATATCGAAATAGACAAGATCTTCTCTCTCCAGGAAAGATTGTAATTTCTTAAAATCTGCATTGTTATTTATCAGGTCGCCGCTGTTGATATATAATACATATTCACCGGATGCTTTTTCCAATCCCTTGTTCATTGCACAGAAAACACCTTTGTCAGGCTCGCTTATCCAATAACTTATTTTATCAGCATGCTGCTTTATGATCTCGATACTGTTATCTGTAGAAGCTCCGTCAATAACAATATATTCCAATTCGGAAGTAATGTGTGGAGCAATACTTTCTATTGTCCTTTTCAGTCCTTCGGCATTATTGTAATTAACTGTTATGACAGATATTTTCATTTACTTAATAGCTCTTTATATAGCTGTATATATTTCTCGGTTTGCTTTGTATCCGAAAAATGATTGATTGCGTAATCTCTTATTTTTTCACTATCAAAGGTATACTTATTATTTAAGAAATCATTCAAACTCTGCACTAAAGGTTCGATTCCGATCTCGTTTATGAGTATACCATTGTTTCCTGTATTTATATGTTCAGCCATTCCTCCGTTGCTGAAACTCATAATCGGTGTACCATTGGCAAACGATTCGAGCATGGTATTAGGCAGGTTGTCTTCCTTAGATGGAATAACGGTTATATCAGCCGCAGCATAATACGTATTTAGTTCCGATACATCAGAGATATTTTCAATATGTATATGGTTTATGTTTTCTTTTACCTGGATCCTATCAGACATATGTCCAACCGTAATAAGGTTGAAATCGTTTCGATCTAACTTGTTAACAGCCTCAAAGAACATAGGGAAGCCTTTTTGTATATTGTCTAATGTAGCTCCGACAACAAGAATATTTTTCAGGCCGTTGTTTACATCTAGTTTTCTTCTACCTTCTTCTATATTAGGAGAAGGATATAACAAGAAATCCAACCCGTTGGGAATGATGCTATATGGATAGCGTTGCAGGGCAGGACTTGCTAACGATTGTTTCTTCATCCAGTCTGACAGGTAAACTACATGTATGTCATCTTTTTGGTTGATAGCTTTAATCTTTATTTCTTTTATCTTTTCATCTAGAGCCCCAAATTCTTTGATGTTTTTGAGCCTGTCCGATTCGAAATGGAACATACCTTTGAATGGATTTATATCATGGAGTGTCCAGACTATCGGTTGCTTTATATTTTTAAAGAATGTGGGATAGTTCAGAAACTCAGCTACCCAGTGAAGGTGTATTATATCTGCTTCTTTTACTATTGGCAAATCTTCGAGCCGGTATGATGTAGTAGCAAAAGTCGCTATTTCGTAATTTTTAGGGTATTTATTTAATTTTACCCAATGGTAATGCTCAGTATGTTTATTGAACTTTTTCCGTATCCGGGTTATTATATCACTGCTTGTATTAGCTGTTTGGATGTTATTCGCTTTGGCAAAATCATCATCAATATGAAATCTTTGTATAAAATCAGATTGTATATCAGGATGCTTTATCAGACTTTGATGCAGTCTGAGTGCTGCTATTGCAGCTCCACCGCCTGTTGCAGATGATGATATATGGACGATTTTCATTTTCTGAGAATTTTATTGATAGCCTGTTTCAATATATATGGAATCACTTGCGGCTGTAGTCGGGCAAACAACACCCATATTTTTATCTGTATATCTTTCCTTATGTTGAAGTTTCTAATATATGTCCTGCATATATGAACCCATGTCTGCGTAAAAAATGAATCCCGTTTTATGTGCAATGTATCTGCTACATGAACCGAAATAGGAAATCCTTCTAAAAAATCCAATCCCTTTTTCTGTGAATTATTGGAAACATTCATGTCATGCATCCTGTAATTATTCAGATGTTCTTTAACTTCACATACAGCACCATTGTTATTTAATAATAGGGTTGCCCAGAAAAGCCAGTCTCCGCTGTATCTCTTTTGTATAATAGGTGTCCAATCAATTTTTTCGACACAACTTTTTTTGAAAATGACAGAACTTGCATTATAGATATTGTTATTAAACAACAAGAATCTTGATGTGAATGTCCGGTTATCCAAGGCTTCTGTTTCCATTACAGGAGTCCGTTTACTTTTTATATTTCCTTCTTTATCAACTACATTTGATAAGCAAAAACCTAATATAGCATTCTGTTTGGTTATTGTCTCCATCATTTGTTGTAGAAAAGTCGGTTCAGAATAGTCGTCACTCTCTGCTATCCAGATATATTCGCCCTTAGCCATACTTATTCCCTTCGTCCATTGCCTGAATGGAGAGCCGGTATTTGTTTCGTTATAAACGATTTTGGATATGTGTTTATTCCCTCTGTATTCCTCTATAATCTCTTTGCTGTTATCAGAGGAATTATCATCCAATATTATTAGCTCAAAGTCCTGATGGGTTTGATTTAGGATTGATTCAATTCTCTGTTTGAGAAAAGGGGCATGATTATAGTTAGGGAGTATAACAGAGACCATAATAAAATTTTTAATGGAATATTTTATTGTATATAGACTGTAATTTCCGGAATATTTTCATTACCAGAAATCTTTCCCTCTTATCTATTCTTTCCATTAGTACATTATTATTATAGATCAGTTGGTCATTCATATCAAGCAGGTTTTGGTATGTGCCAAAAGTGTCTATATAAAGGTCGATATGTTTTTTCAATACATATATATTTATATCACGCTTTTTATCTTCTTCTTTGGCGATAGACTGATTTCTTGACACATTTTTGATTCTATAATAAAAACCTTGATAGTCTATTTTCAATACTTCTTTTTTAGTGTTTCCTATAAGATTTATCCAAAATTCCCAATCCTCCAGACCATGTATAAGGTTTGTATCGAATCCACCGACTTTAACCCAATCTTCTTTTTTGAAAAAGGCTGTGATATAAATCATATTAAGCCTTAAAAGCCTCCTGAAATCATATTCAAATAATTCAAAAGGGCCGGATTTTTCACCAAATAAAGTAGCATTGGCATATAACACTCCAATATTAGGATTCTCATCAATGGCTTTCATAGCTAAAACCATATATTCCTTACCAATAAGGTCATCGGCATCGAGAGGCAATATCCATTTGCCATTGGCAATTTCTATACCTGCATTTCTGGCCGAACTTATGCCTCCATTTTCTTTCTCTAAATACCTGAATCGAGAATCTTTAATATTCCACTTTTCTGCGATCTCTCTTGTATTATCGGGTGACCCGTCATTTACAATAATACATTCCCAATCTGTATAAGATTGATCTAACACCGATTGGAGAGCTTCATTCAAATATTGAGCTTGGTTATAGCATGGAACGATAACGGATATATATGGCATAATATATTTATTCTACTTTTTATGGTCTCTGAAGATGTTATTAATTTTATGTAAAAACTCATTCAACTTTTTATATTTCTTTAATCTCCAATATTCTCTGAAGAGATAATCATAATTCATCTTAGGAACAAAAGAGTCTAAAAAAAGGTTTTCGATATTTACATTTCGTCTTTTGGCTGCATTTACATTGACTACCCATCTCCAGTAGTAAGCTTTATCCATATTAGTGGTTGTAGATATTCCACCCTCATGTATTCTATATAGATATAGAGCTTTATTTAAGAAGAAGGTCTTTCCTGCATCATATAGTTTCAAATATAAGTCTTGATCGACAGCTCTTTTCAAATAAGCATCTATGCCATCTGTTTTACCGTATATGTCTTTCTTAAATGTACAAAAGTGAGAAATTTCCCCGTCAAGATTAAAAAACATTGGCTGGGAAGGTATTACGTCCTGACCATGTGTGTATTCACTCTTAATATTCAGATCCTTATCACAATAAAACAATTTTGAATGAATCATAGAATAATCCGGCATTTCAATGTGGAGGTTTACCATATCCATTATGGCATCAGGAAGCAAAGCATCATCGGGGTCAAGAAATCCGCAAATTTCACCCTTTGCTTCATCTACACATCTTCTTTTTGTAAAACCGGCTCCTCTATTTTCATTATTAAAAAATATACTGATGCGACTATCTTCTTTTATCTGGTCGTAGATATTCAAAGAATCGTCGGATGAACAATCGTCAACAATTATAATTTCCCAGTTTGTATATGTTTGTTTATAGATACTCTCTAATGCTTCTTTTAGAAAATACCCATTGTTATAATTGGCTATTAATACCGAAAATAGGGGAGTATACATATTCTT
>JAITVH010000145.1 GCA_031285905.1 Prevotella sp.
TTTTAACTAAAAAGTAACAGATGTAACACTTTATTCAATTCTTTCAAAGATCATTTTTTTTCTGAAAGCTATCAGCTAATGGCTAAAAGCTAACGGCTCTATTACTATAGATAAATTCAAAATAAAAAGATAAAAAAATTAGTGTTTAAACAAAACCCCTTACTCTCAACTACTGATTCGCATTATTAATAAACAAGTACATGATCTAATCAAATTGTTTAGGATAAAAGGTTTGATCCTTAATTGAGAGAACATTATTAGATCATTAACAAAAACAGTATCATATTTTAACGTAAAAGTAAATTGAAGTATTATGCAAATAAAATATAAACAGTTATTTGTCGTTAATTAAATAAATGATAAAAGAAAAAAGTTTGTTTGCTGGTTTCTGATTTTATATTAATTTTATGCTTCAGCATTGAATAAAAACTAAAAAATATAGCTATGAATAAATATTTCTTACTTACACTATGCTTGCTCATCGGGTCTGTTTTTGTAAAAGCGCAAAAAGAAGACAGTAAATACTTAGCCGGGGCTGTACCCGAAGTAGAAGGCAGAGTCTCATTCTCGAAATCGATAAAGACAAATAACCCAATATCAGATAAAGATCTGTATGATCTGATGATAAAATGGATAAATGACAATTATAAAAGTGAAACGACTCCCTATAATGATGAATTGGTAAGGGATATACTGTTCACTAATGACGAAAAGAGAAGTGTAGCGGCCTATGGTGAAGAGCTTTTTGTTTTCAGGAATAATTTTTTCATCTACGATAGGGCTAAAATGAAATATCAGCTGGTTCTAAATATAGAACCAGGCGTTTGTAATGCTGAGGTTCGTAATATTAAATTCGACTATGAAGACTTGAAGAATGAGCCTGCAGAAAAGCTAATTACAGATAAATATGCACTCAACAAAGAGGGCGACGGACTTCACAGATATTATGATAAGTTCAGAAAACGGACGATAGACAGTGTAGCATATATATTTAACTCGATAGATGTCTACCTGAATGGCAGACCAGCTATGGCTGCTGTACCTGTACAACAGGGAGCAGTAGATAAAGTACAGATTACAGTAAGTGATGTTCCGGCAGCTTTGGAAGGATATAAATCAATTACAGCAGATAAGATACCTACCAGATTGTTAAACGAACACGCGTTAGTTTCCTCCGGAACTTCGGGTCAGACTAATGTTGTTCCTGCTATTTGGGGAGGAGCGGGTACATTGTTTGACAAGTCTGTAGCTTATAGTTCATTGAATACAAAACAATATCCGGTTAAGTCTATTGACAATGGAGATACCTATACTATATCATTCTATACCGAGATATACAAAGATGCCATCAAAGAATTTGAGTCAACATCGGGTAGTATAGCCGATAGAATTAAAAAGTCCGGGCTTACACCTATACAAACAGCATCCGGAGCTACAACTTTCTCTGAGGCATGGCTGATTATAGAGTGTAAGAAAGCAGGATCGCAGGATGACAAAGCAAGGGAAGGATTTAACCAGTCATATATTGGCGAAATACTAAATATCTGGGCGAAATAATTAGGTAAAAATTAATGAAGAAGATCGCATTAATTACAGGTGCAACATCCGGTTTAGGTAAGTCCATTGCTCTACGGCTGGCTAAAGAAGGCTATAATGTCATTATTACCGGTCGCCGCAAAGAAAGGCTTGAGGAACTTGAGAAAGAAATAGAGATTAAGTATGAATCAAAAGTCTTTTCATTAAGTTTCGATGTAAGATCATATGATCAGGTTGCAAAAGCCATTGGAAGTTTGCCTGAAGAATGGAAAGCTATAGATGTACTTGTAAACAATGCAGGTTTGGCAGCAGGACTTGATCCTATTTTTGCCGGAGATGTAGATGACTGGGAACAGATGATCGATACCAATATAAAAGGACTATTGTATGTTACCCGTACAGTTTCTCCGGATATGGTTGCACGAAAATCAGGGCATATTATCAATATCGGTTCTATAGCGGGTAAAGGAGTCTACCCTGATGGAGCAGTTTATTGCGCCACAAAATATGCGGTAAACGCCCTTAGTCAGGGACTGCGCATGGATATGTTGCCATATGGAATCCGCGTAACGCAGATATGTCCGGGAGCGGTGGAAACTGAGTTTTCTCTTGTCCGCTTCAAAGGTGACCAAAGTAGAGCCGATCAGGTATATACCGGATATGAAAATCTGATAGCTGATGATATTGCCGATGCTGTATATTATGCTGTTTCACAGCCACCACATGTCGATATTCAGGATATGTTGGTGATGCCCACAGCTCAGGCTACCGGAAATATGTTTTATAAAGAAGAGAAGAATTAAATTAAAGTAAAATAAAGTTCTAAGAAAAGGGATTCAGTTGATGAATCCCTTTTCTTGTTTATAATGACAAGTTAAAACTCATAATATTAATAGATAATCAGTAAAAAAGAAGGAATAAACAGGTAAAATAACTTACTTTACATTAAATAATAACCAATGGTCAATAGAATGAAAACACGAATATTATACTTGATCTTATTGATCTTTGCCATCTCTATAGTGGAAGCTCAGGAAAAAAGTACCAATCGTACTGGAAAGAAAAAAGAACGTATTAAGGTTAATACCTCAAAACGAAATCTTCGTGAGGGCGCAACATTCGATTTTCCTGAAATGGATAAACGAATCGATTCTCTGCGTACTAAATATGACCTTCCCGGAGTAACGGTAGCCATAGTACGGAACGATAAACTGGTTTATATAAATTGTTATGGAGTACAAGACTCTGACATCCAAATTCCCACCCAAAATTCAAGCCTGTTTCGCATAGCAAGCATCTCTAAGCCAATAACAGTTGTGGCTTTACTCAAATTGATGCAGGAGGGTAAGCTATCAATGGAGACGAAAGTATTTGGAAAGGATGGTATTTTAAGCGAAGATTTTGGGACATTACCCGAAAACTCAAATTGGGATAAAATTACAATCCGCCATCTGATCGAACATAAATCCGGAATACAGAATATACCAAATGACCCCATGTTCGATTATAAGGGCCTTACTAATAAAGAAATAATAGCTAGAATAATAGCCGAAAGATCTCTTAGTTCAATCCCCGGTGAAGAAAACCATTATTCCAATATTGGCTACAATATACTGGGACGCGTAATTGAGAAAATAACCAATTCTGATTATGAGAATTATGTAAAAACAGAAATATTGTCACCTTGCGGTATCTCCCGGATGAAGATAGGCCTTAATACACTGGAAGAGCGTTTTCCTGATGAGGTAAAGTACTATCAGCCTGACGAACCGGGATGGGTGTACGGAATGGATGTATGGCGCATGGATGCACACGGTGGATGGATAGCTTCAGCCACCGATCTTGCGCGTTTCATCACGCATGTGAACAGGATAGATGCTGTGCCTGATATAATAAAGAAAGAATGGTTGGAACAGACTTATCTCGGATTCGAACAATGGACACATAACGGCTCATTACCCGGTATCGCATCAATGTTGACACGGTTTAACGATGAATTCTCTTTTGTTTTTCTCACCAATCGGCGCTCATGGGCCAATGATTTCTGGAACGATATATCTTCGAGTATAATAGGAGGCATAAAAGAACAGGAAACATGGCCGGATATCGATTTATTTAAAAAGATAAAATGGTGAATAAGTAAAAACTGGTCATCTTCAACACTATAGCAGAATTCCAATGCTTTTTGTCAAATTATATAATTTAGGACAACCCAATTTTGTATAATTTTACTTTGAAATTTTATACCTTAAACCTAAAAACAATATGCATAAGCAAGTCGGACTACTACTTTCTTTATTTATTCTAATCGGATTATTCAATGTAAAAGCTCAAAAGTCAATATCAGACGCAAAATGGATAACTACCCATGATGCCAATGTGGATGAGCCCAATAGATGGATAGCCTACAGAAAAGACTTCAAAATAATAAATAAGCCTGATAAAGCGATTGCCAAGATATCAGCTGACAGCAAATACTGGCTATGGATAAATGGTGAACTTGTCGTTTTCGAAGGAAACCTTAAACGGGGGCCAAACCCAAAAGATACCTATGCCGATGAAGTGGATATAACCCCATACTTGTGGAAAGGAGAGAATAAAATAGCGATTTTGTTATGGCATTTTGGTAAAGAAGGTTTTTCTCACAAAAACAGTGGTAAAGCCGGACTCATATTCCACCTTGACGATCAATATGTAAAACTTGTCAGTGATAATAGTTGGCTATGTAAAATTCATCCTGCATTTGGGGATACAGGTGATCCTCATCCCAATTTTCGTCTGCCGGAATCTAATATACGATTCTATGCCGAAAAGGATATGGATAATTGGCAAACAGCAGATTGCAAAAGTAAGTTTGGATTTGAGCAGGCAAAGGAAATCGGCGGATGGGGTGATGCCCCATGGAACCGTCTGGTAAAAAGGCCAATACCCATGTGGAAAGATTATGGGATAAAGCCCATTAAGAAATATGACATACGCAAAGGATCAGAAGTTGATACAATCATAGCCCGTTTACCATATAATATGCAAATGACTCCGGTTCTGGATCTATCTGATAATGAAGGAGGAAAGTTGATAGGTATCTGTACCGACCACTTGTATATGGGTAGCGATGTGAGCGTAAGAGCCGAATATGTTACTAAAAAGGGGAAACAAAGCTATGAATCGTTGGGATGGCAAAGTGGGCATAAACTTATTTTGACTGTACCACACGGTGTATCTATAAATAAGATAAGTTATCGTGAAACAGGATATGACGCGGAACAATCAGGCTATTTCAGATGTGACAATGATTTCTATATGCGATTCTGGGATAAAGCATTACGGACACTATATATAAATATGCGTGACACCTATTTCGACTGCCCCGAAAGAGAACGGGCGCAATGGTGGGGCGATGCCGTCGTATTGATTGGCGAAAGCTTTTACACATATTCTCCTTCTGTACATGCTTTAAGTAGAAAAGCAATACGTGAACTCATCGGCTGGCAAAAAGAAGATGGAGTGTTGCACTCCCCTATTCCAGAGGGGAATTATGGCACAGAATTACCGGGACAAATGCTTGCTGCTATCGGCCATTATGGATTCTGGAATTATTATATGAATACCGGAGATAAAAATACAATTGAAGAAGTATATCCGGGTGTAAAGAGATACCTGGCTCTTTGGAGTACCGATGAAACAGGTCTGACCGCATTTCGTCCCGGAGGCTGGACATGGGGAGACTGGGGCGATAACCGGGATATAAGGCTCATTTTTGCAGGATGGCACTACCTCGCACTTAAGGGAGCGGTAGAAATGGCCGAGTTACTAGGTAAAGATACTGAAGCCAAAGAGTACAAAGCTATAATGGAGAGGGTAAAACAAGGATATAACAAATGCTGGAATGGAAATGCATACAGACATCCTGATTATAAAGAGCAGACCGATGACCGTGTGCAGGCACTTGCCGTAATTTCGGGGATAGCAGACGAATCAAAATACAGTAAAATAACAGAGTTCCTTAAAACTGAATTCCATGCAAGTCCATATATGGAAAAATATGTGATGGAAGCCCTCTTTGTGATGAGAGAAAGTGAATATGCTATGGAAAGAACTCAAAAACGATTCTCACATATGGTGAATCATCCGGACTACACTACCTTATTTGAGGGATGGGTAGTCGGAAGTTTCGGAGGTGGAACAGTAAATCATGCATGGAGCGGCGGCCCATTAACAGTGATAGGACAATACTTATGTGGAATATATCCATTGGAAGCCGGATATGATGTATTCAAGATCGAGCCTCAACCCGCATTGCTTAAGCAGGCTGCTATAGGAGTTCCTTCTATCAAAGGAATGATTGAGTCGGAGTATAAACAAACAGATAAAGAGTTTATATTGAATATCACTGTACCAAAACAAACGGAAGCAGTAATTTATCTTCCTGTACAAGAAGGAAAAACTCTAAAAATAAATGGAAAGGTTCCCAACAGCGGACAATATAAGGTAAACGAAAAATATCTACATAAAAATAAACAAGCTTATCAGTTGCCTGCCGGTAAATATAAGATAAACGTTAAGTAAGTAATCGATTTTACATATCTTATTTTCGAAACGGGCAATCTTTGCATGAAAACTGTCAAAACCCAATTAGTGGTTTTGACAGTTTATATATTCTTATTCCTTGTTGTATATATGCCCCCAAAGCTCTAATTTTATTGATATCCAATCACATATAACCCTATCAATGATAGGGTTTATTATTAAAAAGTACACAAAGTCGTTAAAAATATGTTCTGCAACATGTTTTATGTAAAAAATCATTAACTTTGCTCTACTATAGTAGTAGTATTAATGTTTAACTGATCTTTTTATTTACTTTTTCTATGGTAACAGATAACAGCAATGTTGTAAGCTTATCAAAAAGTATTCCTGAAATCTGGAGTCTATTGACAGGTAAGGAACAAGAACTTTTATCAGACAACAGCCGGGTTTTAGGATTTAAGAAAAATGAGGTAGTCTACAAAGAAGAAGAAATACCTCAGGAGTTAATGTGCTTAGTCAAAGGAAAAGTAAAGATATATAAAGACGGTGTAGGTGGACGCAGTCAGATAATAAGAATGATACGCCCAACTCAATATTTTGGCTACAGGGCATATTTTGCCAAACAACCTTATGTTACGGCAGCTTCAGCATTCGAGCCATCTACTATATGTTTTATTTCAATGAAGATTATTGAAAGCATTGTGGTAGAGAATCCAAAATTGGGAATGTTTTTCATCCGCGAATTATCTACCGACTTAGGAATTGCCGATGAACGCGTCGTAAATCTGACACAAAAACATATACGCGGACGTCTTGCCGAATCTCTGGTTTTCCTGCTAGAAAATTACGGACTGGAAGAAGACGGAGCAACGATAAGCATATACCTTTCGCGCGAAGACCTCGCCAATTTGTCCAATATGACAACATCGAATGCGATAAGAACCTTATCGACCTTTGTTGATGAACACATAATCACACTCGACGGCCGGAAAATAAAGATTATTGACGAAGATAAACTCCGGAAAATAAGCAAGATCGGATGATTACAAAGATTGCCCACCGATTTCTTGATCATAAATACAAAGAAGTCGATAAGTTCATTAATAATCCAATATCTACCCAACAGAAAATACTTTCATATCTACTCCAGAATGGTGGGCAGACCGTGTTCGGACAGCAATATCAGTTTAATAAAATAAAAGACAAAGATGATTATCGGCTACAAGTCCCGGTCTTTCATTACGAAGATCTCCGTCTCTTTCTTGATAAAATAATCATTGATAAACAACAAAATGTACTGTGGAATAAACCGGTAAAATGGTTTGCCATGTCTTCAGGAACAACAGAGGACAAAAGTAAATATATTCCGGTTACAGATGAATCTCTGAAAGAAGGCCATTACAAGTGTGGAGAACAAATGCTAGCTATATATGGTAGAGAAAATCAGCATGCGAAATTCTTCTTTGGGAAGACCCTCGTTATGGGCGGCAGTAAACAAATCAATAATATCGGTGATGGGATTTTTACAGGTGATATATCTGCTATTCTTATCAAGAACCTGTACTTCTGGGCAAAATTCAGCCGAACGCCGGAAAGGATTTCTCTCCTACCCGACTGGGAAACCAAACTTCAGGCATTAACAGATTATGCCGTTAAAAATGACGTGCGGGCCTTTATGGGAGTCCCTTCATGGCTGCTTGTTTTGCTGAAAAAGATAAAAACCGATACTGGTAGGGAATTAACGGATATCTGGCCAAACCTCGAAGTGTTCTTTCATGGAGGAGTAAGCTTCACCCCTTACGAAGAACAATACAGGAAACTGATACAAAAACCTGAGATGTATTATTGGGAAACATACAATGCATCGGAAGGATATTTTGGCATACAGTTCTCAAACCAATCGAAAGATATGCTTTTGATGTTGGATAGTGGTATATATTACGAATTTATCCCTATGAGTGAATGGGATAAAGAAAAGCCCCAAACATTAACATTAGACGAAGTGAAAACAGGGCAAAATTATGCCATTCTAATTTCTACCAATGGCGGATTGTGGCGCTATATGATTGGCGACACTATCGAATTCACATCTACAAATCCTTATCTGTTCAGAATAACCGGACGCACAAAAAATTTCATCAATGCTTTTGGCGAGGAACTGATCATAGACAATGCCGAAAAAGCGCTATCTGAGGCCTGTAAGGCTACAGGTGCGCAAATAGCGGAATACACCGCTGCTCCTGTCTATTTCGGAGACAATAATACCGGAGCGCATGAATGGTTGATAGAATTTGCGATCGAACCCTCTAATATCGAGGCCTTCACACTCTCGCTGGACGAGAACCTGAAAAAAGTGAACTCGGACTACGAAGCAAAGAGATCCTACAATCTTTCCCTGGGAATACCTGTTGTAAAAAGTCTGCCTAGAGGGACTTTCAACGAATGGCTAAAATCAATAGGCAAACTTGGAGGACAAAATAAAGTACCCCGTCTTTCAAATAACAGGGATTATATTGACAGGCTAATAAATTTTATAGATGAATAGAGGAACTGTAAATTAGTGATCTAATTCATCTTATTTTATTTCAAACATCGGACATAGAGTTATTAATATATCTTCATATAGCAAATCTGTCCATTTTCTTCACTGCAAATCAGATTTTTCTTAACTTTGGATCAATATAAAAAAGGATGTTAATGGAGCAAATGGATGCTACCGATAATCTGATCCTCATTTTCCAGATCCTATATGTAGCTACAGCATTAGGTACAATGATTGTTGTCATTTCGGAAAACAGGAACCCTCTGAAAACTATTTCATGGGTGCTTATTCTTTTGCTATTACCATTGGTTGGACTCATCATCTATTACTTTTTTGGGGAAGACAATCGCAAGCAGAGGCTCATTTCTCATAAAATGTACAAAAAGCTCAACCGTCGTTCAATAGGCCGCAGAGAGTTATTGGAAGTATTAAGCCCTCCTCCAAGGCACAAAAGTCTGGTTTCCCTTCTCAACCGTCTGAAAGGTGCACCTCTTTATGGAGGCAGCAGTGTTACTTTTTATTCAGACGGACTGGAAAAATTCAATGTACTTTTTGAAGCATTAGAACAGGCTAAAAAGCATATCCATATCCAATATTATATATTTCTGGATGACGATATCGGCTCAAAAACACGAGATGTACTCGTCCGAAAAGCAGCAGAAGGAATAGAAGTTCGTCTTATTTATGATGATGTAGGCTCCTGGAAAGCCAAACGCGGGTTCTTCAAGGAAATGGAAAGTCATGGAGTGGAAGTTCAACCATTTTTAAAAGTCGCTTTCAAGCTATTGACCAGTAGGGTGAATTATAGAAACCATCGGAAAATAGTGGTTATTGACGGGAAAATTGGATTTGTGGGAGGAATGAATATTGCCGACCGATATATAAAAGGAATAAAATGGGGTATCTGGAGAGATAGCCATATTAAAATTGAAGGCAAAGCTGTAGCTGGCCTGCAAACTTCATTTTTGATAGATTGGTACTCTTCCCGAAAAGAGTTTCTGGCATCAGATACTTATTATCCTCCACTAGAAAACAAAGGGGATAACCTGATGCAATTAGTTACCAGCGGACCTGTTGGTCAATTTAAGGACATACATTTGGGCATATTACAGGCAATATCGAATGCCGAAGAATGTATATATATCCAAACCCCTTATTTTGTTCCGACAGACCCTTTATTATTAGCTATCCAGATGGCCTCTATGCGGGGCGTTGATGTACGGCTAATGTTGCCAAGGCATTCCGATACTACTTTTGTACATATAGCATCCATGTCATATATAAAGGATGTATTGAATGCTAAAGTTAGTGTGTTCTTTTTTGAAGCAGGGTTTTTACACTCCAAACTAATGGTAATTGATAACTCTCTCACCATTACAGGTTCGGCAAATATGGATGTTAGAAGTTTTGAACACAATTTTGAAATCGATGCTTTTATATATAACGAAGAGACATGTAGTAAAGCAAAAGAAATATTTTTCAAAGATATGGAACAATCCACTCTTCTATCTGTTGAAGAATGGGAGAAACGCTCTCGATTTGAGAAATTCAAAGAATCAGTGATCAGATTATTTTCTCCATTATTATAAAAAGGTAAATCTCATTGTATATGATGAAGATGAATATATATATATTATTTACTCTGGTTTTCATAACACCTCTTCTTTCTTTTGGACAATCAATAAATGCATATCTGCCCAGTGAAGCAAATAAAGAGTATGCCTTTACTCTAAATAAAGGTATAAACAAAGATACAATCCAACAAGGCAAAATATCTGTTACAGGAAATATAAAAATCAAGATACCGGAAAAAGAAAAAGGCTATAAAGGCATAGGCTCCCTGCTGATTAAAGGCAACAACCCTTTAAATTTGATCATCAACAATGAGAACTTTCATCTGGAGCAGGACACCACCACTCGCAAATATAAGTTTAAAGAGTCTAAAGAAAATGATTTTCTTTATTCAATTATGCAAGATGGAAAAATTCCGGCAATAGATACAACTCTATATGCATCCCATTTTATCGACCTTATACGCTTTATGCAACAGCTAAACAGAGTAACAACTCAGAATGTTGACCTGATGGAAAGAGCCAATGCCCGCATATATGCTCTTGACAAAATGGATATGGAAAGTCTTTATACAAGCAGTATCTGGCATAATGCCATCGATGCCTTAACCCGCCTTAGCGTCAGCGAAGAAGCTTTTGGCAATGATATGATTCGCCTGCTAAAACGAATACAACCACAAGAAGTATTCGAGCATCTGGCAGATAATCTGATAACTATAACAGAACAATATGGCTGGGATGATGCATTTGACATTATCGTCCCTTACATCAAAGAATCGGGCAGAATTGAGTTTCCACAAGGAAATATGTATGCAGCGTTTGCTCTGGCCAAAATACAAAAAGGGACATTAGCTCCCGATATTGAAGGATTGGAAACATCTTTAAAATCATCAGGGGCTCCTTTAACATTATTGGTATTCTATCAGCCGGACTGTGAAAACTGTCATATACAAATAAACAGATTGATAGAAGATTATCCCAGACTAAAGCAGATGGGAGTAAGAATTATATCGATTTCTGCAGATTCTGAAAAAGAATCTTACGAAAATGATTTGAAGCGCTTTCCCTGGAATAAAGAAGACATTTTGTGTGATTTTGAGGGTTTTGCAGGAAAAAACATTATAACCTATGGAATAATGAGTACTCCTACCTTTTTTCTAATAGATAAAGATGATAAAATAATAAAACGATATGCGCTACTATCCGATATCCGATTTACCGATGTAAATGAATAAGAAAAAATTACAGGAAAATTCAGAAAAAACGCCAAAATAAAAACATTTTTGTTTGAATTGGTTAAAAAAAATATATCTTTGTGCGTTGTATGTTTTGTTTGGGAAAATCAAACGAATATAGAATAAAACACAAAAATAAGAGAGTTTTATATAACAATGAGTAAAAAGGTCGCCCTCATCACAGGCATTACAGGACAAGATGGAGCTTATCTATCCGAATATTTAATCAAAAAGGGCTATACAGTACATGGAATTAAAAGAAGAACTTCTCTTTTCAATACTGACCGTATAGACCATTTATACCAAGATCCTCATGATGAGGATAGAAATATGATACTTCATTACGGGGATATGACTGATAGTATGAATTTGACTCGTATTATTGGTGATATTCAACCTGACGAGATATATAATCTGGCTGCGATGAGCCATGTGAAAGTTAGTTTCGATACCCCGGAATATACAGCAAATGCAGATGGTATCGGAACATTAAGGATTTTAGAAGCTGTTCGTTTATTGAATCTAATAGATAAGACACGGATTTACCAAGCTTCGACATCCGAATTATACGGATTAGTACAAGAAGTTCCTCAGAAAGAAACAACACCTTTTTATCCTAGGAGCCCGTATGCTGTAGCAAAACTATATGCTTACTGGATTACAGTAAATTATAGAGAAGCCTATGGAATGCATGCTAGTAACGGGATTCTGTTCAACCATGAATCTCCACTTAGAGGTGAAACTTTTGTAACCCGTAAAGTGACTCGTGCAGTCGCCCGTATAGCTCTTGGGTTACAGAAAAAAGTATACCTGGGTAACCTATCCAGTAAAAGGGATTGGGGACATGCAAAAGACTATATTAAAGCTATGTATCTCATTTTGCAGCAAGATACACCGGATGATTATGTTATTTCCACGGGAGTTACTACCACAATCAGGGATTTCATAAAGATGACTTTTGAAGAAATTGGGATAGATGTAGAATTTCGTGGAGAGAATGAAAAAGAAGAAGGTTTTATTGTGAATGTAACTGATAGCATCTTTTCTAAAACTGTGGGAGAGAAACATTTGAAGGATATAAAAGAAAGAATAGGAAAATCGGTTGTAGGTGTTGACCCTGCGTACTTCCGTCCAACAGAAGTCGATCTTTTAATTGGAGATAACACCAAAGCTCGTACAAAGCTAGGATGGGAACCGTCTTATGACCTTAAAGCCCTCTGTCAGGATATGATTACCCATGACATTGATTTGATGAAAAAAGAAGAATATCTGAAAAATGGAGGATATAGAATCTTCAATTATTTTGAATAAGAAGCAGAGGTTATTGAATGATTAATAAAGACGCCAAAATATATGTGGCTGGGCATCGGGGATTAGTAGGCTCAGCGATCCTCAGTTCTTTGAAGAATAAAGGTTATTCTAATCTTGTATTAAGAACTCATGCAGAATTAGACCTAACCGACCAGATAGCTGTTGCAGATTTTTTTGCTAACGAAAAACCTGAGTATGTCTTTCTGGCAGCAGCAAAAGTTGGAGG
>JAITVH010000023.1 GCA_031285905.1 Prevotella sp.
TTTTAACTAAAAAGTAACAGATGTAACACTTTATTCAATTCTTTCAAAGATCATTTTTTTTCTGAAAGCTATCAGCTAATGGCTAAAAGCTAACGGCTCTATTACTATAGATAAATTCAGAAAAAAAAAGATAAAGCCTTTATTTCTCAATTACCAAGATAGTATATGAATACGGCGCAAATTCATAAACCATATTATCTTTATATTTTATTGCACTTTCTTTAGGAATTATTCTTTCAGGCTCTTCCGGTGTATTCACATCATTCAGATTGCCCGACAAAGTAATTGATTTCATCGTTTTCGCATTTTCAAAGCCTGATATTTTCAGATTAGCCGGTATACTCTTATTGTGAATATTAGCTATATGTAAGACTAATTTACTATCATCCTCGCTCTTAGTGGCGGTGACATCCAGTATGGCATCAGCCGAGCTTTGTACCAATAAAGGCTGGTGATTATTCGAAGCCATTTGTTGCGCATAAAATGGAGGCATACCCCATACCTGCGACGGCGTAAAGAATATCTGTCCCTGATCCCATCCATTGTCGTTTTGCTTGTATGGCTGCAATGCATTTGCCGCACATGAGGTCAACACAAAATCGCCCATTCTCCTCACTGCATTCTGTAAAGTTACATGACCCAATACCCGTTGCATGTCATGCCTGTTGCCATTCTCTTCGAATATTGCACATTTCATAGTAGTATTAGGATTCCATTTCAGGAATAGCTCTTTCATCCTTATCAGTTCCCTTTCTACTTCCATACCATTCAGCAATTGGTCAGCCCAAGGGTGGTAATCCCAGTAATCGGCTTTCCCATCCAATGCCCGGAAAACCATTTCGATATTAGGAGAATCCGGACGCCACCAGGCTGTATTGATTAACGAAACAGATGCATCTTTACTTTTAATAGCATCATAAAGCAAATTGAATCGTTCGATATAATGTTCGTATTCGTCTTTCCTGTCACCGTTGAATAATACCTCTTCATTACCAATACCTATATATTTTATATTGTATGGTTCGGGATGTCCATTTGCCGTGCGTTTTGCTCCCCATTCCGATGTGGCAGGGCCATTCAGGTATTCGATCATATCTGCTGCATCTTCGGGAGTTTCTTCTATATTTAGTGCAAAGGATGCTGTAAATCCTGCCGCCTCGCTGAATTTGAGGAAATCTTCGATACCAAAACCATTTGTGGAGTAACGATACCAATGACCACGATATGGAGGACGCTTATCCGGATCACCGATCATTTTCTTGAAACGATATCCCTCTATATTGATCATCGTGCCACCATAACGAAGGAAAGTCAAGCCCTGATTTACCATCATTTCCCCTATATCTTTTCTGTATGGTAATCCTTTGAATTGGTTGTCAGGGGTATTCATCAACGTTACCTGATCCATCCATAGTTTACCCGGCTGATCGATATATACAGCAAAACGAGCATTTTTATCATCCGTATCGGATGTTAGCTCAAACGGATATTTCGCCCATTCGTTAGTAATGTCTGAAATAGTTTGCCTAACATATTCCTTTTTCCCATCTGCGCTTTGTAGGGCTACAGTTACATTTCCTTTCAGATCAGGGCTTTTCAGATAGATTCTTCCTTCAAATTTTTGTCCGTTTCTGACAGCAATCCCCCACCCGTTTAGGCTCAAATTACTTACTCCTGCAATGCTTCCTTCTGTTGTAAGTTCAACCACCTGCGAATATTGCCCATTGAAAGCATCTTTACCATCATGGGTGAAAACCGCTTTAGAGTCAGAATTAATCGCTTTCCATTGCAAACTCACCTGATCTGTTGGCATTAATTCGAAAGCCGGATTCTCAAGTTTGCCCTCTGCTTCTACTCTCAGATTTCTGAATTTCACATTCGAATTCCATGTGCGAAGTGCAATCTTTCCTTTTTCCAGATCTTTATCGTTATTATCATATGTAAAAATACTTTTATCATTAAGAAATACTTCAAATTTCTTTTCGCCCATTGTCACTTTCAATCTGTTCCATTCAGTAGGGTTGCATTCCACATCGATATCACGGATATGCTCAAAATTGTTTTTATGTTTTCCCACAACAACTTTCCGTCCGTCGGCACGAAGGCTTATTTCATATCCATAGAAGTTATCGGCTCCATTTCCCGGCTTCGACACATGGGTTAGCAGGCCGGCATTATCACCTCTGTTTTCATCAAACTTTATTTCTGTTTCTACAGATGTTATGTTTTCCTCTCTTTTGTTGTACACAAGTTTTGCACCCGGAAATGAGCGTACAGCCAGAATATCGTTTTCGTTCACCCATTCCCCTTCAAATGAGGAAAAGTCGATAAAGTTTGCCCCGGGCACAGGTTCTTCAAAGCTTTCGCCGAATATTTTCTGGTCATACAAACCTCCATAGATTTCGTGGTTAACATCTTCTATGCATGCCCCATATAGATAAGGAGCCACTTTAGCTTCCACTTGCGAAGCATCCACCATGATAGTTACATTTCTTGTCTCTTTTTGTGTTTGAGTACAGGAAACGGAAAATAACAAGAAAGATGCGACGAAACCTATTGCGCTGATTAGGATAAGATCAAGGCCTTTTATCTTCATGATTTTTTCGATTTATATATTCTGATTATGACAATTCAAATATTTAGAGATTAATCTGTATTAGATAAGCAATGTATCAGCCGCAAATATATAAATAAATTACCAAACTGGTACGAACTGGTATGAATTAAAAACAGATGTTATAAAACATAAACTGGTACGAACTGGTACGGATAACATTTTATACTTTTGTTTTCTGATCAGAATCGGACAAAATGAAAGAAAACGGAACAAAATATAAGCTGGTTGTCAACCATGTAATAAACGGAATAAATGAAGGGCTGTATAAAAAAGGAGACAGAATACCTTCATTAAACGAATTCCGGCAGAACTATGGCTTGTCCCGTGATACGGTATTTGCCGGTATTACAGAGTTAAAATCGAAAGGAATCATTGATTCCACTCCGGGAGTCGGTTATTTTATTACGAGTACCAGAATAACAGTTAAACATCACATCTTTCTGCTTTTCAATGAATTGAACGAGTTTAAAGAAGACCTGTATAATTCATTTATGGAGTCTATAGGGAAAAAAGCAACGGTAGACATCTATTTCCATAATTACAACAGAAGGGTTTTCGAAACGCTCATCAAGGAAGCAAACGGTAAATATACTTTATATATCATCATGTCAGGAAAATTTGAAGGAATAGAGCCGCTGCTTGAATCCTTATCCGGGCGTGTATTTCTTTTAGATCACTATCATCCTGAATTGAAAGGAAAATATTCTTCTGTCTTTCAGAATTTTGAAAAAGATACATTCGAGGCTTTAGTATATGGTTTACCTCATATAAATAAGTATAAACGGGTATATATGGTTCAAAAAGAAGAAAAAGAGCCCTATGAAAGATATGAGGGATTGCGTGCATTCTGTAACATACACGGCTTTGAGCATCAATATATAGAATCGGTAAAAGACAGGAAAATAGAAAAGGGAGATGTTTACATGCTGGTTAGCGACAGGGATCTGGTGGATATACTGAAACAGGCAGAGCAGCAGAAAGTGGTTCCCGGATCGGATTTTGGTATTATATCATATAACGATACACCACTGAAAGAAATATTAGCCGGAGGAATAACCACCTTGTCCACAGATTTCAGGCAAATGGGAAGGACAATGGCATCACTTATCGATAAAAAGACAATAGAAACAGTAGAAAATCCCTGGAACCTTAATCTCAGAAAGTCGTTATAGTTAATCTATTCTTCGCATTTTTAACATTCAAAGATTGATTTAACATTAATCTGTTTTGTGTTTGGATAAATACCTTATCTTTGTATAGAACAAAATCTATTTCGATGAGTCCATATTTTTATAGAGAAGAAGAAAAATACTATGTCGCTGTCGACTGCATAATCTTGGGTTTTAAAGAAGGTAAATTATATCTGTTGGTTTCTAAACGGAAATTTGATCCCCGCAGAGGTGAAGATACATTGATGGGAGGATTTATCAAACCCACTGAAAGTCTGTCCGAAACAGTCAAACGGGTGCTTTATGAATATACTGAAATAGATGATGTATATATGGAACAGGTGGGCACATATGGTAGTGTAGACCGCGACGAAGGAGAGAGGGTTCTTTCCATTGCCTATTATGCTCTCATAGACCTGGAAATGTTTGATGAGGAACTCTGTGAAAAATACAATGCAAGATGGGAAGAATTGGATAAAGTTGGGAAACTGATATTCGACCACAACCTGATGCTAAGGGATACGATCGAAATGTTAAGGATAAGGGCAGCAACCAAACCTATAGGTTTCAGCCTGTTACCCGAGAAATTCACATTACCCCAACTGCAAACTCTTTATGAGGCGATATATCAAAAACCATTAGATAAAAGGAATTTCAGAAAGAAGATATTGGAAATGGATATATTGGAAAAACTGGATGAGAAAGATAAATCCAGCTCGAAGAGAGGAGCTTTCTATTATACATTTAACAAAGAAAAATACGATAAATTGTTAGAAAGAGGTTATTATTTCTCCTTGTAAAGGAATACTGATAGAGAGAACAGATACAAATAAAAGCTTTTAATTTAACATTAATCAGTAGTTAAAGAATGAAATATTTTAACTACTGAGTTGCGCAATCATAAAATAATGCATGATACTAAAATCATGTAAATACAATAACGACCACTTAAAAATTATCACCCAAATGAAAAAGACATTATTTCTTATTGTCTGTCTATTGTTGAATATAACAATAATCAGTGCCCAGAAAAAAGCAGAGTTGAGATCTCCAAATGAGGAGATAAAAGTAGAGGTTAGTATATCGGATAAGATATACTACACAATATCATACAACAATGATATACTTTTAGAGAATAACTATTTACAACTCAGTCTAAAAGATGGTATCCTAGGAAAAGACGCCAAACTCTCGGGACAAAAAAAGATTTCGGTGAATGAAACATTGTCTCCAATTATACCGCTAAAATTTTCTACTGTTAAAAATGAATATAACCAGCTTACTCTAAATTTTAAAGGAGATTATTCTGTAGAATTCAGAGCCTATAACGATGGTATTGCGTACCGCTTTGTCACCAATAAGAAGAATGAAGTAGAAGTATCAGGCGAAGATTTTGCGATAAACTTTCCGGCAGAATACCTATTGCATTTGCAACAACCGGGAGGATTTAAAACTGCATATGAAGAACCTTATTCACATGTGAAGAGTAATGAATGGAAACCTGAAGACAAAATGTCTGTACTTCCTGTACTGATAGATACTAAAAAAGAATACAAAATACTGATTTCAGAATCGGATCTATCAGATTATCCATGTATGTTTCTTAGAGGGAATGGTAATAACGGCATTACATCTTCCTTTCCTAAAGTACCGACAAAATTCGGTGAAGATGGAGATCGCAGCGTTAAGCTGTTGGAAGAAGCAGATTATATAGCCAAGACATCAGGCAAAAGAAATTACCCTTGGCGCTACTTTGTTATTTCTAAAGACGACAAACAGTTACTGGAAAATACAATGACTTATAAACTGGCATCGAAGAGTGTGTTGCAAGATCCGTCATGGATAAAACCGGGACAGGTAAGTTGGGAGTGGTGGAACGATGCCTCTCCGTATGGGCCGGATGTAAACTTTGTATCGGGCTATAATCTGGAAACATATAAATATTACATCGATTTTGCTTCTAAATATGGTATAGATTATATCATCATGGACGAATGCTGGGCTAAAAGTACACGCGATCCATATACTCCTAATCCAAAAGTAGACGTACATGAATTGATACGATACGGAAAAGAAAAAAATGTAGGAATCGTTTTGTGGCTGACATGGCTGACAGTAGAAAATCATATGGATTTATTCAAGACTTTTGCCGAATGGGGTGTTAAAGGTGTTAAAATAGACTTTATGGACAGAAGCGACCAGTGGATGGTAAATTACTATGAAAGAGTAGCAGAGGAAGCTGCAAAACATAAACTGTTCGTTGATTACCATGGTTCGTTCAAACCGGCCGGGTTGGAATACAAATACCCGAATGTTATATCCTATGAAGGCGTAAGGGGAATGGAACAAATGGGAGGCTGTTATCCTGACAACAGTATTTATTTCCCATTTATGCGAAATGCCGTAGGCCCAATGGATTACACCCCGGGAGCTATGATCAGCATGCAACCGAATGTTTATTGTGGAAACAGACCAAACTCGGCAAGTATAGGGACAAGAGCCTATCAACTGGCATTATTTGTGATTTTCGAGAGTGGACTACAAATGCTGGCCGACAATCCAACCATGTATTACCGCAACCCTGATTGCACCGAATTTATCACACAGGTTCCCACTACATGGGACGAAACGAAAGCCCTGGAAGCGAAGGTCGGTGAATATGTAATAACAGCTAAGCGGAAAGGGTCTAAATGGTATATTGGAGGAATGACTAACAACAAAGAAAGAGAACGGACATTTGAGATAGATCTGGATTTCTTAGATGCCGGAAAATCGTATAAAATGACATCTTTTGAGGATGGTATCAATGCAGGACGTCAGGCTATGGACTACCGGAGAAAAGAATCGCAGGTGAAACAAAGTGATAAACTTCAAATCAAAATGGTAAGAAATGGAGGATTCGCGGCTGTATTAGAATAAAGAGAACTATCTGTACACATAATCCTTTTAAACACTCCAGTCAAAAGAGTTGTTTAAAAGGATTATCTTTTATCCTAGTTTTGTAAGTATTTGAATAATCAAAAACAGACTATGTAAGAGCTTGGCAAATTATTATTAAATGCTTGATTTATATACTACCTTTACAAAAAAAACGAATAATTGATTGACACATATGAAAACAGAACTGGAGAAGTGTATGGCAGGGGAGAACTATGATTGTCATGATAGAGTATTTTTAGAATTTAAAACAAAGGCTCGAAAACTTCTAGCGGAATACAACAATTCGCCTTATGAGAAAAAGAAGGAACGTAAAGGTTTATTAGAAGAATTATTCGGCAGTATTGGTTCCAATGCCTCAGTTGGTAATCCGTTTATATGCGATTATGGGTGTAATATTCATATAGGGAACAATGAATCGGTCAATATGAATTGTACTTTTGTGGATTGCAACAGAATTACAATTGGTAATAATGTTCTGATAGCATCCAATGTACAGATATATACAGCCACTCACCCTGTTGAACTGGCCGAACGCCTGACACCGGACTGGACGCCTGAAAGTGAAGAGTATTTTTGCCGCACTTATGCCCTGCCTGTTACTATAGAAGACGGATGTTGGATAGGAGGAGGCGTTATTATCCTGCCGGGAGTTACTATCGGTAGAGGTTCGGTGATAGGCGCAGGAAGTGTGGTCACAAAAAACATTCCTCCCAATAGTTTGGTAGTAGGAAGTCCTGGCAGAGTAATACGCGAGATAAATAAGGGATAGAGAAAAGAGAAAAATTCTATTAATGTTTTAGACTATATAGTCTTACTTTAATGCTTTCTTATATTTTACAATTTCCTGTAAATCTTTCAACTGTTCTTTTTTATCAAAATCTAAAATTAAGGCTATCAATTTTCCGGTAAATTCAGCTTGCTCAAAGTTGCTTTTTATTTTATTATTTATATCCAGATCAAAAACACCCGGACGGGTTTTCTCTGTGAAAAAGAAGCTTGTTTTTATATATCGATCCCAAATGGAAAGCCAGAATATAGTTTTCTTCTTGTTGACTACTTTGCAGAGCCAGGCTTTACCATCTTTGTAGAATCTCCATTCATAAGTCAGGCCAAATTCTTCCGTGATAGTTCGGATCAATTCCTGATAAACATCAAAGATTTCTTTTCCCAGTGCATTTTCCAATACTTTCCCTGTCGGTTCTATTTCGGCATCGCGTAGAAGCATACTTTGATTTTTATTGCTCATATCTTTTTAATTTATAAAAATAGCAAATATTTAGAAAGTTCAAAAGGTAATATCAACTTTTCTAAAAAACAAAAAAGGACAACGGGAAACTTTTTATTACTATATTTGCCCTTTTATCAGA
The DNA here is from genome assembly GCA_031285905.1 of Prevotella sp. GTDB lineage: Bacteria > Bacteroidota > Bacteroidia > Bacteroidales > Dysgonomonadaceae > Dysgonomonas. The sequence continues at coordinate 8,094 of JAITVH010000023.1, forward strand.
CAAGGGAATAAAACAAACAATTTTATTATATGAAATATCAGATTATTGCTCTATCGTTATTAATGTGCCTGATTTCTTTTTCATGCGCAAACAAAAACAAGAAAGAAAGTAGTACAGAGTCTTCGGAAGAAGTAACTTATCAGAACCCACTACCTGTAGCTTTTGGTGATCCGTATATCCTAAAAGCTTCGGATAGTAAATTTTATATGTATGGTACAGGCGGTGTCGAGAATGGTTTTCAGGCTAGTGTATCGTCCGATCTTGTACAATGGGAAAATATTGGTCGCATCTATCAGGGGAATACAGAAGATTCGTGGTGTGTAGCTAATTTTTGGGCACCGGAGGTTTACGAAATAGATGGTAAATTCTATATACTCTATAGTGCTGACTGGAGAGAAAATCCGACCAATGAACTAGAGAATTTCCGTATTGGAGTAGCTGTATCTGATAAACCGACAGGGCCCTTCAAAGACTTGATAGACCGTCCGATATTCGATCCCGGATATCCGATTATAGATGCCAATCTGTACTTTGAGAACGGCAAAGTTTATCTTTATTACTCCCGCTGCTGCTACAAACATCCGGTAGAAAGCGAAATTGCTGACTGGGCAAAAGAAAAAGGATGGTATGATGAAATAGAAGAAAGCTGGATATATGGAGTAGAGATCAAACCGGATTTTTCAGATATAATCGGCGAACCTAAATTATTGCTTCGCCCACCTGTAAAGATGGACGATAAGCAGGCCGAATGGGAAAGCCGTTCGGTAACTTCACACGAAATAAACAGAAGATGGACTGAAGGTTCTTTCCTTTTCAAAGAGGGAGACACTTATTATATGATGTATTCGGCAAATTATTTTATGGGTAAAAACTATGCAGTAGGATATGCTACAGCCAAAGACCCGTTAGGCCCTTTCACAAAAGCCGACAATAATCCGGTATTACAAAAAAACATTGAAGAAGGAGGTATTGTGACAGGTACCGGGCATAATATGATGTTTAAGCATAATGGGCAAATGTATACCGTATATCATGGCCGTACAGAGGCCACCGGAGAAGAAAGAGTGGTTTTCATCGACAAAATGGAAATACTGCCTGATGGTAAACTAATTATCCATGGCCCTACAACTACTCCTCAGAATATAGATTAAAGATATACGATTATTAATATTTAACTGTTTTTACTTGATTAATAGGCAATTTTAGATTGAGAATAATATTATATTTATATTCTATTATTAATCTCTATTACAAAAAATACGATAATGGAAGATCATAAGTTTTTGACACTGATAAAGAATGGCATCTGTAATAATTGGGAGCGTCCTGCGCTTAGCGATTATAACGGAGAAACGTTTTTATATAAAGATTTCGCTGCTAAAATAGCTCAAGTACACATCTTATTCGAAGATCTTGAGCTCCAGAAAGGAGATAAGGTTGCTATTTGCGGGCGTAACTCAGCAAGTTGGGCAATCGGTTTTTTCGCATCGCTTACCTACGGAGCCGTTATTACCACCATTCTGCATGATTTTTCAGGCGAAAGTATTCATACCCTAGTTAATCACTCCGAAGCTAAAGTTTTTCTTCTGGATGACTTTGTGTGGTCAAAGGTAGATCCTGTGCAAATGCCCGGAATAGAGACAATACTTATGCTCGAAGACCTTGCGGTACAGAAATCCCGCTCAGCGAAATTACTTGCTACATGTGCCAATTTCGATCAGGTATTCAAGAAAAAATATCCGAATGGATTCTCTATAGAAGATGTAAAATTCTATGATGAATCCCCTGAAGAACTGGCTATACTGAATTATACATCCGGAACAACCAGTAACCCCAAAGGGGTAATGATACCATACCGCAGTCTATGGTCTAATACGAGATTTGCGATTGATATGATCCCATTTGTAAAAGCCGGAGACGGGATTGTATGTATGCTGCCAATGGCTCATATGTATGGACTTGCATTCGAAGTTTTATTGTCTATAGCTAAAGGATGCCATATACACTATCTTACTCGGGTGCCTTCGCCTCAGATTATTATGGAAGCATTTGCTAAGGTGAAACCAACTCTTGTATTGGCTGTGCCTCTCATTATTGAGAAAATTATTCAGATGCGCGTTTTCCCTGAATTCAAAAAACAACCGGTGAAAACGTTATTGAAGATACCATTTTTCAAAAAGAAAGTCTACAAGAAGGTATCGGATAAATTGGTGCCTATGTTTGGAGAAAATCTTGTGGAAGTGGTTATTGGTGGAGCAGCGTTGAATAAAGAAGTAGGGCAATTTTTGACAGAGATAAAATTCCCATATACAGTGGGTTATGGGATGACTGAGTGCGGCCCTATTATTTCATATGAATATTGGGAAACATATAAGCAAGCCTCTTGCGGGCGACCTGCAGACCGGATGGAAGTACGAATTGACTCTTCTAACCCTGAAAAAGAAACAGGAGAGATCATCGTAAAAGGGGATAATGTAATGCTCGGTTATTATAAGAATGAAGAGGCTACCAGGCATGTCCTTGATGAATCGGGCTGGCTAAAAACCGGCGATTTGGGTATAATGGACAAAGATGGCTTTATCTTTATTATGGGACGTAGTAAAACAATGATACTGGGGTCATCCGGGCAGAATATTTATCCCGAAGAGATAGAAGACTTATACAACAATTCGCCATATGTATCAGAAGCTTTGATAATAGAAGAAAGTGGGCGATTAATAGCCCTTATATACCCTGATAAAGATTATTTAAATGCTCAAAATATAAAAGAAAGCGATTATTCTGCTATTTTTGTAGCCGAAAAGAAAGCGATCAATAAATGTTTGCCGGGATATAGCCAGGTAGCTAATTTCAGATTACAGGAAAAGGAATTTGAAAAGACGCCGAAACGTAGTATAAAGCGTTTCCTTTATCAGAAATAAATGTATTAAAATTCTACGAAATCACTGTTCCATCCAGGTTTGTGAAACCTTGAACATTATAAATGATAGTAAATGAGAAGAATATTCTGTCTACTACTTTTGATATATTCTGTTTTTCTTTTCGCTATGTGCAGCGATAAAAATAATCCTGATGTAACAAAGGGGATAGATCAGGAGCCGGATTCGATACCTTCGACAGAACAAGTAAAAAAAGCATTTGAAATAAATGAAAAGCTTGGGCGCGGCATCAATATGGGGAATGCTTTTGAAGCACCATCGGAGAATGAATGGGGAAATCCCTGGAAGCCGGAATATTTTGGAATAATGGCAGAACTTGGATTCTCACATGTTCGTGTCCCGGTAAGATGGGAGACAAGGACATCAAACACCTTGCCCTATACAATAGATGAAACTTTCCTGAAGAGAATTAAGACAGTAGTAGATGAAGCTCTGAAAAATAAGCTATATGTGATTATCAACATGCATCATCACGATGCATTAATAGCTGATCCTGTAGGTCAAAAAGCCCGGTTCCTGGCTCAATGGAAGCAGATAAGCGACTATTTTAAAGATTACTCGAATCTATTGTTATTCGAGATTTTGAATGAGCCGAACGGAGAGATAACCACAAATATATGGAATCAATTATTATCTGAAGCTCTCGAGGTCATTCGTGAAGAAAACCCCAGCAGAATAGTGCTTGTTGGCACAGCAGAATATGGAGGCATCAGTGGGCTTAATCAACTAAAAGTACCCGAAGAGGATGGAAATATCATCGTAACAGTACATTACTATAATCCATTCCAATTTACTCATCAGGGAGCCGATTGGGCCGGAGATGGAGATGGCAAATGGCTTGGAACAAAATGGAATGATACTGATATAGAACGTGAAGCAATCCATCAGGACTTTCAGCTTGTAAAAGATTTTTCACAAAAGTACAATGTACCTATTCATGTTGGTGAATTCGGTGCATATAATAAAGCTGATATTAAATCAAGAGAACGGTGGACTACATATCTGGCCCGTTGGCTCGAAGATCAAGGCTTTAGCTGGGCATACTGGGAGTTCAGTGCCGGATTCGGTATTTACGACCCTAATAAGAAAGAATTGATAGATCCTTTGGTTAATGCTTTGCTTCACAACTCCATCCCGGAGCCGGGAGCAATAAAACGTACACCTGCATATACATCCGATTTTTCAACAGGTAATAATGGTTGGAAATTGCAACAAGGCGGAGGTACAGGTTCCCTCGAACGTAAAAATGGCGAACTGTCCATAGATATTAAAGACGGAGGGAACAATAGCTGGAATTTACAGTTGATAAAAGAAGGTATAACCCTGAAGAAAGGGAAAGAATACGAGATGGTATTTACAATATCCTCTTCTGACGATCGCAGCTTCAGTTCCTATATAGGGATGAATTCTGAGCCATGGTCAGCATATAGTGGTTATAAATCTTTCTCGACGGGAGAAAATAAACAAAAGGTTTCGCACGTTTTTAAAATGAATGAGAATGACGTCAATTCAGCGAGAATTGTGTTTGATCTGGGAGGGAAAGAGCCGTGCAAATTCATTCTAAGTAATTTTACATTGAATGAGATTGAGGTTATCCCAAATGAATAAAAAGGTTCATTGATTTACATTGAATAATAATTAATAACTAACATACACATGTCAGACGATAAAAAAATAATCTTTTCGATGATTGGGGTAGGAAAGGTTTATCCGCCCCAAAAACAAGTTTTAAAAAACATCTATCTTTCATTCTTCTATGGTGCTAAGATCGGGATAATAGGGTTAAATGGTTCCGGTAAATCTACTCTGTTGAAGATGATAGCCGGACTGGATAAAGAATATCAGGGTGAGATAGTTTCCGACAAAGGCTATTCTGTTGGCTATTTGGAACAAGATCCGAAACTTGACCCGACAAAAACCGTAAAGGAAATTGTACAGGAAGGAGTACAACCTATCATGGATGTGCTAAAAGAATACGAAGAGATCAATGATAAATTCGGACTGCCGGAATATTATGAGGATCCTGATAAAATGGATGCTCTATTTGCCCGTCAGGCAGAACTTCAGGACAAAATAGATGCTACCGACGCCTGGAATATAGATAATAAATTAGAGCGTGCAATGGATGCGCTTCGCTGTCCGCCGGAAGAGCAATTAGCAGAGAACTTGTCGGGAGGGGAAGCCCGCCGCGTGGCTCTTTGCCGCTTGTTGTTGCAAGAACCGGATGTGTTGTTATTAGATGAACCGACCAATCACCTTGATGCAGAGTCAATCGACTGGTTGGAACAACACCTTCAACAATATCAGGGAACGGTTATATGCATCACGCACGACCGTTACTTCCTAGATCACGTAGCCGGCTGGATACTTGAACTCGACCGTGGAGAAGGTATTCCTTGGAAAGGTAACTATACTTCATGGCTGGAACAAAAAACCAAACGGATGGAACAAGAAGAGAAGCAAGCCAGTAAACGCCGTAAAACACTCGAACGTGAGTTAGAGTGGGTGAAGATGGCACCAAAAGCCCGCCATGCGAAAGGTAAAGCCCGTCTCAACGATTACGAAAAATTATTGAACGCCGATCAGAAAGAACGTGAAGAAAAGCTGGAATTATTCATACCAAACGGGCCACGCCTTGGCAATAAGGTGATCGAAGCACATGGAGTAGGTAAAGCTTTTGGTGATAAATTGCTGTTCGATAATCTTGAGTTTATGTTACCACCATCGGGCATCGTTGGTATAATTGGCCCGAATGGAGCCGGGAAGACTACCCTGTTTCGTTTGATACAAGGTTTGGAAAAAGCCGATAAAGGAACATTTGAAGTAGGAGAAACCGTAAAGATAGGTTATGTAGATCAGTCGCATACCGACATTGACCCTAACAAAACAGTTTATCAGGTAATATCGGGAGGAAGCGAGTTTGTCCGTGTAGGAGGTAAAGAAATCAATGCTCGTGCATACCTTTCCCGTTTCAATTTTTCGGGAGGCGATCAGGAAAAATTAACAGGAGTATTATCCGGTGGGGAGCGAAATCGTCTTCATCTGGCTTTAACTCTTAAGTCTGAGGCAAATGTGCTGCTTTTGGATGAGCCGACCAATGACATAGATGTTAATACTTTACGGGCTTTGGAAGAAGGATTGGAAAACTTTGCAGGGTGTGCAGTTGTTATATCACACGACCGCTGGTTCCTGGATCGTATTTGTACTCATATCCTTGCTTTTGAGGGCAATTCGGAAGTATTCTTTTTCGAAGGCAGCTATAGCGAATATGAGGAAAATAAAAAAGCGCGCATGGGAAATGTGGAGCCTAAGCGTATTCGTTATCGTAAATTGATGAATTAAAAACAGGTACCGTGCAGCTAAATAACAGGCTGTTTCATCTAATATATGAAAATCGAGGGTGAACCTAGTGTTTAGCCTTGATTTTCGATTGTAATAGAGTTATATACATAACTAAGAATAAATAGATGACTGACAGGTCATGGTGTATTTTTTTAAGTAAAAGGTTTCTCTCCTTTATACTACTAGGGTTAGTTTGCTGTGTTTCTTTGGCGCAGACTACAACTTCGGTACGCGGCATCGTACGCGATGCTGTGACCAAAGAACGCCTGCCGTTTGTTTCCGTGTCTTTTGAAGGCTCGAATATTGGTACTTTTACAGATGAAGAGGGAGAGTTCAGGATAAGTAATAATAGTGATTATACAAAACTGAAAGCATCCCTTTTAGGATATAAATTATTCAGCATCAATATTCCGGCCAGAGTCTCCTCTACAGAAGAAATATATCTGGAACCTGAAGACCTAAAATTAGAAGAAGTAATTGTCCGTCCCAAAAATGAAAAATATTCCAAGAAGAATAACCCGGCCGTAGAGTTGATTAAGAAAGTAATAGCTCATAAGAAAGAGAATAATATTACGTCCCTGGATTATTATCAATATAATGAATATGAGCGCACCCTTTTTGCATTCAATGAGTTTAAACCGGATAAACAGCCTTTTAAACGGTATGATTTCTTGCCGGAATATATCGATACTTCTATAATAGACAATAAGGCGATATTACCGATTTCCATACGCGAAAAAGTAACGGAGGTTTATTACAGGAAAAAGCCGGAAGGAAATAAACGAATCGGTAAAGGATATCATATAGAAGGGCTTGACCAAACTTTCGAAACAGAGGGGCTGGATGCTATTATAAAAGAGGTCTTTAAAGACATTTCGATATTCGATAACTCGATTACTTTATTATTCCATGAATTTGTCAGCCCTTTAAGCGAACACAGTTCGGTCAATTTCTACAGATGGTATTTATCTGATACTATCTCAATTGATAATGAACGGTATGTTAAACTTGATTTTGCACCTTTCAATTCGCGTGATGTAGGTTTTACAGGCCATCTATTTATCTCCCTCGACAGTATGTATGCTGTAAAAAGGGCAGTGCTGAGAACTCCGAAAAAGATGAATATCAACTTTGTGGAATCTCTTGTTATCCAACATGATTTTACGAAAGTGAATAATCAGTGGATACCACTGGAAGAACGCATGGCAATAGATATCACTATGGTAGATGCCGTAAAATTCTATGTGGATAAGATCAAGAGTTATGAGGATTTTGAAATGAACCAGTTGATGGATCCTATATTTGTTCTCCATGCTCCCGAGGTATTTGAAAAGGACTATCTGAAAAGGCCTAAAGAATTTTGGGAATTGAATCGTCCTCCTCAACATCAAAAGGATTATAAGATGGATAGAATGATGAAGAATATAAATGATATATGGCTATTCAGTATCCTTCTCAAATTAGGGAAGATAGTATCTACAGGCTATGTGCCAACTTCAAGCGATCCGGAAAAGAATAAACTCGATATAGGTAAATTACCGACAGTATATAGCTATAACTCGCAGGAAGGTAATCGTGTTCGGCTTACCTTGTCCACTACCAAGAACCTGCATCCTCAATTGTTTTTCTATGGATACGGAGCTTATGGCACAAGAGACCAAAAGTTTAAATATTACGGAGAAGCGGCATGGTCTACCAAAAAGGTGCAAAACCATAAAGATGAGTATCCGAAGAGTAGCATAATAGCCGCTTACAAGTATGATATTAATACATTAGGGCAACGATATACACAGGCTGAAAGAGACAACATATTCATGTCATTAACATCTTCCAGCAATAAGAAACTGACATATAACCGTCAGACTCAGGTTGCCTATGATAAAGAGTATTATGGAGGTTTTTCTTTTAAGTTATCTGCGCAAACCTTTGATGAGACACCTGCCGGAGACCTGAGATTTGAAAAAATGGATGAGGATGGAAATATCTTCCCAGTCAAGAATCTGAAAATGACAGAACTCATGCTGGCTCTTCGTTATTCGCCGGATGAGAAATTTTTTCAGCAGAGAAGAAAACGGCATTCTATACCATCACCGAGATTAATATTGAATCTCACTCATAATATTGCATTGAAGGACTTTCTGGGTGGGCAATATAATTATAATAAAACTTCTTTTTCTGTATCCAAGCGTTTCTGGATTGCTCCTTATGGTAAATTAGAATTATCGGCCCAGGCTGAAAAAATATGGGGCGAAACGCCTTTTCCTTTCCTGATTACTCCTAGCGCTAATAATTCGTATACTATCCAGAATGGGAGTTACTATCTGGTAGAACCTCTCGAATTTATGCATGATTCGCAAGTATCATGGGAAATATATTACTATATGGGTGGATGGCTGTTTAATCGTATACCTTTACTTAAAATGTTGAAATGGAGAGAAGTATTTGGATTCAGAGGCTTTCTGGGAGATTTAAGTAATGGAAATAATCCTGAAAACAATCACGATTTGCTTTTGTTCCCACAAGAAACATATGTAACTTCAAAAGGGAAACCTTATATGGAATATAATCTGGGAATAGAGAATATTTTCAAATTCTTCCGTATCGATTATATCCGTCGTGTAAATTACTTAAGCCACCCGAATGTAGATAAACACGGGTTCAGGGTTTCTTTCGAATTAAACTTTTAGACGGTTTCGATTTTACTTTATCCGAAAACCCTTAATAATATTTCCTGAGGGTCTAACGGGTTCTTTTTGGGCGGGTCTTTGGGTACGAGAACTTTCAGCCCTTTTGTAATTACTTTCACATGGATTTCCTTTCCTACTTTTACCGGATCTCCGTCAATGTGCATAACTCCTTCTTTTTCCCTTTTTATAGTGACTTCATTGGTGATCAGCTCGATCATTTTATTATTCTCGTCTATCTTTTTTGTAAACAACTGTAAAGATGTTTGAGGAACATCAAGAATTGACAATGGTTTCAAAATTGCCACATTCATCATCCCATCCTGAATATCGGCATGTGGAGCAATATGCGCATTATAACCATATTGGGACGCATTGGCGCATGTAACTACAAAAGCTTTGTCCCTTATAGTTCCTTCGGGACATATGATTTCATACTCTTCTGGTTTCTTTTCAAAAAAAGTCTCCAGCATATTTTTGAGGTACATCAGTGATCCCCTACTTTTCTTACCAGACGATTTAGCAGCAACTTCCGCGTCAAAGCCTACACCACAGGTACAAAAGAATATCTTCTTATTATTTACCTTACCATAGTCTATATCAATGATATTTTCTTCAGCTATCACTCCCAGAGCTTTTTTCACGTCTGTTGGAATGTTGAGATCCCTGGCCAGCCCATTACCTGAACCGAGAGGTATAATACCTAAGGTTGTATCTGAGTTGACAAGCGTTCCTGCTACTTCATTCACCGTTCCGTCTCCTCCTACAGCTATTACATAATCCACCTTGTCCTCGATTGCCTGCTGCGCTATTTCAGATCCGTGCCCGGCATATCCTGTGATAAAAATATGAATATCAAATTTGCGGGCATCGAAAGATTCAGCAATCTTGTGAGGAAGATTTTGCTTTGATGACGTTCCCGAAACAGGATTGATTATTGCATATATCTTTTTTTTACTCATAATCAGGGGGAAAAGGTTTCTTATACAAAAATAAGAATTTTGTTAATTACGAACAAAAATAAGATACCAATAAAACTGAAATGGGAAATAAAAGTTGCAACTCTGTCTTTTTCTTAGGACACTTACCTAATTTTTCAAGCCCTTAATATAAAATCCATTAGAATTCTATGATATTTTTAGGCCTTAAGCTATCTTCTATTTCTTCTAACGCCCAGAAGTGGGCTTTTCCTTTTGGTATCCTGAATAGTAATAATTCAGGGCTTTTTTCGGAAACACCAAAATTTCTCAGGTATGGACGGTCATGCAGAACTTTTCTCTTCAGCTCTATATCTGTTAAAAACTCTACTTCACCTGTTATCCTTAGTATTGGTCCCAATATGCTATCACTCGAAAAAAAACATACTTCTACTTTCGGATTTTTGGCTAATTGACAAGATATTTCCTTCATTGCTACCGTTTGGAAATAAAAACCGGTTTTATCGGCAAACCAGCACCCAAAAGGTCTTACCCGTGGTTGATCTTTATCGATAGTAGCCATGTGTCCGATTGGATTTTCTTTCACAAATTCAATGCAGTCGTTATGTGTAAACATAGACATAATGTTGTTCCGTTTATAAAGATACATTTGATAATTAAATTTTGTTATGTGTTATTTTAACATATTAAGTTGCAAGATGTTTAAATTCATATTGTTTTTTGTGATTTTTATTTAAAACCTGCGACATATATTTAAAAAAGTTAAAAACGATGAAATATTTAGAGGTTGCATTTGGGCGTAATGATAAGATTTGGATATACCTGCTAGTCTTGATTCTTGCATGGATAGGAGGAAGTATTTTGGGCAGTATACCACTTATAGCTGTATTGTTTTTATACTCAGGCCCATCTATACTGATGCAAGGATTTGATATTACTACAATGAATGAATTGGGTATATCATCCAATCTTTCTTTAATATTGATATTACTGCCTTTTGTTGTTGGGCTATTTGCATTGATTCTGTTAATCAAAGTAATTCATCGGCGTTCATACAAAGAGGTTATAAACGGTACGAATAAAATTCGCTGGAATCGTTTTTGGGCAGGAGTCATTGGTTGGGGGATTCTTCTATTCTTAACTACAGCTATAGATTATATCCTCGACCCCGAAAATTACACATTACAGTTTGATATTAAAGCTTTTATTCCTCTGGTTATAATATCCTTAGTAATAATCCCACTACAAACAAGTTTTGAAGAACTATCTTTCAGAGGGTATCTGGCACAGGGCATTGGCCGTTTGACTAAGAGTCGTTGGTTAGTACTTATCATACCATCCGTGTTATTCGGATTGATGCATTACAGCAATCCTGAAGTAAAGGAATATGGCTTCTGGCTGATGATGCCGAATTATATTTTGATTGGTTTACTTCTGGGATTAGTCAGTATTCTGGATGATGGTATCGAAATGGCTCTTGGGATTCACGCAATAAACAACATTTTTTCCAGTTTATTCACGACTTATTCTTCTTCGGTTTTCCAGACTGCATCTGTCTTCAGAATAGAAGACATTAGTCCTGTAAGATCGTTAATTGGCTCTGTGATAGTGTGCCTTATCTTTGTCTACTTTTTCTACAAAAAGTATAACTGGAAATTCTCCACATTAAACCGAAGAATAGTAAAGAACGAAGAAGATATTATAAAGGCAGAATAAAAATCAAAGAATATATCCTTTTTCAGCCAATTCTTTTTCATTAGCCACTTCAAAGAGAGAACTGTCTTTTATCAGGAGTATACGGTTCGCAATATTCAGCACATCTCTGTAGCGATGGTCGGCTATGATTATACCCTTTTCTTTCGACTGCGAAAGAATCAATCTTTCGATTTTCTCTACCATAAGCGGTGACAGAAATTTGTATGGTTCATCCAATAATACAAAATGTGCTTTCTTCAATAATATGAGACATATCTCGACATATCTGCGCTCACCTGATGATAGTTCGGATATACGACTGTTATAAAAGTGTAATGCGATATCGTCAAGACATTCTTTGGGTATATTATAAAGGTTGAAAACATGCCTTACTTTTAGATTTTTCGGTATAAAAGGAACGTCGGGAAGATATGAGATATAAGAGGCATGTTTATAAGGTTCGGTCAGGAAATGTTCATCTATTTTCTGGTATTTATGATCTGCCCTTAATGTACCATATATAATTTTCATCAAGGTACTTTTCCCGGTTCCATTCCTGCCAAACAAAGCACAGATATCGCCTGTTTGCACTTTCAGGTAAACACCCGAAAGCACAGTCCTGCCTCCATATGTTTTGGAGACGCTGTCAACCTCTATTATATGTTGTTCCATATCACCGAACATAGGCAGTAGATTATAATAGATAATAAGATATACAAAATGAAAGTCACAACTATCAGGTTTACCTTCGATAGTCCAGCATTGTAATAGAAATAATATTCTTGCTTTTTTGTAAACTCCTTATATAATAAAGAGATTGGGAAACCAGCCAGACAACACATTCTGAGAAAGGAGCTTATCAGTTGTAGAAACGGATAGGAATCTTCTGTCTCTATAAATCCATTCGACATAGCTATAAAAGAAAACGGAATGGCAAAGCCAATACTCATCAGCAATGTGCTTTTGAAAAAGATCAAATACAGGATGGTACTATCTTTTAGGCTCATGATGTTAGTTTACTGTGTCAGTATAACTTATACAAGATAGAAATAAAAGCCTAAAGAAATTCGATTTCCTTTAAAAATACGTACTTTTGCGTAAATTTTTAAACATTATTAATTGTGATTTCGATAGAAGGACTAACGGTAGAATTCGGAGGGTTTACACTTTTTGATAGTATATCGTTTGTTATAAATAAAAAAGAAAGAATAGCACTGGTGGGGAAAAACGGAGCCGGAAAATCCACTATGCTTAAGATATTTGCAGGTATCCAGCAACCTACCCGGGGCAATGTTTCTTTACCTAAAGACGTAACCATCGGTTACTTGCCGCAGCATATGACATTGAATGATGACAATACCGTATTCAATGAAGCGGCACTCGCTTTCTCCCACATTCGGGAAATGGAGACCGAACTGGAAGATGTAAACAGACAATTGGCCGAAAGAACGGACTATGAATCGGATGCATATCATAATTTGATAGAAAGGTCTTCTTACCTGAATGAACAATACCTGATGTCGGGTGGAAGTAACTTTCAGGCGGAGATTGAGAAAACGTTAATGGGTCTCGGATTTAAACGCTCCGATTTTGACCGCCCTACCAATGAGTTTAGCGGAGGATGGCGCATGCGAATCGAACTGGCAAAGCTACTGCTTCAACGTCCCGATGTGTTGTTGTTGGACGAACCGACCAACCACCTTGATATTGAGTCGATCCAGTGGCTGGAAACATTTCTGGCTACACGTGCCAATGCCGTATTGCTTGTTTCGCACGATAGGGCATTTCTTGATGCCGTTACACAAAGGACAGTTGAAATATCGCTGGGGCGTATATATGATTACAAGGTACCTTATTCAAAGTATGTAGAGCTGCGCAAAGAACATAGGGAACAGCAGATGCGTGCCTTTGAGAATCAGCAAAAACAGATACAAAAAACAGAAGAATTTATTGAGCGTTTTCGCTATAAAGCGACTAAGGCTGTACAGGTACAATCTCGTATCAAGCAACTAGACAAATTAGATAGATTGGAAGTGGATGAAGAGGATAACGCTATGCTGAATCTCAAATTCCCTCCTGCCCCACGTTCGGGCTCATATCCTGTTATTGTGGAAAATTTGGAAAAAAGGTATGGAGATCATCTGGTATTCAAAGATGTAACTTTTACCATTCACCGAGGAGACAAGGTAGCTTTTGTCGGAAAAAATGGCGAAGGAAAGTCTACCCTTGTCAAATGTATTATGAGCGAGATTGATTACAGAGGTAAACTTGAACTTGGGCATAATGTCAAGATTGGCTACTTTGCACAGAATCAGGCACAGTTGCTGGATGAGAGCCGCACAGTCTTTGAAACCATAGATTATGTAGCTGTTGGGGATATTCGTACTAAGATCAGGGATATTCTCGGTGCATTTATGTTTGGTGGCGAGGCTTCCGATAAGAAAGTGAAAGTCCTGTCAGGAGGAGAACGAAGCCGTCTGGCAATGATCCGCCTTCTACTTGAACCCGTCAATCTGTTGATACTCGACGAACCGACTAACCATCTGGATATGAAATCAAAAGACATATTAAAAAAGGCTATCAAAGAGTTTGAAGGAACGGTGATCGTTGTATCTCACGACCGCGATTTTCTGAATGGTTTGGTTGATAAGGTCTATGAGTTTGGGAATCAACGGGTAGTAGAACATCTGGGTGGTATTTACGAATTTCTGGAAAAGAAAAAGATGGACAGCCTGAAAGAACTGGAAGTTTCAGCGTCTGAACCTCAGAAAGCGATAGTAGAGGCAAAAGCAGAAGAAGATGTTGAGAATAAGCTTTCATATGAAGAGCGTAAAGAATTGAGCCGTCAAATCAAAAAGATTGAAAAACAGATTACTGATATCGAGCAGGCAATTGAGACCAAAGAAAATGAGAAAGCAGAACTCGAGGTAAAACTGGCTACACCGGAGGGAGCTTCTGATATGGCACTCTTTGAGAGGCATAGCCGGTTAACGAAAGAACTTGAATCTGATATGAACATATGGGAAGACTTAACTGTTAAATTAAGTGAGTTAAAATAAAGAATATTAAAGACTAACATATTAAATAAATTATAAATATCAGAATGAGAACAATTTATTATTTACCAATTGCTGTTCTCGCCTTTGCATCATTCAGTTGCAAAGACAAGACAAATACACAAAAAGGAGAAGAAGTGAAGAAAAACTTTGATATTGCGAATCTTGACACAACTCGTGCACCCGGTAATGATTTTTATATGTATGCAACCGGGGGATGGGCCAAGATTAATCCTATAAAAGATGAATATGCCCGTTATGGTTCGTTTGAGCAATTAGACGAAAATAGCCAGGAACAGGTAAAAGGTCTGATTGAAGGTTTAGGTACAACTGAGCACAAACAAGGCTCGGTTGAACAAAAAATCGGTGATCTGTATGCGCTTGGTATGGATAGTGCCCGATTGGCTTCAGATGGCGCTAAACCTTTACAGGCACAACTGGATAAGATAAAAAATGCTTCCACTATTGAAGATATTGTCAGGCTGACAGGCGAATTGAGAAGATATGCCGATTCTCCGTTCTTCGGGCTGTATGTGGGTGCCGATGATAAAAACAGTAGTATGAATATCGTCCAGCTTTACCAGGCAGGCCTGGGGCTTGGCGATCGCGATTACTATCTGGAAGAAGATGAAAAGTCGGTAGAACTGAGAAAAGGATATACAGACCTTATCAAGAAACAATTTAGTAATGCCGGATATTCGGATGAGGAGTCATCCAAATCAGCAGAAGTTGTGCTGAAAATAGAAACAGCATTGGCTAAATCTCATTTTAAGAAGGAGGATACTCGAATCCCCGAGCTGAATTATCACAAAATGAATGTTCAGGATTTAAACCAGTCTGTTGCTGATTTTGAATGGAAGATATTTTTTGAATCGGCAAAAGCTGCCGGGTTCACAGAGGTTAATGTAGGGCAGGTAGAGCCTGTCGCTGCAGCCGCTAAACTGATCCACGAACTTCCTGTAGAAGAAACAAAAGCATATCTTGCATGGTGTCTGATCAACTCTGCGGCAGAGTATCTGAGCGATGATTTTGTAAATGCAAATTTCGATTTTTACGGAAAACAACTGAGCGGACGTATATCTATGCAGCCTCGTTGGAAACGTGTTGTTAACACGGTTGATATGTCGTTGAGTGAAGCTGTCGGACAAATGTATGTAGCCAAATATTTTCCGGCCGAAGCTAAAGAGAGAATGCTCAAATTAGTTAAAAACTTACAGGAAACATTAGGGGAACGGATAACCGGCCTGACATGGATGAGCGATGAAACAAAAGAAAAAGCTCAGGAAAAGCTGAATGCTTTCAATGTAAAAATCGGCTATCCTGATAAATGGAAAGATTATTCTTCTTTAGAGATAAAGAAAGACGAATCATATTGGGAAAATATCATAAGAGCAAGCGAGTTTCATTATAATGAAATGATAAAAAAGATAAATAAACCTGTTGATAAATCGGAATGGCTTATGCCTCCTCAGATGGTAAATGCATATTATAACCCTACCACCAACGAGATATGTTTCCCGGCAGGTATTCTACAGCCGCCATTCTTCTATCTGAATGCTGATGATGCAATAAACTATGGAGCAATAGGAGTTGTGATAGGGCATGAGATGTCTCATGGATTCGATGATCAGGGAAGCAAATACGATAAGGAAGGAAATATGTCTAACTGGTGGACAGATGCTGATGCGGCTAAATTCACAGAGAGAGCTCAGGTTCTGGTTAATCACTTTAATAAAATAGAAGTCTTTCCGGGCACATTTGCCAATGGTGAATTTACGCTAGGTGAAAATATCGGAGACTTTGGAGGATTGCAGATTGCATTCAATGCCTTTGAGAAAACCCAACAAGCCAAAGATAAGCAAGAAGTAGATGGATTTACTCCTGAACAACGGTTCTTCCTGTCATATGCAGGCGTATGGGCAGGGAATATCCGCGATGAGGAAGTTCTCCGCCGCACTAAAACCGATCCGCATTCGTTAGGTAAATGGCGTGTAAATGGGACATTACCGCATATTAATGGCTGGTACCAGGCTTTCAACATCAGTGAAGGCGATTCGTTGTATATACCACAGGATAAGCGCGCCGATATCTGGTAAGAAGTTTTTTTCAATATAGATAAATCAGCTTGGGATACGAATTATATACTAAGCTGATTTTTATTTAATATAATGCGTTAACTTTATAAAATGAATTTATCTATAGTTTTAGTCAGTTGAAAGTTGAAAAAAAGGTCTTTGAATAAATTGAGAAAAGTGTAACCTTTGTTACCTTTTAGTTAAAAAGGGAACCTCACCCCACCCCTCTCCAATGGGAGAGGGAGTAGCGAAGCCCCGAAAAAAAGGAAATAAAAAAGCTAAGAGCTAACGGCTATCAGCTAATAGCTGAAAAATGTCACCTTTGTTACCTTTTAGTTAAAATATAGTGATATGAATATTGAAGAAGCCAGAGAAGTTTGTTTGAAAATAAAAGGGTCTATAGAAGATTTTCCCTTTGGCGATGATGTCCTTGTCTATAAAGTGATGGATAAGATGTTCGCATATATAGGCCTGGAACCGAAAGACGGTGATTTCTTGCTCAATCTGAAATGTGATCCTGAAAAAGCAGTAGAATTAAGAGAGAAATACTCCGGTATAATTCCCGGTTATCATTCTAATAAGAAATATTGGAATTCTATCATTTTGGATAGCGATGTCTCTGATCAACTAATAAAAGAACTCGTGCAACACTCGGTAGATGAAGTGATAAAGAAACTGCCTAAATCGAAACAAGAAGTATATAAGAATAGTTAAGTCATGCCTCCAATCATTCATATACAAGAAACAGATTCTACGAGTAATTACCTAAAACGCCTTCTTCATACAGAAAATGTCGAAGAAGGGACAATTGTATTTGCCGATTATCAATCGTCAGGCAAAGGTCAGAGGGGAAATGCATGGGAATCGGAAAAAGGGAAAAACCTTTTATTCAGCATTGTTCTTTATCCTCCAGTTAAGGCAAATGAGCAGTTTGTTATATCTCAGATAATATCATTAGCGGTATCAGATTTATTAAAAGAATACACGAATGATATTTCAATCAAATGGCCGAATGATATATACTGGAAAGAGAAGAAAATATGTGGTATTTTAGTTGAAAATACATTAATTGGAGAATACATTAAGGAATCTGTTTGCGGTATAGGTATAAATATAAATCAGGAGACATTTGTAAGTAATGCTCCTAATCCGGTTTCTCTGCAACAAATAGCCAACAAGGAATTTGATTTGCTTGAATTATTGAATCAGGCAAAAGATAAAATCGGGTATTATTATAATAAGTTGATTTCAGGAGAAATAGCCTTAATAAAAAATCAATATGAATCATCTTTATTCCGCAAAGACGGGTATTATCAATATAATGATGGTAAACATGTTTTTTCTGCAAGAATAATTGATATAGAAACAAATGGCCTATTAGTATTGCAGGATAAGAACGGAGAGATCAGGAAGTTTGCTTTTAAGGAGATAAAGTATATACTCTGATGGAAATATAAATTTTCACCTTTTTAGTATATTTATTCTATTATATATTTTGAATATGCATAAAAATGCATACTTTTGCATAAATATTGCATATTTATACATAATAACAAAGAAATATAGGCATAGAATTATAAAAGAAGTATTGGAAACTATGGAAATCAATAGCCAGGATATGTTTCTTGGAATATTGAAAGAAAAAGGTTTTGTACTTACACAAGCTACCTTATCGCGTGATATAAAGGAATTGAAAATAATCAAAATACCGACCTCTACGGGTGGATATACATATCAGTTTTCAGAAAAGGTTAACGAAGACGATATTCCACCAGTATCACCATTCGGGTTTGTAAATATTCAATTCTCCGGACCTCTTGCTGTAATGAAAACCCGTCCGGGATATGCAATGGCTATCGCCAGTGAAATAGATAAAAAAGCATCCGACCACATATTGGGTACAGTAGCCGGAGACGATACAATATTACTTATTCCCAAAGAAGATAAAAGCAGGGAGGAGGTTCTCATATCCCTGTCTGCATTTATCCCTAACATATTATAAGCAAGTAGAACATGAATAAGATAGAGGAACTTGTACTTGAAAAAGAGATGGGACAAGAGAGCTTCGCAATACAAATAGCAAATGACACTCATCTCCCATATGTCCCTGTTATATTGAAAACTATAGAGGACGCTGCAAAAGTACGAGGTACAGGGATTGCTAAACGTAGTCCTGAATACCTGGAACTAAAAATGAAAGAAGGCAAAGCGATTATAGCCCTCAAAGGGGAGGAATTTGCCGGTTTTTGCTATATTGAGTCGTGGGGAAATAAACAATATGTGGCTAATTCGGGCTTAATTGTAGTTGACCAGTTTAGAGAACACGGACTTGCTAAAAAGATTAAACAATATGCATTTTCTTTGGCCAGAACAATGTTTCCTGAAGCAAAAGTATTCGGACTGACCTCGGGGGCTGCCGTAATGAGCATCAACACATCATTAGGTTATGTGCCTGTTTCTTTTGCACAACTAACAGACGATGAAGCTTTTTGGAGAGGGTGTCAGGGTTGCATTAATTATGATGTACTTACCCGCACAGACCGTAAATATTGTATTTGTACGGCAATGTTGTTCGATCCGGCAAAACAAAAGGACAAAAAGGAAATAAAGGCATTAATTAAAGATATAAAAAGGCTATTGAAATGAAGAAAAAAGTTGTTTTAGCATTTAGTGGAGGACTGGATACCTCTTTCTGTGCCAAATATTTGTCGGCAGATTTAGGTTATGAAGTTTATACTGCAGTTGCTAATACCGGAGGCTTTGACGAAAAAGAATTAAAAATCATCGAAGAAAAAGCCTATAAACTAGGTGCAGTGAAACACATAAGCCTTGACATCACACAAGAATATTACGAAAAGAGTATAAAGTATATGATTTTTGGCAATGTTCTTCGCAATGGTACTTACCCTATATCTGTTAGTTCCGAACGTATTTTTCAGGCAATTGCCATTATCAATTATGCCAAAGAGATTGGGGCAGACGCTGTAGCCCATGGTAGTACGGGTGCAGGAAATGATCAGGTACGGTTTGATCTGACATTCGATGTACTTGCTCCCGGCATCGAAATAATAACCCCTACCCGTGATATGCTCTTAACCCGTGAGTATGAAATCAATTATCTGAAAGAGCACGGATACGAAGCCGACTTTAAAAGGATGGAGTATTCTATCAATAAAGGCTTATGGGGTACAAGCATTGGAGGAAAAGAAACATTGAAATCTGATCAGACCTTACCGGAAGAAGCTTATCCTTCACAATTGAAAAAGCAGGATTCTGAGATATTAACTATCGATTTTGTACAAGGGGAAATATCGGCCGTCAATGGCGAAGAATATGATGATAAAGTAAAAGCAATCCAGAAGATAGAAGAAATCACATCAGTTTATGCTATTGGGCGCGATATGCATATAGGTGATACGATCATTGGCATCAAAGGTCGTGTGGGCTTCGAGGCTGCTGCTCCCCTTGTTATTATCAATGCTCATAGGATGCTCGAAAAACATACACTAACCAAGTGGCAACAATACTGGAAAGAGCAGGTAGGTAACTGGTATGGCATGTTTCTACATGAAGCACAATACCTCGAACCGGTAATGCGCGACATCGAGGCTTTCCTTATTAGTTCGCAGCAAAATGTTACCGGAAGGGTGAGTATCAAACTACAGCCATATCATTATGTACTTATTGGTATAGAAAGCAATTTTGACCTGATGAAAACTGACTTCGGAGAATATGGTGAAATAAATAAGGCATGGACATCTGACGATGCGAAAGGATTTACCAAAATTTATGGAATTCCGACAAAGATATTCCATAATGTGCAGAAAAAGAATGAAAAATAGATTAAGTACTTTTACTGAATAACTATTAAAAAATCATATAGAAAGCTATAATTCAATCAAAAAGCTTTATCTTGGTGCAATATTATTGAATGAGTAAGTCTTATTTAAAGATTTTAATAGGATTCATATGCCCAATAAGATAAAACTCCTGATCATAGGAAAATACTTCACAATCAATATGATTAGGATATTGTAATTATAAATATCTATACAATGAAAAAGAATCGCACATCATCAATTCCATCTTTTTTCAGATTACCTTTCTTAATGGTATTCCTACTCTTTGTTATACCATCCTGTAGCGATGATAAAGAGAAAGAAGAAGTTATATCCCTTCCTCCCCCTGCATCAGATGGCGTTTACGGCCAGCTCGAGAACGCTATAAAGAAAACATTACTGATAAACGAAATAGTAGAGAGTTCGTCAAAGATGACTTTGGTACTGTCTAATAATTCCACGATTGAACTTCTTGAGAAGCATAATGTTTTTGATTTGACTCAAACACAAAAACCTGTAATAGAAATAGGTGCCGAGGGGACATGGATGGTCAATGACAAAGATACCAGGATATATGAATATTCATCCGTCTCCTATAAATATGATCGAGTTATATGTGTTACTTACGATAAACAAAATTTCACTTTCTATCTGAATAATGGGGAAACTCTTGTTCTGAAACGTAATACAACACAGGAAATCTTTTATTTCGCGTTGAGGTCGAAATATAATGAGGATGTAAAGGCCGATATTGTGGGAACAATTGAAGGGCGAAATATAACATTGGACTTGCTTGAAAAAATAGATAGTGAGATATTGGTTGCAACATTTAAATTTAGAGGGAAAGACCTAAAGATAGGGACTATAGAGCAAAAGACAGATGTAACGCAGAATGATTTCAGTACCCCCCTGATCTATACTTTAACCACAGAAACAGGTGATAAAATCAATTATACCGTAACATTCACAGCAAGACTTCCCCGCATACCAAGGGTATATGTTGAGACCGAAAACAAAATACCTGTTTCCACAAGGCAGTATTATATAAATGCAACAATCTCGATAGAAGATCCTGATAAAGTATATACTGATGGCAAGTCTTTCTCTGCCATTACAGAAATTAAAGGTCGGGGAAATTCCACCTGGGGTATGCCTAAAAAACCATACAGAATTAAAATGGACAAAAAAGCTCCTTTGTTGGGGATGAATTCGGATAAAAGTTGGGCATTAATGGCCAATTATTCAGATAAGACATTACTAAGGAACATCGCTGCATTTGAAATATCCCGTATTGTAGGGTTGGACTGGACTCCTGACTGTGTAAGTGTCGATTTTTACATGAATGGAAGCTATCAGGGAGTATATGCCCTGACTGAACATGTAAAAGTATCTAAAGACAGGGCTGATCTTGATCTGGTAACTCCGGCTGACAATTCAGGGGAAAGGCTTACAGGAGATTACTTTCTGGAACTGGATTTTCATTATGATGAGCCATATAAATTTAAGACAAAAAAGAAAGAACTTCCTATCCTATTTAAAGACCCGGAAGCTCCAACAACAGCACAGTTTAATTATGTGCAGGATTTTTTCAATGAAGCTGAAAATGTGTTATATTCCAGTAACTTTTTGGATACGGAAAACGGATACAGGAAGTATATAGACATGGATTCTTTCCTAAAGTATTATCTCGTTCACGAACTGGCAAAAAATGTGGATGGAAACTTTAGGGGAAGTTGTCATTTAGCCCTTCGTCGCAATGGAAAGATTGAAGTACCACTGGTATGGGATTTTGACATCGCTTTCGGGAACGCAAATCATATAGTATGGGAACAGGGAGCTTCTTCTGCCGGGCCTGATGGTTGGTATATCAAGACATGTTCCCCTTGGTTCGATCGTTTCTTTGATGACCCGCAATTTGTAGCAGATCTGAAAAAACGATGGAATGAATTAAAGCCTCAATTTGATTTACTTCCACTATTTATTAACAGTTATGCAGAAAGATTGGAGGCTGCGCAGAAAAGAAACTTTGGCCTCAGATCAGAAGGGGGAGCAGGCTGGGATATTAAAGAAGTCATATGGCCAAATCATGTAAATCGCATGTTTTATAGTAATGAAGTTCTTTTCTTAACCGATTTTATCGAAAGACGGATAAAATGGATGGATGAGAATATCAATAGATTGTGATAGATGGATATATCAACAGTTCTTATTTTCTTTATAATAATATGTGTTTTAATATTACTACTTTGCATATATAAAGTATTCACATGGTATAAAAATGAAAATATAGGGAACCGTTGGTTAGAAATAAAAAGAGAAAGAGAGGAATATATTACATATCCCCTGCAAAGGAGCATAAATAAAATACGATTTAGAATATCTGTTTTTCTATTCGTGTTTATTGTTGCTCTTTTGATATTTTATCCGTATTCTCAATTTTCAACATATAGGAATATTATCGGATGGATAATGATTGGTATCCTATTTGTGTCGTTAATGATAAACAATTGGTACGTTTCCAAGAAATGGGTTTGCCCGTTTTGCAATAAACGCTTGCCAGTAAAAATAGGTAAAGGAGGAGCAAGTCCAAGGTCTGTTGATATTTGTTCGAATTGCAATAATAAACTAACAATAGATTAATCATTATGGAGCTATCATATTTAGAATCATTAGAAAAGAAATACGATTTTCAATACCCGGATTTATATAAGTTACTTTGTAAAGATGGAATGTTAGATACCGGAAAGTTTGGTTCAGGATGGGTTGACAGGAATTATGAAAGAATAAAAGACAATCCTATTTTCCTGATCTGGAGCAGTGATGTGGAAGCAATCGAAGAATTTGGATTTGAAGACTATATTGAAGATATAAAAGACCCCGAAATGTGGTGGAATATCAAACCGGAGCTTAAACTGATCCCTTTTGCACAGAATGGGGGTGGAGACTGGTATTGTTTCTATTATAATGAACAACAAGGTGATGATATACCTGTAATAATGATTTACCATGACGCTGATGATTTTGTTGTATTGGCAAAAAATCTTCAGGATTTTATTTTCAGAGCTATACTTGAAACGGCATCCAGTTTTTATATGTCTGTTTACAATGAAAATAAACTGAATAAAATATTATGGGATGCCCGATCCATGTTGATGAGCCATAAAAAGTATATGACAGAAAAGCAAGCAGCTGTTTTAGAAGATATATATTCAAAAGAACCGCAAAAATACGGAAAAGTAACTTGGGGTTTACTCTCTGAGGATGAAACAAATCGTATTATAAAACAGGAAATAGATTTCCCTTTGTTGGATAAAGAGATTCAATATGTAAAAGATGATGAATAGACTAATGATAAAAGCAGGAATAATAGGCGGAGCAGGCTATACTGCCGGTGAATTGATCAGGATATTGATAAGCCATCCCAAAGTGGAGCTGGTGTTTGTAAACAGTACCAGCAATGCAGGCAATAAGTTGACGGATGTCCATAGCGGATTATTAGGTGAGACTGATATGAACTTTACAGATCAACTACCTTACGAAAAAATAGATGTTCTATACTTTTGCACAGCACATGGTGATACAAAGAAGTTCCTGGAAGCAAATAGAATCCCTGATAATCTGAGAATAATAGACTTATCTACAGACTATCGCCATAAGGCAGAAGGCAATATGTTTGTCTATGGTTTACCGGAACTTAATAAGGATGCTATAAGGAAAGCAACCTATATAGCCAATCCGGGATGCTTTGCCACTGCTATTCAATTAGGTCTGTTGCCGTTGGCTAAAAACGGATTATTAAATTATGAAATCCATATCAATGCCATTACAGGCTCTACCGGTGCCGGAGTAAAACCGTCATCAACATCTCATTTCAGTTGGCGGGAAAACAATATATCTGTTTATAAAGCTTTCGAGCATCAGCATTTACAAGAGATCACTGAGTCATTACTCCAGTTACAGGGCGATTTCAAAAAAGACATAAATTTTATCCCTGTACGCGGTAATTTTACCAGAGGGATATTTGTCACTACCTATCTGAATTTAGATAAAACAATAGAAGAAACGGAGACAATGTATCAAGAATTCTATAAAGGGAGCCCGTTTGTTGTTATTTCTGATAAGAACATTGATCTGAAACAGGTTGTTAATACAAATAAATGTATTATCCATTTAGAAAAGCATGGCAATAAGCTACTTATACTCTCTTGCATCGATAATCTTGTGAAAGGGGCATCAGGACAAGCTGTCCACAACATGAATCTTATGTTTGGGCTTGATGAAAAAGAAGGACTGAGATTGAAAGCCAACGCATTTTAAGGTATATCACACATAATAATAGTAAACAGTGTGGAATAAGTCTCATCTTTACCTCTATAGGATAAAGATAACTATACTAAGATGAAGCAAAAGATATTTGAAGTCGATAAACAGACTAAAACAGACTTGGAAATTTTCGGGAATTCTCAGGAGGGGAATTCTGTGTTTGGCTTATTCAACCATACACGACATGTAAAGGGGCGACAAAAGTTATATGACTACCTGAATAAACCATTAACAGACCTGGATGAAATAACGGACAGGAAAGAAGCGATAGAATATTTTATGAATTATATCCCTTCAGGAATTGATTTGGATAAAAATTCGCTCGATTTTGCCGAATACTATTTCAAACAGGCTAATTTCCCAACCCGAAAACCGTCTAAATTTGTGGCTTTTGAACGGTTTATTATGGACAGGCTAAGGCCGGGAAATGATTATTATCTGGTAGAAAAAGGGGTTAGCTCAACAGTAGATATGCTAAAGTCTGTATATCAGTTTTGTATTATGCTCGATCAGAAGATAAAATCTACAGAAAAAAAACCAAGGCTTCTACAGGCTAATACCCGTAAGCTTCTGGCTCTATTATCCCAATCTGAATATGTAGAGATAATAAATAACTCCCGGATCAGACCATATGACAGGGCTAGATTTGATTATATGTTCAGATATACACATAAGCAGGATATCCTTTATATTCTGAATATTGTATATGAATACGATGTGTTTTATGCAGTAGCCAAAGCCGCGGTTAAATTCAAACTGTCATTCCCTGATATACTACCCCAGGATGAAACATGCCTGATAACCGAGGGCTTATTCCACCCTTTTGTAAAGGATGTGGTGGCTAATGACCTCCGGTTCGAAGGTTCATCGAACCTTTTGTTTATAACAGGGCCCAATATGGCAGGGAAATCCACATTCCTTAAATCGTTAGGGCTTGCTGTCTATTTGGCACATGCGGGTTTTCCGGTGCCGGCTTCGTATATGAAACTAAGTTTGCTGGCTGGTTTGTGTACTACTATTAATATATCGGACAATCTTAGTTCAGGCTACAGTCATTATTATGCCGAAGTAATGCGCATTAAGAATGTGGCTGAAAAACTAAAGGAGAATCCGAATATGCTTGTTATCTTTGATGAGCTTTTCCGTGGCACAAACGTAAAGGATGCTTATGATGGTACATTGGCGGTAGTATCTGCCTTTGCCAAGCTCAAAAGTGCTTTCTTTGTAATTTCCACTCATATTGTTGAAGTGACAAAAGGGCTCGATGCGAATGATAATATCCAGTTCAGTTACTTTGAAATTATAGAAAAAAACGGACATCCGGAATATACTTATAAACTTAGACAGGGAGTATCTGACGTACGATTGGGAATGTATATCATAAATAAGGAAGGATTAATTGAACTGATAAATAATATAAGCAACACGAAATGAAACTATTTGATGTATTTCCACTCTTTGATATTAATATAGTTGAAGGAAAAGGGTGTTATGTGTATGATGATAAAGGTAATGAGTATCTGGATCTGTATGGCGGTCATGCTGTTATTTCGGTAGGACATTCTCACCCTTATTATGTACAGAAACTGACTGAGCAGTTGAACAAGATTGGCTTCTATTCCAATTCTGTTATCAATAAATTACAACAGGAAGTGGCAGAGAAGTTAGGAGAACAATGTGGTTATCCCGATTATTTTCTTTTCCTTATCAACTCGGGAGCCGAAGCAAATGAGAATGCGATTAAACTGGCATCCTTCCACAATGGTCGCAAGAAAGTCCTTGCGTTTAAAAAAGCATTTCATGGGCGTACATCCGCCACGGTTGCCGCTACAGATACGCCTGCATACCTAGCCCCTGTAAATGTAAATCCTAATTATACTTTTGCTCCGTTCAATGATATAGATTTTGTAAAGAAAGAACTCGAAACAAATGAATATTGCTCAGTGATTATTGAAGGCATCCAGGGCGTCGGGGGAATAAAAATACCATATGATAATTTCTTACGCGAACTACGCACCATATGCGACAAAACCGGAACTGTATTAATATTGGATGAGATACAATCGGGGTATGGACGTAGTGGTAAATTCTTCGCCCACCAATACGCTGATGTTCAAGCAGATTTGATAACAGTAGCCAAGGGTATTGGTAACGGTTTCCCCATGTCGGGTTTATTGATCAACCCGATGTTTAAAGCTGTATATGGGCAGTTGGGAACCACTTTTGGAGGCAATCACCTGGCCTGTGCGGCTGCAATCGCCGTATTGGACATAATGAAAGAAGAAAAACTTGTAGAAAATGCATATAATGTCGGTGAATTTCTGATGGAAGAATTAAGGAAAATCCCTCAGATAAAAGAAGTTCGTGGACGAGGCCTGATGATAGGTATGGAATTTGACCAACCAATCAAGGAGATGCGTACCAAATTATTGTTTGAAGAAAAGGTATTCACAGGAGTTACAGGAACGCATGTATTCCGCCTTCTGCCTCCATTGATGTTAAGTATTGATGAAGCTAAAATCTTTTTGGAAAGATTTAAGAAAGTTATTGCTTAATTTTTATTTTAGAAATTTATCTATAGCTATATCAAGGGGGTAATGAGCCCCCTCGCGGTCTTCTCCAAAGTAAAGGAGTCGCGAGAAGAAGAAAAAGATCTTTGAATTGAAAATCGACGGAGTCAAAAATTGATGAAAAGCGTTACTTGTGTTACTTTTTAGTTAAAATTAATATTGTCATATGAAGGATGAAACATCCCGCCTGAATGTGATGAGATCCTTCGTTACCTCAGGATGACAGAGAGAAAATAAAAAGGCTAAAAGCTAACGGCTATCAGCTAATAGCTGGAATGCGTTACCTTTGTTACCTTTTAGTTAAAATCGAGAACTTTTCCGATTTTGATTTATGTTGAATGTTACTTCGTTTCTTTCAATTTGTTTTTTATTTTTTGCTTTTATTTTTTATATATTGTTAAATAAAATATCTTTGTAAAAAACACAAAAGAAGAACTAACGCTATACATAACTTCGATGAAAACTATTATCCAGCTATTTGACGAGAGTATTTATAACTATAGGACAAAGACATTCTTATGGGAGAAAAACGATCAAAAATTTAAATCACTTACTTACGGCCAAACAAAAGAACGGGTTTATCAGCTGGCATCCGGATTATTGGAACTGGGGATTAAATCATCTGATAAAATAGCATTGCTATCAGAAGGGAGAAGTGACTGGATAATAAGCGAACTGGCAATCTTACATTTGGGAGCAGTTAATGTTCCTCTTTCAGTCAAGTTGGAAGAGTCGAACGATCTTTATTTCCGGCTGAAACATTCAGATGCGAAGTATATTATTGTATCAGGTACTCAGCTGAAAAAAATCAGGGCTATTATCGAAGATCTGCCCTTAGTTGAGAAAGTGATTGTTATGGATAAGGTAAATCTCAACGAGGATAGGGAAATATTGTATGAAGAAATATGCCGTGAAGGAAAAGAAAAGTTGATAGAAAACCAGAAAAAGATAGAAGATATAGCCAAGTCTGTAAATGGTTCGGATCTGGCGAATATCAGCTATACATCGGGAACAACAGCAGATCCAAAGGGTATCATGCTCTCGCACCGCAATTATACCGCAAATGTAGAGCAGGCCATGTCTCTTATAGAAATTGACACGACGGACAGCAACCTCATTATTTTACCACTAGATCACTGCTTTGCACATGTGGCCGGCTTCTATACATTTATGGCATATGGAGCAAATGTGGCAACTGTACAGCGAGGGAAATCACCCATGGATACCCTCAGAAATATTCCACTGAATATGAAGGAGTTTCAGCCGACTGTGATAATGAGTGTACCAGCGTTGGCTAAGAATTTCAGGAAAAATATAGAAACAAGTATAAAGGCAAAAGGTGAATCTACTGTTAAATTATTTAATAAAGCGCTGCAAACGGCTTATGAATATAACAGAGAAGGGTATAACAAGAAGAAGTCCCTGATCACCAAAATAAAGCTTAAGGTATATGATAAGCTTATTTTCTCGAAAGTACGCGAGGCCTTTGGCGGAAAGCTGAAATTCTTTATAGGTGGCGGCGCACTTCTCGATATAGAGTTGCAACGCTTCTTTTATGCCATTGGAGTTCCAATGTTGCAAGGATACGGTCTGTCAGAAGCTACCCCTATTATATCGGCTAACTCAATTCACCGTCATAAACTGGGTTCATCGGGATTCATTGTTAAGAATTTAGATTTGAAGATTTGCGATGAGGATGGGAACGAACTTCCTGTAGGTGAAAAAGGCGAGATTGTGGTAAAAGGCGAAAATGTGATGCTTGGTTATTGGAAAAATGAGCAGGCTACCAAAGAAACGATCAAAGATGGTTGGTTGTATACAGGAGATATGGGATATGTAGATAGCGATGGGTTCTTGTATGTATTAGGTCGATTTAAGAGTTTGCTGATCTCGAGTGACGGAGAAAAGTATAATCCGGAAGGGATTGAAGAGTCTGTTGTAGAGAAGGTTAAATTTATTGATCAGATCGTTTTACATAATAACCAAGACGCATATACGGTAGCCCTTGTAGTACCAAATATCGTAAATCTGAAAGAATATATACAGAAGGAGTTCCCAGGATTATCCTGGACTTCAAGGGAAGCTAAAATAGAATCGTTGAATGCAATCAAGGACGGACTAGATCAATATAAGGCAAAAGGTATATTTGCAGGAGAATTTCCTGAGCGATGGCTGCCTGCGGCAATTGCTGTACTACCCGAACCATTTACAGAACAGAACGGAATGGTAAACAGTACAACCAAAATTGTAAGATCGAAAGTAGAGGAATTTTATCAGGACAGGCTGGAATATCTCTATATGGCTGAAGGGAAAAACCATCTCAGCGAACTGAATATGGAGAGCCTCAAATAGTCCTTATCCCTTAAAGTTTGCCTATTCGATATTCAGTATCTTTCTCATTGTCGGACGAAAATTATCTCCCCATTTTTCAATTTCATTGATTATGGGAAGCAGGGTTTTCCCTGTCTCTGTTATAGAATATTCGGAATGAGGAGGTAGTTCGGGGAATATGGTTTTCTTTATCATTCCATGCATTTCCAATTCTTTCAATTGCTGATCTATTACACGGGGACTGGCATCGGGAAACTCACGGTGCAGTTCACTTGGGCGCATCGGCTTATTATCCAGTTCCATGAGAATGCAGCTTTTCCATTTTCCTCCGATTACTTCCATCGTAACCTTTACGCCGCATTCTATATCGAAAGGTATCTTCTTTTCATACATAATTATCAGGTTTTACACAAAGGTAGTATATCTGTTTGAAAGATAGTATATAGATAAATTTATCAGTATATGAATAATTTCGCCGTACTTGTATAAAAACAGCCTACCTCCTATCTTTGTTACTTATCAAATATATAAGAGCATGAAAAGGATATATTTACTGATTATCTTACTTATTGTAGTTCTAACCTCATTAACAGCACAGGAAAACCAATCAAAAAATAAGATTATGGAAAAGAATAAATCAACATTGCGTCTCATTTATCCCCAATGGCAAGGAGGGATTGTCAGTCATCTCTTACCAGAGTTAAAACCGGACGATGCTTCGCGTGGTTACTACTTAGGAGCTCAACTGTTGAATTTTCTTGCTCCTTACAATGGGCAGAAAACAAGGGAAGTTCCTGTGTCGTTGGATATAAACGACAGGGCAACTGAGAATGGTATCAACTCATACAGAGCTATTCTGAAGCAAACAAAGGATGCGCTTGATATATTGAACGAGAATGATCCTGAGCGTATTGTCGTTCTTGGTGGTGACTGTGCAGTAAGTGTGGTTCCATTTACCTATCTGGCAGCTAAGTATCCTGATGATGTGGCTATTGTATGGATAGATGCCCATCTGGATATAAACCTGCCCGGAGACAACTATGAAGGTTATCATGCAATGGCACTCACTGCCTGTATGGGAATAGGCGACAAAGATATTATGAATATGCTTCCTGCAAAGGTAGATGCTTCGAAATCACTGATTGTAGGGATTCGCGAATGGGATGAAGGTATGAAAGAGCGGCAACAAGAGTTGGGAATTAAAGGAGTGATTTCATCAGAAGTGGCTAAAGACAGTTCGTCTGTTATGCAGTGGCTGAAAAGTACAGGAGCCTCTAAAGTGTTTATTCATTTCGATATGGATGTCTTAGACCCTGCTGATCTCATTGCTGCGGTAGGAGTTGTTCCTGACGGGATGAAAATAGATGAAGTTATTCGTGTTATCAATGATATCTCGGCAGAATATGATATTGTAGGGTTAACTGTTGCCGAACCGATGCCACGGATTGCGATCAAAATAAGGAATATGCTGAATGAATTACCTTTGTTGAAGGATTAACAAATAAAGGAGTGGCTGTTTCAAAAGCAAAAAGACTTCTCCGGCTTTCGGAACAGCCACTTTTTCATTAAACATATCTGACTATTTTTATCATTCTATTTTAAAGACTTTTACATCTTTAAATAAGGCACTCCCATTCTTTACGAAAAAGAAGATCTTATTTCCCTTTTGTTCTGAAAGTCGGTTAACAATACTACGCTGATTATTAACATTAATGTCGATTATATCACCTTTTACAATAACATCTAGTTCTACAGGCTTATCCAGCCCTTCTACTGCTTCAATCAATGTATTATGGATCAAGACCAAACGTTTATTCGTATTTAGTTCAAGTTTATAACCTTTAGTGTTTTTATCGGTAGCTTTTAGATAGAGCCCAATTTCATCATAATTCCCTTTTGGTTCAATGGTGAGAGAGATACGATAATTATCAGGTAGATTTGCAATAGATGCAATGTCAATCCCATTACGAGAATCAATCTGAATTTCCCCCTTTGAAACTTTCACATTCCGCGAACCCTCTGTAGAAATATCCGGCGTTGCCATACTGCCCATATCGGGCAAAACCTCCGGTAAAAAAGCTGTTCTGAGACTCCCATCTTTTTCCTGAAACAATTCTCTCAACAGAATGTTGCCACCAAATACAGATCCATCCGAATCCTTATTATTCCATTTACCTCCGATGAAGGCTGTAGCAATTCTGCGTCCTCCTTCAAAAGGAGCAGTTTTATATACATTAGCCCATTTCTCTAGCAAAGCCTGCGATTTAGGCCATTCCCATGGACCGTAAGGTTGTCGGGACTTCAAATAATAAGTATCTGAATGAACACTGTAAATCAGGTAGTACCAGCCGTTCCACTCAAAATAGTCTGAGCATTCGGGTGTTGCAGGCTGTCCTGTAAGAGGAGAAACTGCTTCCGTCCAATTCATTAAATCTTTAGAAATCAGATGAGCCAGATAGCCTCCCTGCCCGCTAAGTACAGGGTCTTTTTTATATCCGGATACGAATAAATGAAAAGCGCCTTCTTTATCTTTAAAGACTCTCGGATCTCTAAATTGATTCCGGTCGCAGTCCGCCGGTGGTTCATAGAAAGGATTGGGCTTTTGCTTCTCATAGGTAATGCCGTCATCGGTACTTATTGCATAACTTAATTGCTCGGTACTATGCCCATCTTCGATAAAACGGGTAGAATAAAAAGCATAGAACTTATCCCCTTCGGCAATAACAGATCCGGTACATATCGATTTCTCCCAATCTTCATCAATACCTAAAGCTACAGCATAATGTTTCCAGTTTTTCAAATCTTTTGAGGTACTTAGAGCCCACTGATGTCCACCCAGTCCGTTCAGTCCGGAATGATGCCCTTCATCTAAAAGCCAGTATAAATAAAATGTTCCATTATGATAATATGGCATGCAGTCTCCGGGAAACAAATGTTCTTCAGCCGGCTTAAAATACTGGAAATGCGTTGTTGGTTGAATAGAGGGATTATAATCCTTAACCTGAGGATATAAGCTCAATTGACTAAAAAGGAATAAGAAGTAAAAAAACGTTTTCTTCATGGATAATTCTTCTTTAAGGTTTAGAGGTAATAATTGACAGTTAAAGGTAGGTATTTAATCAATATCTTTATGTCATTTTCAGAATATCAGATAAAAAAATCCGGCCTTATATTTCTATAAAACCGGATATAAATATAGAGGAATATGGATCGTTATTGTTCAATCCATTTTATAATTTTATCACTAAATGGGTCTTCGCGTGGAGAAACCATATCAACGAGGTTACCTTCTTCATCGACCATGAATTTCTGAAAATTCCACGATACTTCTGCATCCATTTTACCATTTTCCTTTTTTTCTGTCAGCCATTTATAAATAGGTGCCTTATTCTCGCCTACCACATCTATCTTCGCCATCATAGGAAACGAGACATTGTATTCTAATGTACAAAATGTCTTTATCTCTTCATTTGTACCCGGTTCCTGTCCATTAAAGTTATTCGCAGGGAAACCTATAACCACAAAGTTCTTATCCTTATATTTTTCATATAGCTGTTGCAACTTTTCATATTGAGGTGTAAGCCCGCATTTCGAAGCAACATTTACAATGAGTACTTTCTTACCTTTCAATGAAGACATACTGAAATCTTTTCCATCTATATCTTTCACCTTAAAGCTGTATAAACTCTTATCTTCCTGTACCATAGAAATTGAAATTAAGCTAAATAACAGAGCAAGGGCAAATTGTTTCATATCTCTCGATAGTTTTAGTGTTGTAAAAGGTATAACAAATTACAAACTTAATTGTTTATATAAGATGCAATTTATCTAAAAATAGATGCATGTGATATGCTTAAAAACTATCTTTATACTCTAAAAATATATTCTCAATGGATTTAAGTTTAGAAACATTTTCATTCATTCTCTTTCTGGGAGCCATTTTTGCAGGATTGATAGGTTCACTCACCGGCCTTGGAGGAGGAGTCATAGTAATACCTTTATTGACGCTCGCCTTTGGTGTTGATATGAGATATGCCATCGGTACAGCATTGGTAACAAGTATTGCTACCTCATCAGGTGCGGCAGCAGCTTATATCAAAGAAGGCATCACCAATATCCGCATTGGTATGTTTCTCGAAATAGCGACTACCACAGGAGCTGTCATTGGCGCAATAGTCGCTATGTATCTCGATAAAATGTATATAGCTATTATCTTCGGGCTTGTCCTTATCTTTTCGGCCGTCAGATCGGTGAATAAGAAAGATGAAAAAGATATAGACTTCATTGCACCGGGCGATAAGTTAGGTGTTAAACTCAAGCTTAATGGCTCTTATCCGACAAAGGGCGGTTCGATACAGAAATACAACGTCCATAACGTAGCCGGGGGCTACTCCCTCATGACTTTGGCCGGCATCTTATCCGGACTGTTGGGTATAGGTTCGGGTGCATTAAAAGTCCTGGCAATGGATACTACCATGCGTATCCCTTTCAAAGTTTCGACCACCACCAGTAATTTTATGGTGGGTGTTACGGCTGCTGCAAGTGCCGTCATTTATCTGCAACGCGGATATATAGATCCTGCACTGGCCATGCCAATTGTGGTAGGTGTACTGATAGGAGCGTTCTTTGGATCAAAGATATTGCCGAGAACCAATGTCAAGAAACTGAGACTATTGTTTAGCATTGTCATTTTCATCTTGGCTATATCGATGATATATAATGGCATAACCGGAAAATTATAATAGCAATGAGTATATTTACAAAAGACTATTGGTCTGAAAAAGATATGAACTTGCTTATTGGCAAACTGCTCCGTTATGGAGTCTTCTTAGCCTGTGGCATTACTTTGTTTGGAGGTATTATTTATCTATACCAGCATCAAGGAGCATCTATGGAGCATTACAAATCCACTCCTGACGGACAACCTTTTCCGGGAGCAGAGTATTATCTACGTGAATTAAGTACCATCATTCCGCGTGTCTTTTCCTTTGATGGAGCAGCCATTATACAGCTTGGCGTATGTGTATTGATAGCGACACCCATTCTTAGGGTTGCCTTCTCTGTTATCGCATTCCTTATTGAGAAAGACTATATGTATGTAGTCATAACCCTGATCGTATTAATAATCATTATTGCAAATATGTTATTAGGATTGCATTAATTAAAAATCATCTATATGAAAACACTATTAACGATTCTTGCCGTTTTATACAGCAGTATTGCCTTTGGACAATTAGACCTTTCCAACTTCGACAAAGAAAGTTTCCTTATAGGAACATTGGATGATTATATGGGACGCCAGCAGACATTCACAGCATCTGTCGACAGTTTTGATTTTCAAAAGGTAGATATCTATGCCCAATCAGAAAAAGGCATTGCCTTACTGATCGATTCTCTTTTTAAAGATGAATATAACGATTTATATATAACAAATAACAATGCTCCAAAAGGAATAAAACTGTACTCTAAACCTCTAGCTGCCAAAGTTAACGAGTATTACAATTTTAAGTCTACAGGAGGGTTTACAATGTATGGGGATACCGTTTATACGGGGTATTTAATTCCAGAGAAGTTTTCAACAGAGAGCCGGAAGCTGTCTTTCCTGGCAGGAGCATTTCTCAGAAGCGGGGGTAAATTCGAAAACGGAACATATTATATCACGATACCCAATTCACCAAGTAAGGCCCGAGTATGTGCTAATTTACTAAAAGAAATGGGTTGTACAGATGTTTCTTATGAAATGCTGCCCAATTATATTCCGGTAGGACATTGGGTGTATTTCCGTCCTTCGCAGGAAGTGGAAAACATACTACAACAGTTAAGCCCAATAAAAAAGATAAAACCTTTGCCCAACGAATTTAGGGAAATATTGAAAGAGGAATTCAAAAAAGTGTTATGAAAAACAACCTTCTATACTTATTACTACTTTTATCAACACATGCCTTTGCCCAATCACCCAAAGAAAAGGGGCTAAACAGCATTAACAAAGAAAGTGCCGAAGCCTATATCACCTTTCTGGCACATGATCTTCTTGAAGGCCGGGAAGCTGGAAAAAGAGGCAGTCGGATTGCTGCAGAATATATAAAGTCTGTTTTACAGGGCATTGGTATTAAACCCTATCCTGAAACATATTATCAATCATTTGAGGCCTATAGCAAAGAGAGGCAAAAGAGAACTCGATTCTATGTTCATCCCGATACAATTGCAAAATATAGAGAAGAAGATGCTCATCGTAAGTTAGAACTAAAAAATGTATTAGGATATATTGAAGGTAAGAACAAAAATGAGTGCGTCATTATAGGGGCACATTACGACCATCTGGGAATAGACGAATCTTTAGCTAATGATAAAATCTATAATGGAGCAGACGATAATGCATCAGGGGTCTCGGCTGTATTACAGATAGCAAAAGCATTCCTGATGAGCGGAGAAAAACCGGAACATAGTATTATTTTTGCTTTTTGGGATGGAGAAGAATTAGGACTTCTGGGCTCGGAGTATTTTATGCTATCGTATAATTCGTCTGTAAAAATCAAGGGATACCTCAACTTCGATATGATCGGACGAAACAACAATGAAACCAAACCCAAGCAAGTTGTTTACTTCTATACAGAAGCGCATCCGGCATTCGGCGAATGGCTTAAAGACGATATCATATGTTATGATATACAATTGGAGCCCGATTACAAACCATGGGATAAACCAATAGGAGGTAGCGATAATGCATCATTCGCAAAAAGGGATATCCCCGTCATCTGGTATCATACCGACGGACACCCCGATTATCACCAGCCAGGCGACCATGTGGAAAAAATAAACTGGGAGAAACTTGTATCAATAACAAAAGCTGCCTATCTTAACCTCTGGAATCTTGCAAACCTTGATAAGTATTAAAATTTTCAGATGAGAAAAGCATTATTCTTATTATTTCTAAGTTCTGCCCTACCCTCCTTTGCGCAAACAGCAAAAGAAAAAGGCCTGTCTGCAATAACTAAAGAAAATGCGATGAAACATATTGCAGTACTAGCACACGACAGCCTCGATGGACGCGAAGCAGGTACCTCTGGTGGGCTAAAGGCCTCATATTATTTGAGAAGCGAATTTGAAGAAACAAGTATAAAACCATGGAGAGGAAAATACTTTCAATCGTTCTCTGAATCGCCACATGGAAGAAATAGTAATAAAAAGCCCAATATGCAAAATATATTGGGATATATTGAGGGTAAGAATAATACCGAAATAGTTATTGTTGGTGCTCATTACGACCATTTGGGCATTAGAGGCAACGGAACAAATGACAACATCTACAACGGCGCTGACGATAATGCAACCGGCACATCGGCCATACTACAGATAGCCAAAGCATTTGTTGCATCAGGCGAAAAACCCGGACGCACCATAATATTTGCCTTATGGGATGGTGAAGAAATAGGATTGCTTGGCTCTTTTTATTTTGTAAAAGACCATGCCTCATATATTCCTATACCCTTATCAGCCCCTCCGGTAATCAGAGGATATGTAAATCTGGATATGATAGGACGAAACAATAATGAAGTTGCAGATTCTATTTTACATGTAAAATGTACTATAGCTGAATCAAAACCGGTATTCAAAGACTGGATAAAAGAAGATATTGACAATCATAATTTGGAGTTAAATCCGGAATATGTATATCTGGAGAAAGAATCGAGAAGGATGAACAGCGATCATGCACCATTCTTCTTTAAGGGAATACCTATTATATACTATAATACAGGCTTGCATCAGGACTACCATCAGGTGAGCGATCATGCCGATAAGATAAACTATGAAAAAGTAGCAGCAATATCAAAACTTGCTTTTCTCAATGTCTGGAATATGGCCAATATAAAAGATTACTAAACAATACACTATATAATTATGAAAAAAAAATTATTCGTTTTATTGTCAATAACATTCACTCTTCCTGTTGCCTGCCAAACTCCTGTTGAAAAAGGATTAGAAGCCATTACCAGAGATAATGCCGTAGAATATATTGGTGTACTGGCTCATGACAGTTTGCTGGGAAGAGAAGCCGGAAAAGAAGGAGGACTGAAAGCTGCTGAATACCTAAAAAGCACGTTTGAAGAAATGGGAATAAAACCATGGAGAGGAAAATACTACCAACCATTCTCAGGCTCCAGACACGAATGTACAAGTGATAATAATCCCAACATGCAGAATGTCTTGGGGTACATACCCGGAAAGAAATCGGAAGAAGTGGTTATCGTAGGAGCTCATTACGATCATTTGGGAGTCAGACCGAACAATACAAACGATAGTATTTATAATGGAGCCGATGACAATGCATCAGGAACCTCAGCCGTATTGCAGATAGCTAAAGCATTTGTGGCAACCGGTGAAAAACCGGAACGCACAGTTATATTCGCATTATGGGATGGAGAGGAAAAAGGTTTGCTGGGTTCGTCCTATTTTGTAGACAATCATTTTTCCTATATACCAATCCCTATGTCTGAACCTATTTCTATAAAGGGATATGTAAATCTGGATATGATCGGGCGAAACAAAAACAACACAGAAACGACTCACGTCATTGTCTATGTATCGAAAAGAGAACCGGTACTTGGCGACTGGCTGAAAGATGACATAGAGACATATAGATTAAACTTATCTCCAGAATTTCCTGATCCAAACCAATTACCTGGTGGAAGTGACCATATGCCATTCGACCGGAAAGGAGTCCCTTTTATTTTCTATTTCACCGATTTGCATTCTGACTATCATAGGGTGAGTGATCATTCTGATAAAATAAACTACGATAAAGTAACGGATATAACAAAGGCTGCATTTCTTAACCTATGGAATATGGCTAACTTAAAAGGATTTTAGACTCATATTGTAAACAAAATTCGATTTATTGTAGATAAAGTACCTTTTCGTGTTACAATTTCGGTCTTTCAACGTTATCTGAATAAACGAAGTTTAAATAGCTCTAAACCTATAATTATGAAAAAAGCAATTTGCCTGTATATCTTATGCTTTATAAGCACTACCATACTATTTTCTCAAGAAAGTGACGAAAAGAAATCGATATTTCAGGTAAGCCTCGTTCCTCCCATAGGGACTAACGGACGTCAGGACAAAGACTATACAAACTATGTGTCATTGAATATTCTGGTGGGGCGTTCACAGAGTGAAAAAATTCTCACATTAGGAGGAGTCGCCAATGTTATAGGCCACGGTGCAACCGGGGTACAGCTAGCAGGATTAGCGAATGTCATTGGCATTGAATCGAATGGTGTACAAGTAGCAGGACTGGCAAATGTGACAGGAGCTTATGCTAAAGGAATACAACTGGCAGGATTGGCTAATGTGACAGGTAGTGGAGCAGATGGCTTACAACTGGCAGGATTAGCAAATGTTACGGGAAATCATACCAGAGGCATCCAGATAGGAGGATTAGCTAATGTAACCGGAAACGGGATAAAAGGAATTCAAATTGCAGGTCTTGCTAATGTAAACGGAAACGATGCAAGAGGCTTAAATATAGGAGGAATTGCAAACATTGTAGGAACGAATGGAAAAGGTACTCTATTGGCAGGCATAGCAAATATTGCTACCAACTATAGTGGCTGGAAAATCGCAGGCATAATGAATGTAACCGCTAATATGCATGGTGTTCAGTTGGCAGGCGTAATGAACAGAGCCGGAAATATTAAAGGTGCACAGATAGCCGGAGTGGTGAACAAAGCTAAAAAGGTAGAAGGTGTACAAGTAGCAGGACTTGTTAATATAGCAGATGAAAGCGATTACCCTATAGGATTGGTCAACCTTATAAAGAATGGTGAAAAAAGTATTGGAATTACTTATAATGAATTAGGCTCTACTACAGTTGCTTTCCGTTCCGGAGGGCGTGTATTATATGGCATTGTGGGAGTAGGCTATAACTACAGGTCTGTATCTAAAGAGTCATTTGTTGTGGAAGGCGGTATTGGCGCCCATATCAACATAGCCCCGGTTTTCCGTATCAACACAGAAGCTAAGGCTTCCTACCTTTCTATTTTTTCCAAAAAACAAACCTCACAATATAGTATTAGTATAATGCCAGCTTATAAATTTGCTTCCAATTTTGAAGTATTTGCCGGGCCTAGCATCAACTATCTGTACAGCGACAATCCTGATAATATAGACTTATTTCCAAATCATGACATATGGAAAGAGTATAAGAATAATGACTTTAAGCAAGTATATCTTGGATTTACAGTTGGAGTGCAATATATCCTTTAACTAGAATACACTATATATCAATTGATTATCTTTATATCCCATAAAAAAAAAACAGGAGGCAACGTTATTGCCTCCTGCTCTTTAGTATATTAGTGTTAAATTCACCTATTGTTCCAATTCATTCAGGTTCAGATCAATTGCCTCAATTTTCTTAACCAACAAATCCATCTCTGCTTTTAGTGATTCAATCTTATGGTTTATGTCTTTCAACAATCCTCCACCACCTTTAGACGAAACAGATAGGAAGTTCATATTATTCTCGTATGTCTGCAAATCAGACTTTATTTTATTATACTGATGCATCAAATGGTCTCTTTCTTTATATAAAGCTCTTTTCGGATTGTCTTTTGAGAGATTATCTTTGATTGAGGATTTAAATGCTTCCATCCTTCGCTCGTTTTTATCGACTTTTAAACGGTCATAATGAGCATCGACTGCTTTATGGAATTCTTTGTAAATTTTATCCTTCTCTCTGAATGGTACAAAACCTATTTTGTGGAATTCATCAGCAAGTTCCCGAACCTGAGCAATAGCCTCTGAAGCCGACAATGAAGTATCAATTGCATTTATCTTTTCAATGATTTCTTTCTTAGCCGTAAGGTTATCTATCTCTTCCGTTTTCTGCTCCGATTCATTTTTCTTCTTCTGCTCAAAGAAGTAATCACATGCTGTTACAAATTCTTTCCATACAGTATCAGAGTATTTACGAGGAACAGGTCCTATTGTTTTCCATTCTTTCTGTATAGTAATTAATTTATCTGCAGTGGCTTTCCAGTCAGTACTGTCCTTAAGCAGCTTAGCTTGTTCGGCCAATGAGCGTTTCTTCTCCAGATTAGAATCCATTTCATCCCTTACACCTCTGAAAAAGTCACTTTTTTTCTCAAAGAAAATATCACATAATGAACGAAACTCTTCAAATATCTGGGTATTAACTTTTTTAGGAACAAATCCTATTGTCTTCCATTGGGCTTGTAACTCAATTACTTCTTTGCTTTTGTCATCCCAGTCTTTAAATGAAGCAAGAGCAGAATAGTCAACATTCCTGAGAGTTTCGCATATCGCTGTCTTCTGCGCAAGATTATCATCCTCTTTTTCTTTTAACGACTCAAAGTGTCCTTGATATTTTTTATTGATCGCTGTTGAAGCCTCCTTGAATCGATTCCATACTTCCTCACGAAGTTCTCTGGCAACGGGGCCTATTTCGCGCCATTGCTGATGGAAGTTCTGCAATTGATGGAAAGATGACACTGAATCCGTATCGTCTATGAGTCTTTCTACTGCTTCTATGATTGCATTTTTGAGCTCCAGGTTTTTCTTAAAGTCATAGTCACGGAACTCGTTGTTTATCTTTATCAGATCATAGAATTTTTCAGAATGCTGTTGGTATGCTTTCCAAAGCTCTTTTGTCTTGGATTGCGGAACAAGGGTTATCTCATTCCATTTTTGTTGCAAATCTTTAAATTCTTTATATAATTTATTAAAATCGTCAGAACTTTCTGCAAGATTCTTTAGAGCTTCTATTATCCCCAGTTTCTTTTGATAATTCTCCTCTTTCTGTCTTTCTTCGTCAGCAGCACGGCTTGCCCGTTTTTCCTTTATTTCATTAATAAAGGTTTTTAAAACATCTTCGCTGGGATCAGGAGATGCAACAAAAGATTCAATATCGTTACCTGCTTCCACATATTCCGCTTTTTGAGCTTCAATGCTAGCTGAACGCAGTTTATAATATGCCTGTTTCAGAGATTCCACCTCAGTTCTTAGAGGCAATTCTTCCTGAGAGGCAAGATTTTTTAATTTTTCTATAATTTCTTCCTTTGTCAAAGACGCATGCTTTACCATAGGAGGCTCTGTAGTTGCTTCCGGTTCTGTAGGTTCACTTTTTACTGGTTCTTCCTTAGCGACTTCATCTTCTGTCGGGATTATCGGAGTCTCGTCCTCTGCAACAGGGGCTTCAACCACATTTTCTTCCACATTTTTCACTTCATCAGCTTGGATTTCTTCAGACGATTTTTCCACAGGTAGTCCGGGGTCTAGGTTCTCATTCATATAGTTAATTTTTTATAAAAGGCAATAGCCTAATGTTTTTCACAAGGCAAATTAATAATAATTTTTTGTGATTCACGCTATGAATGTTAAGTTTTTTAGATATTTGGCTAAAAATATATAGAATTTTGAATTATTTGTTTCTCTGCTTTCTTTTTTCCTCTGCTTCTTTTTCCTTTTCTTTACGTGCTTTTTCCTGAGCCTTTTCTTTTTCCTTTCGCTCCTGTTCCCGCTGTTTTAGACGTTCTTTTTGCTGACGCTCTTTTTCTTTACGTTCCGTTTCGCGCGCTTTCTCTTTTTCCTTCCGTTCTTGTTCTTGCTGACTCAAACGTTCCTTTTGGAGGTGTTCTTTTTCTTTACGCTCGTTTTCTTTCTGCTTTGTAGCGTCTTCTTTTGCCTTTATTACGGCTTTCTCAGCGTCTTTCTTGCGCTGTTCTTCCAGCTTACGTTGTTCTTCTTTTTCCTTCTCGATAGCCTTAATAGAATCTTTTACAGCTTTTTCTGCTTTAGATATAGAATCTCGCATGGACTTCTCTAGTTTGTTTATAGAATCCTGACGGACTTTTTCTACAGCTTTCAATTCTTTCTGACGCTCCTTCTCCAGCTTTTCTTCTAGTTTTAAGGCTTCTTTTTCTTCTTTTGTTAGGTTGTCCTTATACTTATTACGATTAAATAAATTCTTTATGCCATCTACCGGGTTATCCAGAATATCACCTACATCTTCCAACACATCACTGACTTTACCCACAGTTTCCAATTGTTCTTTTGTCAACAAGTCGTCAGCGGTTATTTGTTTTTCGTTAACAACGGGTTGCTTCTCTTCTTCCTTCTTCTCTTCTATCGGACGGTTTTTCTGTCTTTCCTCTACCTCTTTGGCTTCCTTTGTAGTTTCTTCTTTCTGTTGATTGTTTATATTTTCTGCCAGGTCAGGTATTTCAGACAAGTCATCAATATCATCTTTATTCTTATCCCAATATGCTATTAGCTTAGGCAACAAAACATCAAATTCTTTTGAGAAAAACGATGTATATTGTTCCATACCCATACGAGGCAGAACGTTAACATAATTATTGACAGAAATAGGAACAGCTACTATGTTTTCATCTATGTTCGATAATAATCCATTTGCTCCAAGCGCTTTATCCAGATATGATTTTATTGCAGGGAAACCGGCAAAGCCTTTGATTTGCAAAACATCATATGACGCATCAGTATCGAAGCTCAGGTCAAATGTCTGAATGACATAATTAGAGAAATTATAGTCTGCTACCTCATAGAGGAGTTCATTACGGTCGACTGTATTCGATTTGAACATAAGCAGCAATAAATACTCTTTATCCAAATCTTCGGAAAATGCTAAGACTTCCCCGTCCTCTGTTAATAGTTCATTCTCTGCTAAATATGCTTTGCTCCAATCGAATTCCAGAATTGGCGTACCATCAGACAAAATGATTTTCCCTTCTTTTATTCTACCCAATATATCAGTAGCAAGAGGGGTTACATCCGCTTTGGGATACTGATTTGTCAATTCAGTAAGGTTAGTTTCCAATCCCTTAATGTCTCTCGTCTGTGCATATGAAAGTGCGTTGAGAAAAGCGAACTTAGGCATCAGGTCAGTAAATGGATATTTATCATTCATTTCCTTGTAATTGCCTCTTACTGTCTCTACATTAGCCTGCATATAGGCATCGTATGCGGCAGTATAAAGAGAGTCCTGCAATATAGGTAAATGGCGGAAATTCCATTCATAGTTAGCATCGGATAGTGGTGTAGCATATTTTCCCTGAGAGAATTCTGATAATAATCTGTTTCTATAATTAGCCATCATATTCCTATCTCCGGTCTGCATATAGATAAGCAGAAGCTGGTAATATATTTCTTCCAGATTAGGAGTTTGGGGAAAACGTTCTATATCGGTATTGAAAGTATTTACAGCCAAATCCATGTCATGCAGTTTATCTTTATAGATTTTCCCCATATTGAATAATGCATTCTCTATCAATACATTTGATTGCTCAATAGCCGTTTCTGTTAATGGGAGCTGCTGCAAATAGTATTCGACTGAATAAATATCATCAATCGCTTCTTTCTCCCCTTCTTCTTTTTCATCCAGAAGAGACTTATCAGCCTCTTTCTGATCATCAACCAGTTCAGCAAGATCGGAACTAAAACCGAATTTACTACTTCTGCGCCAGTCATCCTCAAGTTTGCGGCTACCCCATTGCTTTTGAAAGGCTATTTTTCCTTGATTGACAGCTTGTTCATTATAGAAGTAG
Source organism: Prevotella sp. (assembly GCA_031285905.1). Lineage (GTDB taxonomy): Bacteria > Bacteroidota > Bacteroidia > Bacteroidales > Dysgonomonadaceae > Dysgonomonas. The sequence continues at coordinate 52,471 of JAITVH010000023.1, forward strand.
AAAGAAGTTTGATTATTTACCGAAGTATTTTGCTGATTTTGTGTCCTTGTCTTATTCCCGGATTCCACTGCCATTCCAAGGTCGGACCAAGAACTTATCGTTCTGGTTTCACGCTCTTCTTTTTGCTTTTCACGCTCCTCCAGCCTGATTCGTTCTTCTTCCTGCTTTTTTAGTTCTTCTATTTTTGCATTTATTATTTGCAAACGTTCTGCCTCAGGTAAACGGGCCAGATATTGAAGACTATCCTGTTCGTGCAGCGTCTTTACATGCACCACCAGTTCGTCTAATACATCCGATCGTGTAGATACGCGGGAATAGGCTGGATTAGCTTTTTTTATTTGCGTGAGTGCGCTTGCGTATAATGGCTGAGCAGGAACAAATTCGCGTTGATCAAAATAAATATCTGCGAGTTTTATTTCAGACAGCATTTTATCGTATCCGTTCCGTTTACTCGATTCTACAGCTTTGTGGTAGCTGCCAATAGCCTTTGCACTATCCAGATTGTTCAGGTATATATTCCCAATAGTATAATATATTTGATCATGATATTCTTCATTTCTCGATTTTTTGCCCATCTTTTCCAGTTCGGCAACCAGATTGCGCTCCCCTTTAGAGGTATCCAGTTGTAGCTGCTGCAATTTTGCATTAAACGTATATTTATATGGGGTGCTCATGCCTTTGATGTTGCCAAAAGCCTGATATGCTTTTGTCTTATCTCCAATATCTTCATAGAGTTGCCCAAGAAGATATTTCATTCTTAGCTTCTGAGTTTTCTCCTTCTCTTTCTTGATAGCATACTCTAAATGGGGTATTGCGTCGCGGTATTCATTACTTCTTATTAAATAATTCGCTTTTACCTCCGAATAAAAAGCCTTTTGTTTCTCCGAAACCCCTCCGGCGAGTTCCAACTTATGCAAAACATTTCCGGCCTCGTACATCCAGCCCATCTCGCTATATGCCCGCGCAACCCACAAGTGACATTCTGTGACAATTTCAGGACGAGAGCCGTATATTTTCGATATATACATAAAGATGGTTATAGCTCTCAGATAGTTCCCGTCATAAAATTCGGCCTTAGCCAAAAGCAACCACACCTTATCCATAAATGGTGTGTATTCCTTTTGCTGCAACCATGCTTGATATTCCGCATCGTTCCTGCGGTCAGGATCACGTCTGGGCTTCGTCTTTATGGAATGTAGTTTTATCGCCTTTGTTGCTTTGTCTATCGTAGTGGTAAAACTTCCGCCTCCGGATTGCATTGATGTAGAATCCGATTTATCCGGAAAGACATATAACATTTCCGATAAATTGTCTTCTCTGTTTTCGTTCTGCATCCTCAAAGCTTCTTTATAAGCTTCTTCGGCATTAAAGTGTATGTTGTATCGGGTATTTACAGAATGGTAAAAACGATTCATAGCCGTATTCTTCTGGTTAGAACACGACATATAGAAAATAACTGACAGCGTACTAATTACCAACGAAAAAGTACTTACCGCTCTGTTTTTTGACACCTGAATTTTTCTCTGACTAAATTCTTTCTTTTACTTACTAAACACAAAAGTAAGCATTTTATTGTTTTCAGATCATGTTTAATACTCCCGTCATCCTTTTATACTTATTTTTCTTTCCGATTCTGAAAAATGTAAGAGTCCTCATATTTTTATGATCATGATCTGCATTCTTTTATCAATTTTTCCATATCTTGTATCAAAAATTTAACCTTATTATTTAGCGCATAGTTACATGGAAAAGATCACAACTTCGGAAGTCCTTGAGTGGGCCAAACAGTTTTTGGACAAAGCGGAAAAAGAATTAACACCAGAAGAAGTAAAGGAGCAAAAGAAATATGCTTCATTAATACAAACACCGGCAAACAAGACTCTTCTGTCAAAAATGCTGGATGAGTCTTCACAAGTTAAAGATAAAAGGACTATTATCAAACGGATGAAGCTATTAATCGAAGAATATGGGATTCCTGACTTTTTCAATTCCTTCGATAAATTCCAGTTGCAACTTTTCATGCACTTCGGTTTTCTTGCGCCGGGCATTGCTGTTCCGCTATTCAATCGCAGGCTTCGCAAGGAAACCAACAAAATAATTATATCTGAAGAAAGGCCTAAATTAACTGATCATTTGTCTGACAGATGGAATCATAAAATAGGACAGAACGTTAACCTGTTGGGGGAGGTTGTATTAGGAGACGGCGAAGCAAACAACCGATATCAGCACTACCTTGAAGCATTAAAAGAGCCTGATATTAACTATATATCCATCAAACTGTCGGGAATCTATGCCCAAATACATCCACTCAGTTATGAACAAAATAAGAAAGACCTTTGCCAACTTGTAGCTTCTATCTACGGGCAAGCAATTAAGTATCCTTATACAGATCAGGATGGTGTTTCCAAACCTAAATTTGTAAACCTCGATATGGAGGAGTATAAAGATATGGATCTGACACTCGATGTATTTATTACGGTCTTAAGTATGCCCGAATTTAAAGATTACACAGCAGGAATAGTTGTGCAGGCATACTTACCGGATGCAGGACTATTACAGGAAAAACTTCTGAAGTTTGCAAAAGAACGTCTGGCTAATGGCGGAGCTCCACTGAAAATGCGTTTAGTAAAAGGAGCTAATCTGCAAATGGAAAGTATTATATCATCGCTACGAGGATGGACAAATCCGGTATTGCCAAGTAAAGTGGAAGTAGATGCCAATTATATGCGTATACTTGATGTCGCTCTCTTACCTGAAAATGCTAAGGCTATGTATGTAGGTGTTGCCTCACATAATTTCTTTAGTATAGCATATGCACACCTACTCAGCCAGAAGAATGGTGTATCGGAATATGTCACTTTTGAAATGCTGGAAGGTATGGCAAATCATCTCCCGAGAGTAATGAGGAAACTGGACAAACAGATCATTCTATATACTCCGGTGGTTAAAAAAGAGCACTTCCTGAATGCGATTTCATATCTGGTTCGCCGATTGGATGAGAACACAGGAAAAGATAACTTCCTAAGCTATTCATTCAACCTTAAAATGGATAGCCCTCAATGGAAGTTCTTGGTTGAACAGTTTCTGTCAGCCTATCAGATGAAAGAAACAATAGTGTCAGCTCCACGCCGCACTCAGGACAGGAACAAAGCTCCTAAACCCGTAAAGGATATAAACACATTTCAGAATGAACCTGATACAGATCTCGACCTTCATCAAAATCGCCAATGGGCATTAAATGCCCTGCATAAATGGGGAAATGAGATAAATGACAAAAACTTTATAATCCCTGTGCAAATAGGTGAAAAAGAGGAAATAACAGAACATAAGAAGAAATACTACGACCGTAGCCGAAATGATGAAGTGTGCTTTTGTGAGGCAAATCTTTCTTCTTTAGACCAGATAAAAGAGATCATTACTATAGCAGAAGATGATAAATCGGGCTGGAGAAAAACAAATATTGATAAGATTAATGAAATACTCCACAAAGTAGCGGACAACTTGTCTGCAAAACGTGGCGACCTGATTGGTTGTATGGCTTCCATTACAGGCAAGACGTTTATGGAAGGTGATGTGGAAGTATCTGAGGCAATAGACTTTTGCCGTTTCTATCCGATTACTATGAGACATTTTGCCGAACTGGAAACCGTTTCGTATACACCTAAGGGTATTATTCTGGTTATACCACCATGGAATTTTCCACTTGCCATACCTGTGGGAGGCGTGGCTTCCGCGCTTGCGGGAGGCAATAGTGTGATCTTGAAACCGGCTACTGTAGCACTCCCTATCGCATGGGAATTTGCCAAATGCTTCTGGGATGCCGGAGTTCCTAAAGATGCATTACAAGTAGTTTGCAGCGCCGACCGTTCATCTCTGAATTGCCTGACCGCACATCCTTCAGTTAAACATGTTATCCTCACAGGAGGTACAGATACCGCCTTCAGATTATTGGAGAATAGTCCACGCACTCCTCTCTCTGCCGAAACAGGTGGAAAGAACGCAATTATAGTTACTGCTAACGGTGATCAGGATCACGCCATTCTGAATATTGTTTCTTCGGCATTCAGCAACGCAGGGCAAAAATGTTCGGCTTGTTCTCTCGTGTTATTAGATAAAAAGACTTTTAATGATGAAACATTTAAGTCTAAACTCAAAGACGCTGTAACCAGTATGCGTACAGGCAGTGTATGGGACACGATGAATATGGTAGGGCCAATGATTACAAACGATAATGATAAATTATTACATGCGATTAATAATCTGGAAGAAGGCGAATCGTGGCTTGTGGCTCCCGAATTTTTAGATGAAAAGAAATACATTCTGAAACCAACAGTGAAATGGGGTGTTAGGCCCGGCAGTTTTACATTCAGCAATGAATTGTTTGCGCCACTTCTGTCTGTCGTATGCATAGATGACCTTGAGCAGGGAATCGAGTTTGCCAACTCTTCCGAATATGGTTTGACAGCCGGATTGCAGAGCCTTGATGAGAATGAGCACCAGATATGGAAAAATAAAATAGAAGCAGGTAATCTTTATATCAACAGGGGGATTACAGGTGCTATTGTCAACCGCCAGCCATTTGGAGGTATGAAACGCTCTGCTTTTGGGGGAGGCATCAAAGCCGGGGGGCCTAATTATGTATCTTGTTTCGTAGAGTTTACAGAAAAAGGAGCAGAGATATCAACCACTTCTCAATCTCCATTAAGTGACCTTATAAGTAATGAAAAAGATAGATATCGTCTGAATATTGCTTATGAAAGTTATAAAAAAGCATGGGAAGTAGAATTTTCACAAGAACGTGATGTAAACCATATTTATGGAGAGGAAAATATTTTCCGTTACCTTCCGCTAAAGAATATTGGGGTCAGGGTACAAGATACTGATAGTATTGCTGATGTACTATTAATATTATCTGCAGCGACATTGGCTAAAACTCCTGTTTTGATCAGCATCTCGCAAAAAGATGAAAAGTTACCAATATTAGAAAGAGCGGCTAAGATAGTATTAGGCATTGATTTAGTTATTCAGGAGGAAAACCAGTTTGTAGAAGAGATGGATAAATATGAGCGTATCCGTACCTGTTCGGCTGGCCTATCGGATGTAATCTATAACAAAGCAGCTAAATTAGGTAAACATATTGCATCGGATAAGCCTCTGATCGAGGGACGACTGGAATTACTCCACTATCTGAAAGAGCAAAGTATCGCATATGAGTACCATCGCTATGGAAGCATATTTGGAGAAGATAAGTAGTATGATGTCCTACTAAAAACAGGCGGCTGTCGAACTGACAGCCGCCTAATTTTTATAATAATATGAATCAAGACTAATCTTAATCTTCGTCTTTCTGGCTTGCTTCGTATTCTTTCAGCAACTTATCCTGTACATCGGATGGAACAAGTTCGTAGCTGGCAAACTTCATGGTAAATGAAGCGCGTCCACCTGTAAGGGAACTTAAAGAGATCGAATAGTTCGCCATTTCCTTTAATGGAACTTTAGCATTCAAAATTTCAATCCCCCTGTCACTTTCCATACCCATGATCATGGCACGGCGCCCCTGCAAGTCACCCATCACATCCCCCATCCTATCCGAAGGAACAGTCACTGTCACATCATAGATAGGCTCCAGGATTTTCGGCCCGGCATTCTTGAAGGCTTCACTAAAGGCATTTCGCCCGGCAAGCATAAATGATATTTCGTTAGAGTCAACCGGGTGCATCTTACCATCGTATACCACAACGCGTACATCACGGGCATATGAACCTGTCAACGGCCCTTGTTCGAGGCGGGACATAATACCCTTTAAGATAGCAGGCAAAAAGCGCGTATCTATAGATCCACCAACGATACTGTTTACAAATACAAGTTTGCCACCCCAGTCCAGATCATAGGTTTGCACATCTCTTGCTTGTACCTTAAATTCTTGCCCGTTAAATTTATATGTTTCAGGCACAGGCATACCTTCTGTATATGGCTCAACAACTAAATGAACTTCGCCAAACTGACCAGCTCCTCCAGATTGTTTCTTATGACGATAGTCGGCACGGGAGGCTTTGGTTATTGTTTCCCGGTACGGAATCTTCGGTTCTGAATAGACGATTGGAATCTTATCGTTGTTTTCAATCCTCCATTTTAATGTCTTTAAGTGGAATTCGCCCTGACCGGAAACAATCATTTGTTTCAGTTCTTTCGAATTTTCAATCAGCCAGGTAGGATCTTCTTCGTGCATACGTTGCAGCACTTCACTGAGTTTTTCAGTATCTTTTTCATTTTCGGCTTTTATTGCCCTGCGGTATTTCGGATCTGGATATTTGATAAAATTAAATTTATTATCCGTTCCTTTTACATTTAGAGTATTTCCTGTCCGCACATCTTTTAGTTTCACTGCTGCGCCTATATCTCCGGCTACAAGCTCCTCTATTTTAGAGCGTTGCTGCCCTGCTGGAACAAATATCTGCCCCATGCGTTCTTTCGAGCCCCGGTCAGCATTTATAAGATCGTCTCCTTCGTGAACTTTCCCGCTCATCACCTTGAAGTAAGAAACTTCGCCTACATGCGGTTCAACCATTGTTTTAAAGAAGAACAGGCTGGTTGGTGCTTCACTATCAGGTTTTACCTCAACACCTTCCGTACTTTTTGGAGCAGGCAGGTCACGAACATAAGGCACAACATTGCCCAGGAACTCCATTGTACGGCGCACGCACATATCCTTCTCCGCCGATACGCAGAATACCGGGTAGAGGTCTCTGTTAACCAATCCCCAACGGATACCCATACGCATTTCTTCTTCAGTGAGTGTACCCTGATCGAAGAATTTCTCCATCAATGATTCTTCATTTTCGGCTGCCGCTTCTATTAATTTCTGTTGCAACTCTGTTGCCCTATCCATTTCTTCGGCAGGTATATCGAGAACCTCAGGAACGCCACCTTCAGGCTTCCATCGGAACATTTTAAATTTCAACACATCAATGACTGCATTAAATCCTTCTCCACAATTCAGGGGATATTGTACCAACACAGCCTTTTCGCCATACTCGGCTTTAAGTTGAGACACTACATTGTCAAAATCAGCTTTTGAATGGTCGAGCTGATTGATAATAAAGATAACAGGTTTCTGTAGTTTCTGAGTATATCTTAACTGATTAATGGTACCTACTTCGATACCATATTGTGCATTAAGCATCATTAGGGCGGTGTCTGTTACATTAAGTGATGTAACTACATTACCCACAAAATCGTCAGATCCCGGACAGTCAATAAAATTGAGCTTTCTGTTCATCCATTCTACAGAGAAAATGCTGGAAAAGACGGAATATCCGTATTCTTTTTCCACCGGGAAATAGTCCGAGACAGTATTTCCGTCTTTTACACTTCCTCTGCGTTTTATGACGCCAGCTTCAAAGAGCATGGCTTCGGCGAGAGTGGTTTTGCCGGCTCCCGAACTACCAAGAATAGCTATATTCTTGATTTCATTAGTTTGGTAAATCTTCATGGCTAAAATGTTTTACATGGTTAATACTATAATACCTTTACCAAAAAACCTCATTTTGAGGCGATGTTTCCAAAATTAATAAAATGTTTCAGGGAAATTGCAAGAAATATGATATTATTTAATTATAAAATGTAATTATATCAAAATATAGATTAACATAGCTATCCTGATAAAAACAAAACCGATAGACAAAAATCTATCGGTTCTTATATATTAATTTATTCTGCCAGCTATGGCAATTGTACTAAAGACGATACTATAGAATGGTCGGAAATATAGATATCGTTCAGTTTTTCAGGCAACACATCATATTGCTTAACCTTAATACCCGGGCTGACGAATATATAATCTATCAGGCTTCTTTTCTCTAACGGTACTTTTCCGTAATTATGGAATGTTCCTCCATCCGTTTTAATCGTTTCCGCTACTTCTTTCGTATGGATCAGATGATCAGGATTCGATTGATCCACTACATGTTTTATTACATCTGTATCAGGTGTTGCATTAAAGTCTCCAGTCAAGATTGCAGGAAGTCCTTTTCCATAGGTTTTGGCACGCTCCAACAATAGTTTTACGCCCTCTACTCTTGCTACCTTACCTACATGATCGAGATGGGTGTTTACAAAAAAGAATTCTTCTTTTGTTTCTTTATCTTTCAATATAGCCCATGTGGCCACACGTTCACAGGCGGCATCCCAACCCTTTACTCCGGGAACTTCAGGTGTTTCACTCAACCAGAAATTACCCGATTCCATTTCTTCAAAACGATCTTTCTTATATAATATAGCACAAAACTCTCCTTTTTCTTTTCCATCAAATCGCCCAACTCCTATCGCATTGTATTCAGGCAAACGTGACTTGAGATCATTCAACTGATGGATAAGTACTTCCTGAGTACCCACTATATCAGCATTCTGATCTTTTATAATCTGTGCGGCTACATCTTTGCGGTATTGCCAGCTATTCATACTGTCTACAGGTGTATCCATCCTGATATTAAAACTCAGCACATTCAGTTCGGTAATCTTTTTATCACACGAGGTGAGCAACAGAATGGGAATAGAGAAAATCAATAAAAGTTTTTTCATAAATATTCAGGCATTTAATAGTTTTACAATAATGCAAAGATACCGAAACAAAATGAATATATTTTTGTTAAAATATCATAACAGTGTAACCTTTTTTCATTTTTATCGACATATAACTATAAAATGTTATCATTAGGGAAACATATGTTTTGAAAACATTTAAATTTGCGTGTTAAAATTTGATACACATCTAATAATATACAAGTGTGATAAAAATAACCAACCTGAATAAAACCTATTACAATGGTGCACCCCTGCACGTATTGAAAGGTATTAATATGGAAGTAAGGAAAGGAGAGTTAGTCTCTATCATGGGAGCTTCCGGTTCCGGTAAATCCACATTGCTCAACATTCTCGGTATCCTGGACAATTATGATACAGGTGAGTATTATCTGGATAATGTGCTAATCAAAAACCAGAGCGAAACCAAGGCCGCCGAATTGAGAAACGAGAAAATAGGCTTCATCTTTCAGTCGTTCAATCTCATCTCTTTCAAGAACGCTTTGGAAAATGTGGCACTTCCCCTTTACTACAAAGGTGTCAGTCGCAAAAAGCGAAATGTGCTGGCAATGGAATACCTTGACAAGATGGGAATCGCTACTCATGCCGAACATATGCCGAATGAACTATCAGGAGGTCAGAAACAACGTGTGGCCATTGCCCGGGCGCTGATTTCGCAACCGCAAGTAATTCTGGCCGATGAGCCGACAGGTGCGCTCGACAGTAAGACGTCAAGGGAAGTGATGGAACTGCTAAGAAAAATAAATGCTGAAGATGATATCACCATGCTTGTGGTAACACACGAACAATCGGTAGCCAATGCAACAGACCGGGTGATCCATATAAAAGACGGAGTCATCGGTTCTGTTGAGATAAATTTGAATCCTGTAATAGATATGTAATTTTTACGGAATGTTTGATTTTGATTCTTTGCGAGAGATACTGGCCACTATCGGTAAAAACAAGATGCGAACTGCACTTACAGGCTTTGCCGTAGCATGGGGAATATTTATGCTTATCATCCTGTTAGCTTCCGGTAACGGGCTTAAAAATGGTGTGACATCCAATTTTTCCAATCGGGCACAAAATTCCGTAACGCTTTGGCCGGGATGGACATCAATGCCATATCAGGGATTGCCGTCTAACAGGAGAATTTCGTTCGATCATAAAGACTACGACCTGATAAGTAATAAAATACCTGAGGTAGAATATGTATCTGCCCGTGTCACTCAGAACGTGACAATCTCTTATGGAAACGAATATGGTGCATGGCGGCTCGAAGGAGTCTCGCAGGATGCAGCTCATATCAACAATATAAAAGTAAAAGCCGGCGATGGACGTTTCCTCAACAAACTGGATGTAGACAACAGGCGGAAAGTAGCTGTAATCAGCCCTGAGATGCGACGTTTGCTGTTTAAAGGAGAAGAACCGTTTGGCAAATATGTAATTGCTAATGGTATTGCCTTTCAGGTAATCGGTATATATGACGATTCGGATATGTTTAATAATAATCCTCCTGCATATGTTCCTTTCACTACAGCACAGATGCTATACAACCGGGGATGGGGATTCCGCCAGATAGATTTCACTGTGAAAGGAATCACAAAACTGGAAGATAATAAAGCTTTTGTAGAACGGGTACGAAAACAGGTGGCGCAACTCCACAAATTCGATCCGGCCGACCGTTCGGCACTTTATATACGGAATACGGCAGAAGATGTGGAGATGATGAGCCAATTATTCTTTGTTATAAATCTCTTTCTTGGAGTTATTGGGATTTTGTCTTTGATGGCTGGTGTTGTAGGTGTAGGTAATATTATGCTTATCACAGTCAAAGAACGGACAAGGGAAATCGGCATCCGCAAAGCTATAGGAGCAACACCTGCATCAGTACTAAGATTGATAATATTCGAATCTATAATGATTACTACAGCTGCCGGCTATATAGGATTGGTTATTGGAGTATTGGTTAGTGAATCTGGTGTATTAGAAAACTTTATTTTTAATTTCCCTCAAGAACAGTTTACTATGTTTCGTGATCCCAGAGTGGATCTAGATGCTGCATTCTTAGCCACATTCGTACTTGTACTCGCCGGTACTATCGCCGGATTAATACCAGCTTTGAAAGCGACCAGAGTAAAACCAATAGAAGCAATGAGGGCAGAGTAATAAAGAATTATGAATAAAGAATTATGAATTATGAGTTATTTATATCTGATACACAATCTTGTAACCCATAACTTATAGCTCGTAACTAAAAATACAAAATGTTTGATTTAGACAACTGGCAGGAAATATGGACTACCATTACCCGAAACAAGCTCCGCAGCTTTTTGACAGGGTTCGGGGTATTCTGGGGTATCTTCATGCTTATCCTCCTTATCGGAGCGGGAAATTCTCT
>JAITVH010000166.1 GCA_031285905.1 Prevotella sp.
AAACCTAATATCATTCTGTTCATTCTCGAAAGTTTTTCGAGTGATGTGGCGATGGATTCGGTAGTGGCTCCCAATATGCACCAATTTGCCAAAGAGGGAGTGTTTTTCAGTAATTTCTATGCAAACAGCTTCCGCACCGACAGGGGGCTTGTCTCTATACTGAGCGGTTATCCGGCTCATCCTACGGTGGCGATTATGAAATATCCGCAAAAGACGGAATCGTTACCAACCATCTCCAGATCGTTGAAAAACAGCGGATATAAGAATCTTTCATTCTATTATGGGGGAGATGCGGACTTCGCCAATATGCGTTCTTATTTTGTAGGGGCATGCGGTATAAGCGATGTTGTATCGGATAAAGACTTCCCGTTGAGCGAGCGCATGACCAAATGGGGTGCGCCCGACAAGTTTGTTATCGACAGGGCATACAACGACCTGACACATAACACACAGGATACGCCTTTCCTGAAAACAATACTGACACTGAGCAGCCACGAGCCGTTCGATGTGCCTGTCACAAAATTTGAAGAGCCGTTTCTCAATGCCGTGAATTATACAGACGAGTGCCTCGGATCTTTCGTAAGGCAGCTAAAGACAAAGGAATTGTGGAATAATACACTGATCATACTGATTGCCGACCATGCTATGCAGGGATATCCGCAAGGGCTGAACAACAGTGACCCCGAACGTTTCCGCATTCCGATGATATGGCTGGGGGGGGCAGTAAAGCAACCGGCTGTAATCGGAGACTACGGTTCACAAAACGATCTGGCAGCGACACTCCTGTCGCAGCTAAATATAAAGCATGACGATTTCAGGTTCAGCAAGGATATGCTGAATCCCGAAGGGCGTAAGTTTGCATTCTATTCGTATGTTAACGGTTTTTGCATGACCGATTCTACGGGAACGGTTACTTATGACAACGACAAACAAAGCATTATCAGTCAATCGGGAAATCCGGAACTGGAAAAACAGGCAAAAGTATTTTTCCAGAATATGTATATGGATTTAGGAAGCAGGTAATTGTATTTTTTTGCGGGAAGATTATCTATAAGATATCAATGAGCTAATTCGGTAATGTGCCGATATGCCAATGAAAGAGGTCTTTAAATTGATGATGAGTTTACTAGTTCTCAGTATACTAGTATACTAGAAAAAGGGGCTTTAAACTAGCAGGCTAGAAACATCGTTCGGCGAAGCAAAGTGTAGCTAAAACTTGTAATCTTTGTCAGGTTTTAGTTAAAATATCTGGGTTTGCTGTAGGGGCGGATTATCATCCGCCCGAATACGAGAGCAATACGTCTAAAAACGGGCGGATAATAATCCGCCCCTACATATGGAAACTTGTAATTTTACATATGCTGCGCTCCTGTGACCGTTGGTTGTAAGGTTTTAGTTAAAATCCACCTCTCCCCAGCCCTCTCCAAGAGGAGAGGGAGCAGCAAAGCCCCGAAAAAGGTTTGGATTAAATATAGGAACAGCGGCTTGTAACTGCCCGTTATACAATCGGACACCCACAAGGGATGCCCTTACAAAAAGGTTACATAAAAGAAACTGTTGCAAATGTGTTACCTTTGTTACCTTTTTTAAAACAAACACTGATAATCAACAGATTAAAATAGAGACAACAATAGGTTATCTATCCCCTTTGTGATCTGGCTGCGTGAGCCGGTAAACTTGTTGACCATAATGGTAAAGGCATATTTCTTCTCGCCATTTATATAATATCCGGCAAAGCATTGTACACCGTTGATACTTCCGCTCTTCATGTACACTTTGCCTGCAAGCTTAGTACCTCTGAGTCGATAGGCTACTGTGCCATCCTTTCCAGCCTGAGGCAGCGACTCGAGAAAAGCTTTGGCATTCTTACTCTTTGCCTGCATATACACCAACAGGTCGCACATAAAGGCAGGGCTGACAGCATTGGACGGAGATAAGCCACTACCGTCGAACATCATAAGGGCAGTAGTATTCAGCCCTCTGGCTTTCCATAGCTCGTTAGTCTTTTTCACACCCTCATCGAGGGCGGAAGAATAGATATCAGCATTCTTTACCCGTCCCACCGCGCGTAGCAGATGCTCGGCATAATGGTTGTTGCTACGCACATTCGTATCCTTGATAATGTCGCTGAGCGGATATGAACTGTGGGTATAGAATATATCTTCATTAAAGGCAGTTTTAGCCGTTGAGTACATCTGTGTAAAGTATCTGTCGTATGTGCTGCTTACTTGTCCGACATTGCGCCCGTTAGCCGACAGTTGCTTCGCTAAGGCCTCACCCAGAAACAAGCCGGGATTGGGTATATCACCCTTGATACTGAAAGAAGTCTTTCCTGCAGGAATACTTCCCGTCAACAGCCGATCCTGCGAAAAGGGCAATCCATGTATATAGCCGTTGTCCTGCCCCGAAGCATTTAGTGTCAATGTATTTCTGAAAGACAGATTTATTTCTGGCTCGGTTTTCAAGATAACGGGACAGGTATCGCGCCGAGTGGTGTTGAAGTATAATTGGTATGTATTATCATAGACACTGATGCCATAGGCGGCAGCAGCGTAATAGTTGCCCAAGTCCTGATATATCCAGCGCTGCGATATACCGTCGTAGCCGAAATAGTCATCGATTACAGTTATGTCGAGGGGCTTCGCCGGATCGAAGTTTTCCTTTATCTGGTCAACCCACTGAGACAGGAAGGCATCGGATATATTATCGAGGTGCTTTGTACCCAATGTAGGATCACCATAGCCGTGAATCAACAGATGATTGGTATTGTCCTTATCTTTTGCAAGCGTGGTTTTGTATTTATAGTCAGCCCCGAGAACCTCCAGTGCAGTAGCAGTAGTCACCACTTTCAGTATAGATGCGGGAGTATATGACTTTTCCGCATTGTGTCCGGTAATCTGTTTTCCGGTGAGGTCTTTTACACAAACACCTACCGAAGCGTGTTTCAATCCGGGCAAACTAAGGAATTGCTGAAGTCCTGTTTGACGGGTCTGGGCTGTTAAGATGTAAGGCGCTAATATGAAGAGGAATAATAAATGTTTAATCTTTACTTTCATCGTGGACAAATTGTTTCTGAGAATCGGAAAAATAAAATATCTTTGTAAAGATATACTAAATAATTCAATCAATTATACTCTGATATGTCATTAGGACAACCATTTGAAAAGCCCTTTACTTTTGACAGAACCATTCGTATGCTGATCAGCGTACTGGCCATCGGAGCCGGCCTTTACTTTCTGTATATACTCAAAGATGTACTTTTGCCGTTCTTCATCGCATGGTTGTTGGCATACATGCTCAATCCATTGGTGCGATTTTATCAGAAGAGGCTAAGACTGGCGCATTCACTCGCTGTTGTACTCACCCTGCTATCTGTAGCCGGAGTATTAACGCTACTGGGATTCATCCTTGTACCGCTGATAGAAAACGAAATATGGCAGATCAATGCTCTGGTCGCAAGTTATGACCTCACGTCTATCAGTAAAGACGGCATTCCGGTGAGTGTAGCCGATGCCATAGGCCGATATATCGACTTTAAAGAAATACAGGAGAGCCTGTCGAAGGACAATCTGGTGGAGATATTCCAGTTTCTGGGACCTGCCGTAGAAGCACTCTTTTCTAATACGGTCACCTTCCTGCTTGGGCTCACTGTTGTATTCATCGTGCTGCTCTATCTTATCTTTATCCTGCTCGATTACGACAAGATAAACGAACTGTGGAGATTCCTTATTCCTCCTAAATACCGTCCGATAGTAGGACGCATCACACTGGATGTAGAAACTAGTATGAACAAATATTTCCGCCATCAGGCATTTATCTGTGTTATCCTCGCCGTACTGTACGCTACCGGATTTTACATTATCGGTTTGCCGCTAGCCATTATGTTCGGTATTATAGTCGGACTGGTACACATGATCCCCTATTTGCAGGTTATTACCTTTCCTCCGGCAATATTGCTTTGCTGGCTACGGGCTTCACAGACAACCGACAGCTTCTGGGTGATGATCGGTCTTGTGGCACTGATATATGTTATCGTGCAATGTATCATGGATTTGTTCCTTGTGCCAAGAATAATGGGAAAAGCAATGGGGCTGAATCCTGCCATCATATTATTATCTCTATCCGTATGGGGGTCTCTATTGGGAATAGTGGGTATGATTATCGCCATACCTCTTACTACACTGCTGCTTTCTTACTATAAAGAATTCATTGCATCGGCAGAGAGAATACAGGCTATGGAGAATGCTCAGCAAGACATACCTTTTGATAAGGATGAATAAGATTATATTGTAGCCTGAGATAGCATTTTCTCAATTATCGTACTATCTGTCTATCAGATTCCCGATTCTATCGATTATAATTGAATATCTATCTTTCTCACCTTACCTTTATGCAAATTATCACAAACAACTAACAATAATTGTAAGAACCAACATTTTTAACTTATGAAGAAGAATATTTCTATTTTAACCTTGTTCTTATTTGCATTAGTAAGCAATGGCCATGCACAATCTTTAAAGGACTTACTCAACAAAGAAACCATATCAAGTGTAGTATCTTCAGTTACAGGAAGCTCTTCTAGTAGTACAGATATATCCGGCACATGGAGCTATACAGGCTCGGCCGTAGAACTTCAATCGGATAATATCCTAAAAAAAGCGGGTGGAAAATTGGCGACCTCCAGCATTGAAAGTAAATTAAATACCCAGCTTGGCAAGGTTGGAATCAAAGAAGGCGCTACAACCTTCACTTTCAATTCAGACAGTACTTTCAGTGTGACACTTAGCAGTAAAACCCAGAACGGAACATACAGTATTGATAAATCTACAGAGAAAATAAATCTGGTGTTCTCCGAATCTGCTACTATTGCTGCAAACTATTCCCAATCGGGTAGTGAGATGACATTGACTTTCGATGCCGATAAGTTTATGACTGTTATCTCTTATGTTAGCAACGCCACAGGCAATTCGACTCTTAGCACGCTAAACAGCCTTTTACAGGGCTATGACGGGATAAAGGCCGGCCTTACATTGAAAAAGCAGTAATTGATCATTCAGATAAGAAAATCAGGGAACCCTTCTGAATCAATATTCGGAAGGGTTTTTCTTTTTTAAATAAGCGTAGGAGTATATTTTCAGGTCTTTAATCTTTAAAATTGAAAAGTCCTGATTTTTTTGTACTTTTATGCTCTGATTTAGAAAAATACAAACAAAATAAAGTTATAATGGAATTAACAGCTAAATTGATTCAGGTACTGCCGGTACAAACAGGAATGGGGAAAAACGGAGAATGGCGTAAACAAAATATAATACTGGAAACAGATGGCATGTATCCCAAGAAGGTGTGCGTTACACTGTGGGGAGACAAAATAAATGAGTCTGTGCTTCAGGTAGGCAATATACTGAATGTATCGTTCGATGCTGAAAGCCGCGAATATAACGGAAACTGGTACACCGACCTCAGAGCTTGGAAAATAGAACCTGCCGGAGCAGCAGCACCAGCCGCTGCACCTGCATACGGAGCACCGAATCAGGCGCCTCCTGCCGCACCGGTAGATTTTAGCGGAAACGATGGTGACGACCTTCCTTTTTAAGGAGACATTTATTCGCTAAATGTTTGTCTGTCAAAAAATAAGTTTTATCTTTGCACCTCGTTAAATAAATTATAAATAATTACTTTATGTATTTAGACTCAGCTAAAAAGCAAGAACTCTTCGCAAAATACGGAAAGTCTAACACTGATACTGGCTCACCTGAAGCTCAGATAGCATTGTTTTCATACCGTATTTCGCATTTAACTGAACACTTGAAGTTAAATAAGAAGGACTATAACACTGAAAGATCATTGAGACGCCTTGTAGGTAAACGTCGTCGTTTACTGGATTATCTGGTAGCAAACGATATCGAAAGATACCGTGCCATCGTTAAGGAGCTTGGCCTCAGAAAGTAATCTTTCGTGCGAAAATTTATCAAGAGATTGTTTCTTTATTAGAGACAATCTCTTTTTCTTTGTTCTAATATAAATATCAGCAGGCTATGGATAAACTGACCATTATAAAGGTAGGAGGAAAAATTGTAGAAGAGGAGCAATCGCTGAAACAGCTTTTGAATGACTTCTCCAAAATAGAAGGAAATAAGATTTTGGTGCATGGCGGAGGACGATCGGCAACCAAACTGGCCGAACGTCTGGGCATAGAAAGCCGGATGGTAAACGGCCGACGCATTACCGACAAGGAAACGCTTGAAGTGGTGACTATGGTATATGGCGGACTTGTAAACAAAAATATCGTTGCCGGATTACAGGCTCTGGGACTGAATGCTCTGGGACTGACAGGAGCCGACATGAATATCATAAGGTCTGAAAAACGCCCTGTGAGGGATATCGATTACGGATATGTAGGAGATGTAAAGGAGGTAAATGCGGATACATTATCTTTCCTCATTGCTCAGGGAGTAATACCCGTACTGGCTCCGCTGACTCACGACAGACAGGGAAATATACTAAATACCAATGCTGACACCATTGCCGGAGAAACGGCAAAAGCTTTAGCCCGAAAATTCGACGTTAGCCTTGTATACTGTTTCGAGAAGAAAGGCGTACTGATGGACGAAAACGATGACGACAGCGTCATACCTCATCTGAACAGAAACGACTTCGACAAACTTGTAAAGCAGCAAATCATACAAGGGGGGATGATACCCAAACTGGAAAATGCCTTCGAGTCTATCGAATCGGGAGTGAAAGAAGTCATTATTATGAGCGCCTCTCAGATAGGAAATAATACGGGCACAACGATTACAATCTAAAGATATTCAGCGCGATCGGTTTAAGAAAAATACATGAACGTTTGTTTTTTTTATCATTTTTTGTTTCAAATTGTGAATTTTACGAAAAATAACATATATTTGCATCCATAGAGTTAAACAAAACAATCAAGAAACGAAGCACTTTAATAATTTAAATTATGATCGCTATGAAAAAAATGATTTTAGTCGTAGTTCTAGCTACAGTATGTTTATTTGCGAATGCTCAGGATGGTCTTAAAGGTACATGGTTTGCAGGTGGTGAATTGTCATATGGCAGCTCTCACATAGAAGAAGGGAAACAAACTACTACAACTGTGTTACCAATAGTAGGTACATTTATTTCTCCGGATGTTGCCATTGGTGTCGGAGTCGGATATATGGGTAGCAAATTAAAAGACGATGGTGTTCAAATTGAAAAAACAAATGGATTTGTTATCAAACCATTAGTTCGTAAATATTGGAACATCAGCGGAGGTCTGTTCTTTTTCGGACAAGCAGCCCTACCTGTAATAATAGGCAATACAACTTTTGGTGACGGAGATGCTTCAGTAAAAGTTAATTCCACACAGATGGCGATACAACTTGCCCCGGGTTTTGACTATGTTGTAAACAGCTGGCTAACAATAGAGGCTTCATTCCCTATTTTCAGCGCAGGATTCAATACCGCTAAACCAAAAGGAGGCGACAGCACTACTGATTTCCACGTAAATGCGAATCCATTCAACTCTGTAGACGACAGAACACTGGGTAGCTTGCAGTTAGGAGTGAAATTCTTATTCTAATTGAAGTAAGAATATAAAATACGAAAAGGCTGTCCTTAATGGACAGCCTTTTTTTTATGACAAGAAGATGTGATTTTCACAAAAAGATATATATTTGTGGCTTACAGTATTCAATTTTAACATCAAAAAAACTCAATCACTATGAAAAAGCTTATTGGAACAGCCCTAGTTGCCACCGCTCTATTTATCAGTACAAACGTAAATGCCCAGGACAAGCCCATAACATTCGGAATTAAAGCAGGAATGAATCTTTCAAATATGACCGGAGACCTGAAAGGTGATGCTAAAATAGGCTTCAATGCAGGAGTGACTCTTGATTTTGCGATGACTCCCGATGTGTACCTAATGACCGGCTTACAATATTCATTAGAAGGCACAAAGGATGGTGATGCCAAAATGAACTTCTCATATCTGAAATTACCCGTACATGTAGGATATAAAATGCCCGTGTCCGAAAATGTAAAGTTTGTCATACATGTAGGTCCGTATCTGGCATATGCTGTCGATGGCAAATACAAGTTGGGAAGTGTTAGTGTAGATGCTTTCAATGAAGATCTCGAAAACATGTTCGGTTTTAAATACAGACGGTTCGATCTGGGTATCGGTTTGGGTGTAGGAGTTGAAATCAGCAAAGTATATCTCGATTTGGGTTATGACTTAGGTTTTATCAACCGCATCAACATGGAAGATAACACCTGGTCAATAGACAATACAGGTGTATCTGATCCTAACGGCAAAAACATGAACGCATACCTTACTGTAGGGTATAAATTCTGAACGGACATTCATATTTACAACGATTTAGAGAACACTATATAAACTATTTAACTCAACAGACTATGAGAATAATTCTTAAAACAAGTTTAGTTGCTATCGCTTTGCTTATCGTTACCATTGCGAATGCACAAGACAAACCCATAACATTTGGAGTAAAGGTGGGTGCAAACCTTTCTAACCTTAGTGGAGATGTAGAAGACACAAAAGCTAAATTCGGGTTCAATGCAGGCGTTACTCTGGATTATGCTTTGACACCGAATCTATATTTGATGACAGGCTTGGAATTCACAACTAAAGGTGCAAGATATGATTACGAAGAGTCAATAACGGAAGAAGGGGAAACTTTTAATCTTTCTATGAAATCTAAAATAAATGCGATGTACTTGCAACTACCTATTCATATAGGATATAAGATGGATGTAAATGAATCTGCCAAAATAACATTCCATGCAGGACCATATATAGCTTACGGAGTAGGTGGAAAGTTTAAAATCGATGATGAAGTAAAGGTGAGAAACGGTGCTACAACCGTAACAATAAACATGAAGGAACTTAAAAAAGAATATGGTATCAGCGACGCAGAATTACCGATGGAAACAGACACATTCGGAGATGAAGCATTTAAAAGATTTGACTTCGGTATTGGCTTAGGAGTAGGTGCTGAATTTGGTAAGCTTGGTGTGGGACTTGGCTATGACTTTGGCTTATTGAATATGGCCAGAAGCAATGAAGGCAAAGTACGCAATATGAACGCATACCTTACTGTAGGGTATAAGTTTTAGACCGAACGTTCATTTTTATTAACAAAATTAGTTATAGACAGAAAAAGGATATATATTTACGGCGATTTAGAGAACACTTTAATAAATTATTTAACTTAACAGACTTATGAGAACAATTCTTAAAACAAGTTTAGTAGCTATTGCTATGCTTATCGGCGTGAGTGCAAGTGCACAGGATACCCCTATTACTTTCGGAGTAAAAGTGGGTGCAAACCTTTCTAACTTTAGCGGAGATCTGGATATGGACGCTAAATTCGGTTTCAATGCAGGGGTAACGCTAGACTATGCTTTCACACCTGATGTATATTTATTGACAGGTCTTGAATTTACAACTAAAGGTGCAAAGATTAAAGAGGGAGATGAATCCCTCACTATGAATCCGATGTACTTGCAACTACCTGTACATGTTGGGTATAAACTGACAGTTGCAGATAATACAAGACTAGTATTTCACGCAGGGCCGTACGTAGCTTATGGACTAGGAGGTAAAACTACTGTGAAAATAGCCGGAATAAAAGAAAAGGGTGATTTCTTCGGTAGCGAAGAAGAAGGCGGAGCTAAACGATTTGACTTTGGTGTAGGACTAGGCGTAGGCGCTGAATTCGGGAAAATCGGCGTAGGACTTGGCTATGACTTCGGTTTGCTAAATATGGCCAGAGGTGATGGTAAAGTACGCAACATGAACGCATACCTTACAGTAGGATACAAATTCTAATCTTACGATATAAGAAGACAAAAAGCCCTGATTAATCAGGGCTTTTCTCATTTATATACCAGAGCTGATAATATAATATGTTGTAAAGATACTTCCATCAGAGAACCATTCCATATAAAATATTGTTTTTATTATTATCTTTGTCTTAACAGAATATAATAGCAAACATGGCTCTGAAACAACAGTTACAACTTAAGCAACAGCAAAAGCTTTCGCCTTTGCAGATGCAGGTTATTAAACTGACCGAACTACCTGTGATAGAGCTCGAAGAACGTATAAAACAAGAGCTTGAGGACAATCCGGCTCTCGAAGAAGGTCTGGAACCGACAGATGATACATCGGAGTTTGACGATGATTATAGCTCCGAAGACGATACAAATATATCGCAGGAAGACATCACGCTCGGCGACTACATGAACGAAGATGAGATACCTGACTATCAACTTCGCGACAACAACAGGCAAACCGCAGGCAAGCAGGAAGAAATACCATTCTCGGTAGCATCTTCGCTACACGAATACCTGATAGAGCAATTAAGCGAATGCCAGTTCGACGGAAACGACGAAAAAGTGGCAGAATATATCATCGGAAGTATAGACGATAGTGGTTACCTAGATCGTTCTCTCTCTGCCATATCCGACGATCTTATTTTTCAGCAAAACATAGATGTTCCTGTCGCCCATCTGGAAGAAATATTAAAAGTTATTCAGGATTTTGAGCCGGCGGGTATAGGGGCACGTACATTGCAAGAATGCCTGCTGCTGCAGCTGCAACGAAGAGACAAATCAGAAACCACCGATATTGCTATTCAGATTATCTCCATTTATTTTGAAGAGTTTTCAAAAAGGCACTATGACAAAATAGTAAAGCAACTGGGCATCGACGAATCCCGACTGAAAGAGGTGATACAGGAGATAACGACCCTGAACCCTAAACCCGGAAACAACTGGGGCGATTCGATGGAGATTACACTCAGTACTATTGTTCCCGATTTTATTGTAGAATCATATAACGGGGAACTATTCCTCAGCCTCAATAACCGCAATGTGCCCGATCTGAGGGTAAACCGCGAATACTCCGACCTGCTGAAAGGATATGCTGACAATAAGGAAAGCATGTCGTCCGACAGTAAAAATGCAGTCCTCTTTGTTAAACAAAAACTCGATTCGGCGCGTTGGTTCATCGAAGCTATCAAGCAGCGGCAAGAAACATTGCAACGCACTATGCAGGCCATCATCGATATGCAATACGACTTTTTTCTCACCGGAGACGAAGCACAGCTGAAACCAATGATACTGAAAGATATTGCCCAACGTACAGGTTACGATATTTCAACTATTTCACGGGTTAGCAACAGTAAATATGTACAAACTAACTTTGGAATATATTCGCTGAAATACTTTTTTTCAGAATCGATGCAAACCGATACCGGAGAAGAAATATCGTCACGCGAGGTGAAGGCTATACTGAAAGAATGTATAGAGCACGAGGACAAGAAAAAGCCATTGACCGATGACCGCCTGTCGGAAATACTAAAAGAAAAGGGTTATATAATCGCCCGCCGTACAGTTGCAAAATACCGGGAACAGATGAATCTGCCTGTTGCCCGATTAAGAAAAGAAATATGATAGAAGAAAAGGAGGATCTGCCCTTAGTAGGAGAAACGGTTATCCGCAAGAAAATACCGGTTTCTTCCAAGCAGGCTACCGAGAAAGAACCGTTGCTTCCCCGTATAATATCTATTATACTACACCCTCTGTTGATGGGTGCATACGGAGTCGCACTTCTGTTTTTGTATACCGACTTCAATTTGCTTTTTGCAGGGCAATTTATCCGCTTCATGTCGCCGGTTGTATTCTTTACTTGTATCGTACCACTCACAGGTATATATTTCCTGAGAAAAGCAGGGCTTATCGAAAGTTACAAACTGACAGAAAGACAAGACCGGCTCCTCCCCTACATTATCGTCTTTTTCGCGTACGTCTTGCTCATATACTACTTCTATGCAGCAAAACTGTATGTATGGTTTCTGTCTACACTGGTAGCTCCGCTCATACTGGTTGTTATCACAGCCATCATTAACGGGTTTTGGAAAATAAGCGCACACATGATCGGCATCGGATGTCTGATCGGTTGCACTTTATCAGTATG
The DNA here is from genome assembly GCA_031285905.1 of Prevotella sp. GTDB lineage: Bacteria > Bacteroidota > Bacteroidia > Bacteroidales > Dysgonomonadaceae > Dysgonomonas. Next base: position 12,014 of record JAITVH010000166.1, read on the forward strand.
CTATAATGTAAAAGGGGTCAATCCGTTCTTTTTATTCATCATTTTGTTTATCTTAGCAGGGTGTTTGGGTGTATCGCGTCTGGCACTCGGCCGTCATACTCCTGCACAGGTATATGCCGGATTCCTGCTAGGACTTGTAGTTTCTTATATATGCGTATGGATAGGAGCCTATTGGGGTATCCTTTTGTTTCTGAAAAATGTATAATGTATAATATTATAAAATAAAAAATTATGAACTTTCCTGAAAATCTAAAGTATTCAAAAGATCACGAGTGGATCAGAGTAGAAGGTGAAACGGCATTTGTTGGTATCACAGCATTTGCTCAGAACGAACTTGGTGAAATAGTATATGTAGATGTAACTACAGAAGGTGAAACTATTGCCAAAGACAGTGTATTCGGTAGTGTGGAAGCTGTGAAAACAGTATCGGATCTGATGATGCCTGCTTCGGGAGAAGTGCTTGAGGTAAATGCAGAACTGGAAAACAAACCGGAACTGATCAACGAAGATCCTTATGGAAAAGGATGGATCATTAAAGTTGCTCTTAGCAATCCTTCTGAACTGGACGGACTGTTATCGGCTGCTGATTACAAAAACTTAATCGGAAAATAAGATACATATATGAATCCGGTCGTAAGCATTATAATGGGAAGCACATCAGACCTTCCCGTAATGGAGAAAGCTGCAAAGTTTTTCGATGAAATGGAAATTCCTTTCGAGATAAACGCCTTATCGGCTCACCGCACCCCCGAGCGTGTCGAAGGTTTTGCCAAAGCAGCCCAACAGAGGGGAATAAAAGTAATAATAGCTGCTGCCGGTATGGCTGCACATCTGCCGGGTGTTATTGCATCGATGACAACTATACCTGTAATAGGTGTGCCTATTGACGCTTCACTCGATGGTATGGATGCTCTGTTGGCTATCGTACAGATGCCTCCGGGAATCCCTGTAGCTACTGTGGGGATTAACGGATCGCTGAATGCTGCCATTCTGGCTCTGCAAATGATCGCTACAGGCGATGAAAATCTGCAAACAAAGCTGGCTGCCTACAAAGATTCGCTGAAAAGTAAAATAGAAAAGGCGAACGAGGAACTGGCGAAAGTGCAGTATAAGTACAAAACAAACTGATAACCGGCTAATGCAATATTCATTCTTCAGAGAATGACCTTTTTTGCCAGAGGACGAATAAAAAACCCATGATGAATATTCATCATGGGTTTTTGTATTTTACCAAACAAAAAGCCGGTATTATATAAGTGAGGTTACCGGAGCTCTAAGATTATTCACAGTTGCAGAACTAATTATCAGACTTTATTCTGCATTCTCTTTCAGCCATTTCAGGCGTCGCTGATCCGGCAGGTGCTTTACTCCGAAATGCTCAAACTTAGCATTAAAACCGGTACCGTCAGGGCAGGCTGCCATGAGCCCTACCATAACAGGAGTATTGTCTTGAAGCCATGCGTTGCGCATCATTGTATATGTCTTATCATCGAGCGAATAGAAAATCTCTACAGCATCCAGCCTTCTCACCGCCTTTATCCACAGGTAAGGAACAGGATTATCTAAAGTAATAACACTCCAGTCGCTTGTTTTATGTGTAACTACCGTACTGATATTGTATTTCCCATCAACAAACTCAATTCCTGCCTTAATATAATTTTCATGATCTGTACGAAGCATCAAACCTGACTGATCGAATCGTGTTTTATAGTCACCAGAGATCTTCACCTTTACTTCAAATTCGCCACCATAGGTCGTATAAAGAAACGGCGCGTCGTCAACGGTAAAACCGTAATGTGAAATACGCCAATAATCGCTTTGAGGCGTAACAAACATAGAGAGGGCATTATCTTTTATTTCCCATTTCTCAGGTTCGTTAAACCACTGCATTTTTTCTAAACTCTGTGACATTGCATTCTGTGATAAAGTTGTCATTAACGACAACATAATTACTGATATAAACTTTCTCATATAATTTACCTATTAAAATATTATTCAGATATTTTCTTTAAAACATGATAAGAGAGAATGATTGATTGAATTTCTGCTCAAATATTATTGCGGACAGCTATCCGACAGGCATACCCTAATCTCCTGCCTGTTTTTCACTTTTCATACGAACCTGAATAAAATAACCATCCAAATACATTACCTTTACAAAGGTAAATATCAGTATATCAATATACAATACTGATTAATAACCATTTTATATAATGAACATTATCAATACTTTAAATGCTAAACTTCTGGAACAGCCTTTTGAAGAGGAACTTGCTCCAACAATGTCATTAGCAGAATATCAACACATTGCACTCACATATTCGGTAATGGAAAATGCGATTGCAGTATTAAGTGACCTGAAATTAAGGAAAAGTTATATCTACAACGGTAGTGTGGCTTCCCGTCTGGGGATCTCTGAAAGAGGACGTGCAGAAAAGATAGATTCTATCTGGGAAGAAAAAATACTGAGCCGGATTTATCCTGATGACCTGCTTGGAAAACATTTGCTGGAACTCCAGTTCTTTCATTTCCTGAAAAACATACCACTCTCGGAACGATTGGATTATCATATTATAAGCAGAATGCGTATGCGGGACAACTCTGGAGAATATATTGCTATCCAGCACCGGATGTTCTATGCTTCCAGCCACGACAGTATGCGACTGGCTCTTTGTATCTACACTTTGTCGGAAAACAGTAATCTTCCAAACACTTACGAAGGAATGATCGCGAATTCGGCAACAGGAAAGTCAATGAAACCGGATAAACAAAACAATAATATCTTATCTGTCAGAGAAAAAGAAATATTACGCCTAATTGCTAAGGGAAAAATGAGCAAGGATATTGCCGATTCCTTATCCATAAGTATAAACACAGTCAACAGGCATCGTCAAAACATTCTGGAAAAATTGAGGGTAAAAAACTCCATTGAGGCATATCGGGTTGCAGAGTATATGGAAATATTATAGGCAAAATCCAGGAATATTTATTTGAGATGGTATGAAGAAGAATATAATTTATCTATAGGGAGAAACGATCTTTGAAATAACATTCAGCGGAGCTAATTGAGAAACCGGTAGAGCCAATTAGTGAACGGGCAAAAGTAATGAAAAGTAAAATAATGTAGATTCATTACTTTCGTTACATTTTAGTTAAAATTATGGATAATACAGGAGCATATCTGTGCTTTTTCCTGAATAGAAAAGCGGGTAATAGGTTCACCCTACAAGTGAAAAAAGTGACAAAGTAACAAACTAAAAAACAATACAAATTCGTTACATTCGTTACTTTTTAGTTAAAATCATTTTCAAAGATTTATACGGTTACACTCCCAAAACCCTTTTTGTATAAATGCCGGACAAAAATACTATCTTTGGCAAAAGA
>JAITVH010000105.1 GCA_031285905.1 Prevotella sp.
GGATGCTATCATGGTGCATAGATACTACTTTTTGTGCAAACTTGTATCGCTGCAGTTTGATATTTGGGTAGACAGGGCTATGAGGCAAACACGGACTATTGCGCATGAGCCCAAAAAACAGAGATAGCGAGGAGGTAAACAAAAAACCTTATTTGTGAAAAATTTATAACGAAATATTTCCCAATCCGTAAAGCGAGCGCAGCAAGTGGCCGCAGATTAGGAAATATTTCGCTTAGCACCTCAAATTCATATTTTGCCTACTTCTCCATGTGGATTCTGTTTCTTCTTCCGCCCATTTATACTCAGATCATTTATTCTTAAACCATCGATATTTTCGATAGATAAGGCATCCGACACTCTTTTGTCTTTTGCGTCTTCCGGATTCATGACATAGTGTCGAAAACAGTATAGATCCTATGAGCGCGTACTATCTATAGTTATGGTAACTTTTCATCTATATCTTACATAGGTTGACAGTTTGTACGAAAGAAACAATATTAATGACTTGACCTGAACACCGGTTTTATTTTTATTTCTCTCTCGTACATTTGCGGCGCAACACGATATGCATTAAGTATGGAACGCGCAGTACATCCGACACCCGATGTTGCATAATCGAGATTAAAAGTAATACCATCCTGTCTTTGGAGTTGATACGTGTAGGTAGCTTTCGTCAGGTTTTCAGTTGAATAGGGATATACATTAAAGTTGAATAATTCATTTATTTTAAACTGAATACCGTTTCCATCTTCATCTGTCATTCTAACCCAACGGTTATCGGTACGCAATCCGTAATCTTGCGGTAGAAGATAGGGCTCGTACATTTTTTCTACATCCGACGTATAAATACCCACTTTATATCCTGTTTTACGATCGGGATAATTTTCATAAGGGCCACGTCCGTACCATTCCACCTGATCCAGACTTTTGTCCAAGATCATGGATAAGCCTATGCGGGGTAACCACAGAGGCATCCTTCCCTGTGGATGCACGGTGTGATGGATCGTTATTTCACCATCGCCTGTAATTGTATAAGTATACAGGTTCTCGAACCCATTCGTTTGCATTCCCCAGATATAAAGGTCTTTCTTTTCCATTATACTACTACCTGTCAGACTGATTTCTCGAATATTGACACAGGCTTTACCTTCCATTTGATATCCGGATACAGTTAATGGAATATGAACCAGCGTATCAATATCGGTTGAATAGAATTCAGTCGCAACATGACGGCCATATCCTTCTTTCCAGTTGATCGAACGCGCATTACCGGACGACCAGCCATCCGACTCGTTTGCTAAAGGTGCTCTCCATATATTCAAGGCAAGAGGCGCTTTCAGTAATTCTTTACCGTCATATTGGATAGAAGACAGTGCCCCGTTGTTTTTATCAAAAGCATACCGGAAATCCGTTCCGGAAACAATGATTTCCGCATCTGTTTCGTCAAAAGAAACTTGTTGAACGGATACCGGTAAGGATTCATTTATTTTAAACCAGGGCAATTCCAGTTGATCCCATGCTATTTCATATCCGCCAGGCGCCCATAATTCCTCATTCTTTAAAAATGAACTGACAGTTATCCGATATTCCGTATCCGGTTTTATTATCGGTTTATCATACGGAATACGTATCTGTTTCTTTGAAAGAGGTGGAATATCCAATAATAATTCTCCCTCTTGAACAATCTCTCCATTCGCTTCGAGTGTCCAGCGTGTATTATAATGTGATGCATTCAGAAAATGATTACGGTTCCAAACCTCTACCCAACCATTTTCAGCATCTGTTAAAGAAACGGAGATCGGCTGAACGGTCTTTTTCATTTGCCACATTTCAGGTTGCACGGAACGATCCGGCCATATACTACCGTATGTACGGGCACCTATTCCATAACTGTAAAAAGAACCATTGTCTGTTTCCTGCTCAAAGTCTAACCATAACACTGCTTTTTCCGGAGAAGAAACATCCGGTTGCATCGCCTCCGTAAATATGCCCACATTATCCAAAAGAGCATCACAAATATAAACATCTGTTTCCTGTCCATGCACTTCTGCATTTCGTCCGACATTTACAGGAAAAGGGAAGTTTTTAATCTTACCGGATACCGGTAAACTTCCGGCTTTCTTCCCATCGATAAATACAGTTATTTCCTTTCCATTATAAACTCCGGTTAATCGATGCCAATTATTTTCCCAGTTCACCGGTAATGAAACGCGGAGAGTGTAACGTTTGTCTGTATAAAGATAAAACTCCAGGGAATCTTTACCTTGCTGTTGTAAACCGAATTGATAACTTCCTTTTGTAATCAGTGAGCCGCAACTGCCGATTAATTTCCGCGGAAAGACATCACATATTAAAGTCAGTTGATCTGAAGTAATTTCCACATTGGATTGCCTGTATACTTCAACCCATTGATCATGCCCGTTCAAGTCGAGCGCCTTTCCTTTTTTTCCTTTCACAAGGCGTGCATTACCCATCAAATGTGTTACGGTTTTGTAGGGGGATGTATCCTGTATGGCACGGATACGTTCGGTTACACCCGTACTGACATAGTCCCAAATGGCTCCTCCCATAATACGGGGATGGGCATATACAACACGCCAATAATCGTCCATGCCGCCGCCGCCATTACCCGCCACAGAAAGATATTCATCCATAAAAGACGGCCGCAAGCCGCTACTGTCAGGATTCATTCCAATCTGTACTTCAAGTTCTATCGGAGTAGGATAGCGCGGCCCGATAATATCTTCGGCAGGATGCGAAAATGCATTCCCTCCGTACATCCAATAACGGGCAGGATCATATTTTCGGCCTTCTTTAACAACCTCAGCGATATTAAAACCTTCCCCACTCTCGTTTCCCGCACTCCAGAATAAAACACAGGGATGATTTCTGTCGCGCAGCACCATTCGGCGTACCCGCTCGCGGTACATCTCTGTAAATTCGGGCATTTTAGACACAAACTCAGTAGCATGGGATTCGGTTCCGGCCTCATCAATGATATAAAGTCCATACTCGTTGGCCAGTTCCAGATATTTATTTACCGGAGGATAATGGGAAGTCCGGACAGCATTGAAATTAAATTGCTTCAATATCTCAAAATCTTTACGAATAGTCTTTTCATTCATTACATGCCCTGATTCAGGATGCTGCATGTGCGAATTCTGCGCATTTACTTTTAAAGGTATGCCATTCAAATAAAAAACACCATTCCGTATTTCGGTTTTTTTAAAGCCGATACGAACCTCCGCTTTATCCTGTATCAGGCTTTCCGATGTTAATAACTGCATCTTCAGTGTATAAAGATAAGGTGTTTCAGATGTCCACTTGTAAGGATTTTGTATTTTCCGGCCAAGACGAATTTGTATCTTCCCT
>JAITVH010000150.1 GCA_031285905.1 Prevotella sp.
TATGGGTACTGTTTATAGCTCTGTCTTATCAAGCATTTTCTTGTAATGCTACATAAATCTTCTTAAATATGGCTTGAATTTTCTCAAGGGCTATATCTACCTGTTCTTTGGTATGTGTAGCCATTAGCGAGAAGCGTATCAGCGTGTCGCTAGGCGCAACAGCCGGAGATACTACCGGATTGACAAATACACCTTCTTCGAATAAAAGTTTGGTTATCAGGAACGTCTTTTCGTTATCTCTGATAAACAATGGTATAATAGGAGTTGATGTATGCCCTATCTCAAAACCTCTGCTGCGGAAACCTTCCAAAGAATAATGAGTAATATCCCATAATGCTTTGATTCGTTCAGGTTCAGCCTGAATAATATCTAATGCCGCACTGGCAGCAGCTGTGGCCGCAGGAGTAGCACTAGCAGTAAATATGTAGCCACGTGAGTTGTGTCGCAGGTAATCCAGTATCACTTCATCGCCGGCGATAAATCCGCCGATAGAAGCAAGCGACTTACTGAAAGTACCCATAACCAATTCTACATCATTTGTCAGTCCGCATTGATCTACAAGGCCTTTACCGTTATTGTTAGTACCTAAAACACCAAGGCTATGTGCTTCGTCGACCATCACACTGGCATTGTATTGTTTTGCCAGTTTCATTATTTCTGGCAGATTGGCTACATCGCCCTCCATACTGAAAACTCCATCTATTACAATTAGCTTCACCTTTCCGGGCTCACATTTTTGCAGTTGCTTTTCAAGTGATTCCATATCGTTGTGGCGGAACTTATATTTGGTCGAATAAGATACCCGCATTCCTTCTATAATGGAAGCATGATCAAGCTCATCCCATAAGAGGTAGTCTTCACGTCCTGTTATACAGGATAAGACTCCTTCATTCACACCAAACCCTGTAGAATAGACGATAGCATCTTCTTTTCCTACAAATTTTGCCAGTTTCTTTTCCAGCTCAATATGGATATCGAGTGTACCATTCAGAAAGCGTGAACCAGCCATACCTGTACCGTATTTTTTTACGGCCTCTATTGCAGCTTCTTTTACTTTTGGATGATTGGTAAGTCCCAGATAGGCATTCGACCCGAACATAAGCACCTTCTTACCATTGATTATTACTTCTGTGTCCTGGTCACTCTGGATTTCTCTAAAATAAGGGTAGATACCTGCAGCGCGTGTGTTTCTGGCTGCATCATACCGATATAACTTATCAGTTAATAGACTCATATTCAAATTATAACAAATAGATATTATTATAACTGCATTTGCTAAAACTTTATATCTCGCAAAAATGCAGGCTGCAAAAATAGCCAAAAAAAATAATATGACCAGCTTTTTATCTTAAATATTTAAAAAAAGTAGATTTTCTTATAATCTTCTTTTACTTCTGTCTAAACTATAGCACATTTTTCTTAATTTTGCAAATTAGTCAATCAATCAACGAGTTTATAAGCAAAGATTATAAATCTAAATTGATATTCAAGGAAACAGACTGATTGTCAAATTGTGAAGAATAAGAGAAAAAACAAGCATAATCTATGGAAACGCCTCAATTTTAAATACAGGCTTTCCGCTATGAATGAGAGTACATTAGAAGAAATCTGGAAGATAAGAACGTCTATATTTTCAGGTATTGTTTTAGTAATCTTATTCGCTACATTCTTAGTCGGCATCACTTCCGTGATCATTATTGCAACTCCCATCCGTTATTATCTGCCTGGATACCTCGATGTGGAGGTACGCGAAAACGCTATCCGTTCGGCTATCAAAGCCGACTCCCTCGAATTACAACTCAAACATCAGGAAATTTATATTAACAATATACGTGATATCTTTGCCGGCAACAGGCAGGTTGATTCGGTGAAAGTACTGGATTCCATTTCTATTTCGGCTAACGATCCTTTATTACAAAAATCGGCGGCAGAGGCAGAATATGTAAGACAATTTGAAGAAGAAGAAAAATACAACCTCTCCTCTCTTTCGCAGGCGGGAAATGTACCTGTGGAGGGACTTGTCTTTTTCAAACCGGCCAAAGGACTTATTGCAGAAAAGTTTAATCCTCTGGAAAACCGTTTTGGGGTGACTATTAAAACAATTTCGAAAGAAACTATTTCTGCAACCCTCGATGGTACAATCATATTTGCAGGATTTGATTTAAAAACAGGATATATTATTCAGATTCAACATAAAAACGGATTTATTTCGATATATAAAAACAGTACTATGCTGCTCAAAAAGTCGGGTGACAAAGTGCGTACAGGAGAAGCAATTGCCATTCTAGATATAAGTACGGACGAAGAAAAACCGTCCGGTCTCGAATTTGAACTTTGGTACAGGGGCAGTGCAGTAAATCCTGAAAACTATATATCTTTTTAGTCGAGTAAGATAAAGGCGAAGGCCTGTAACTGATATGAAACGAAATATAGCAATTTTAGGTTCAACGGGATCAATCGGAACACAAGCTCTCGATATAGTGAGAGAACACCCCGATCATTTCGAAATATATGCGCTTACAGCAAATGAGAACGTCGATTTGCTGATACAACAGGCAAGGGAATTCAACCCTGAGGTTGTAGTCATAACTAACGATGCTAAATATGATCAACTAAAGGAGGCTTTGAGCGATTTGCCTATAAAGGTATGGGCTGGCAGTGATTCCATAGCCCAGGTGGTACAGAGCGAACCTATCCAGATGGTATTGACCGCTATGGTAGGTTATTCGGGGCTGAAACCGACTATCAATGCCATTAAAGCCGGAAAAGCAATTGCTTTAGCCAATAAAGAGACTCTGGTTGTTGCAGGAGAGCTTATCACTACATTGGCTATCGAAAACAAAGTCCCGATCTTACCTGTCGATTCCGAACATTCTGCTATTTTTCAATGTCTGACAGGAGAAAGAGCTCCAATCGAAAAGATCATTCTTACAGCCTCAGGAGGGCCATTTCGAGAGCATAATCTGGATCAGTTGAAAAAAGTGACTAAACGAGAGGCTCTGAAACATCCGAACTGGGATATGGGTGCAAAAGTAACGATCGATTCAGCTTCGTTGATGAATAAGGGGTTGGAAATGATAGAAGCCAAGTGGCTTTTCGATGTTACTCCCGACCAGATAGAGGTGGTAGTACATCCTCAATCTATAATACACTCGATGGTGCAGTTCGAAGACTCGTCTATCATTGCACAGCTCGGATTACCGGATATGCATCTTCCTATCCAGTATGCATTGGCTTATCCTGAACGGTTGAAATCAAATTTTGAACGTTTAGACTTCTTTAAACTAAAATCAATGACATTCGAGAAACCTGATACAGATCGTTTCCGCAATCTGGCTTTTGCCTTCGAGGCGGCCCGTAAGAAAGGAAATATGGCATGTATAATGAATGCAGCCAACGAGATCGCTGTAGAAGCATTTCTTAAAGACAGGGTGGGATTCCTCGAAATGAGTGAGGTGATAGAAAAAACAATGCAGAAAGCCTGTTATATACAGACTCCATGTTACGATGATTATGTGCAGTCGGATATGGAGGCGCGCAGCATAGCAAGAGAATTTATCAATTGAAAACTATATAAAACGTTGAATGGAAACATTTTTAATTAAAGCTCTACAATTAATACTTAGTCTATCAATATTAGTCATTATACACGAATTCGGGCATTTTCTGTTTGCCCGGATATTTAAAATAAGAGTTGAAAAGTTCTACTTATTCTTCGATCCCTGGTTCTCATTATTCAAGTTCAAACCAAAAGGAAGCGATACCGAATATGGTATAGGCTGGTTGCCACTGGGCGGCTATGTGAAAATATCGGGGATGATAGACGAGTCCATGGATAAAGAACAAATGGCTCAACCGCCAAAGCCTTGGGAATTCAGGTCTAAACCGGCATGGCAACGTTTTCTGGTAATGGTGGGAGGAGTTCTCTTTAATTTCATACTTGCCATCTTTATTTTCGCCATGATGCTTTTTGTCTGGGGAGATAAATACCTGCCATTGAAGAATGTAAAGCAAGGGATGTATTTCTCGGAACAGGCAAAGACAGGAGGTTTTCAGGATAGGGATATAATCCTTAGTGCCGATGGAAAAGAATTGGGTATAGGACGTGGTGTATTGGATATGAATACACTGATGACCTTTATCGATGCCAAGACAGTCACTGTAGAGAGAAATGGAAAACCGGTGGATATTAATCTTCCTGAGGAATTTGCCGATGAGGTCATTTCTTCGAAAAAAGCACCTTACGATTATTGGCTGGCTCCGGTAATAGACAGTGTTGCCCCGAACAGAGAGGCTGATAAGATAGGATTGCAGAAAGGTGATAGTATCGTTGCGCTGGATTCAGTGCCGATAGGTTCATTCAACGAACTTCGTAAAAAAGTATCGGATATAAGCAATAGGCTGGAAGGAAGCGAAACACAAAATCTGGCTATCACTTTTCACCGTGATACCTTGATTGAAACTGTAACAGCAAGAATAGATACATCGGGAGTGATCGGTATTACTACGATAACCATTCCATTTGGTAAAGATGAACTGCAAACGGATAAGTATAACTTCTTTGCATCGTTTCCTGCCGGAATCAAGATGGGAGTGAATACACTGAAAGGCTATGTTGCCCAGATGCGTTTTATATTCTCGAAAGACGGGGTGAAAAACCTTGGGGGATTCGGTGCTATCGGAAGTCTTTTCCCTCCTATCTGGGACTGGCATTCGTTCTGGACGATGACCGCATTTTTGTCTATTATACTGGCATTTATGAATATTCTTCCTATTCCGGCACTCGATGGCGGACATATCATGTTTTTACTGTATGAAGTTATTACCCGCAGGAAGCCAAGCGAGAAGTTTATGGAGCATGCCCAGGTGGTAGGAATGTTATTCCTCCTCTTACTGTTAATCGTAGCAAACGGGAATGATTTGATGAGGTTAATTTTTGGAAATTGATAAGTAAATTTATGGCAACTGTAACAGAATTGATAAACAAACATAACAGGACAGCTTTCTCATTTGAGATATTGCCTCCATTGAAAGGCAACGATATTGAGAAGGTATATAAAATAGTTGACAAGCTGGTTGAGTTCGATCCGCAATATATCAATATTACGACGCACCACAGCGAATATATGGATCAGCAGATGCCTGATGGCTCTGTTAAACGGATCAATATACGCAAGCGGCCGGGTTCTGTAGCTATTGCTGCATCTATTCAACATAAGTATGGAGTGACGGCGATTCCGCATATGATATGCAAAGGCTTCTCACGTGAAGAAACGGAATATGCGTTGATCGACCTTAATTTTTTGCGTGTTCATAACTTGTTATTGCTTCAAGGCGATAATAAGCGGCTTGCCCCCGAACAGATATATCCTAACGGGAATGAATATGCCACGGATTTACAAAAGCAGGTGAATAATTTCAATGAAGGCGTTACCGAAGATGGGAATACTTTTGAAAAAAACATCACCCCGTTTGCATATGGCATGGCATGCTATCCTGAGAAACATGAAGATGCTCCGAGTATGGAATCTGACATTCGCTATATGAAAATGAAAGCGGATATGGGAGCAGAATATTTTGTTACCCAAATGTTTTTCGATAATGAAAAATACTTCTCGTTTGTGGATAAATGCAGCAAAGCAGGAATTACCCAGCCGATAATACCGGGAGTAAAGCCCATCGTATTGATGAGCCAGCTTGAAGTATTACCCCGCATTTTCCAGTCGAGTATTCCGGAAGAACTGGCGGCAGAATTACGTAAATGCAAAACAGACGATGAGGCGAAAGAAGTAGGTGTGGAATGGGGGATCAAACAGTGTAGGGAGCTGATCGCTCATGATGTTCCCAGTTTACATTTTTATTCTCTTTTGGCTACGGATAGTGTAGCGAGGATTGCAAGAGAGGTTTATTGAAATGATGAATTATGAATGATAAATTATGAGTTAGAACTAACTCGGTTTATTGCGAATAATTCATAACTTATAACTCATAATTTATAATTAATACAACGTGTTTTTTAAAGATATAATAGGACAAAGTGAGGTAAAAGAAAGGCTGATACGTACGGCAAAAGAGGGGTTTATTCCCCATGCCCAGCTTTTCTGTGGCCCTGAGGGAATAGGTAAATTCCCTTTGGCTCTTGCTTATGCCCAATATCTTAATTGTGAGGATCCATCAGAAAATGATTCGTGTGGGAAATGTGCTTCCTGTGTGAAGTATAATCATCTGGCTCATCCCGATTTGCACTTTGTGTTTCCTATTGTAAAGAAAGCGGCGAAGAAAAAAGAAGTTTGCGATGACTATATCGCCGAATGGCGCGAATTTATAAAGAAGAACCCGTATTTCAATCTGGGACAATGGCTCGATAATATCGAAGCGGAAAACTCGCAAGGATTGATTTATGCCAAAGAAAGTGAAGAAATAATCCGAAAGCTCAGCCTCAGAATATATGAGGCCAAATATAAGATAATGATTATCTGGCTTCCGGAGAAGATGCACGAATCGTGTGCTAACAAGCTATTGAAAATCATTGAGGAACCGACAGACAATACCGTTTTTCTATTGGTATCGGATGTTCCTGACAACATCATAACAACTATACAATCACGTTGTCAGCGCATTAATATCCATGGCGTTAGTGAAAGCGATATTAAGCAGTCCCTGGAATCGGAATATAATATCACTCCTGAAGATGCAGCCAGTGTTGCGCATTTATCCAAAGGAAGTTATCTGAAAGCATTGGAGACAATCAGTCTGAATGAAGAGCATAAGTTCTTTTTCGAATTGTTTGTGAAGATGATGCGGGCTTCTTATGCGAGAAATATCAAGGAAATAAAAACGATCGGTAACGAACTGGGCGGAGTAGGCCGTGAAAACCAGAAGAGCTTCCTGATATATGCACAACGCATGATCCGCGAATATTTTGTGAGTAACATGAGCCAGCCCGAAATGGTTTACCTGGCACAGGATGAGGCGAACTTCGGCACACGGTTTGCCCCTTTTGTGAACGAACGCAATATTATAGGGCTAATGAACGAACTGGCATTGGCGGAAAGGCATATCGAGCAGAATGTAAATGCAAAAATGGTGTTTTTCGACCTTTGCCTGAAAATAACTATGCTGATAAAACAATAATCAATATAAATCCACAGAATCGGAAAGGGATTCTGTAGAATTAATTAGAAATACTATATAACAATGGATTCAACTCAAAATACATCTCATCCCAACGATTGCCAGGGTACATGCAAAACGCCGATAGGTTGCACATGTGCCAATGCAAATAAGAAAGCATTGCAGGAGGCAACATCCTCCCCTTCTTTACTGAAACCTATGGTAACTAATAATAACAATCAGTCGGCTACGGTGAAAACATGCTGCGGAAAGAAAGGCGGGTGTTGTAATGGAACTCATAAGCTGGAAGTATATAACTGGCTGGAAGATCTGCCGGAGATACCTTTAGATGCAGAGATGGTGGAAGTACAGTTCAAAAATACCCGTAAGGGATACTTTCTCAACAGCAATAACCTCGAACTATATAAAGGCGATATTGTAGCCGTAGAAGCTACTCCCGGACATGATATAGGTGAGGTTACCCTTACAGGTAAACTGGTACAGCTTCAAATGCTGAAGAACAATTACAGGGGGGAAACCAAACGGGTGTACAGGCATGCCAAGTCAAACGATATCGACAAATGGAACGAGGCCAGAAAGAAGGAGCATAAAACTATGCTTCGTGCCCGTGAGATTGCCGAAGAACTGGATCTGGGAATGAAAATCAGTGATGTGGAATATCAGGGTGATGGCAATAAGGCTATTTTTTATTATATTGCAGATGAGCGTGTTGACTTTCGCCAACTGATCAAGGTATACGCTTCTGAATTTCGGGTAAAGATAGAAATGAAACAAATCGGTGCCCGCCAGGAAGCCGGAAGAGTAGGCGGTATCGGGCCATGCGGACGCGAATTATGCTGTTCCAGTTCGATGTCTAATTTTGTCTCTGTTTCTACCTCTGCGGCCCGTTTACAGGATATTCCCCTAAACCCTCAGAAATTGGCCGGACAATGTGGGAAGCTGAAGTGTTGTCTTAATTTTGAAGTGGATACTTATGTGGAAGCCCAGCGCAAGCTACCTTCCAGAGAGACAGTATTGGAAACTAAAGATGGGAATTTCTACCATTTCAAAACGGATATTTTATCCGGTATGATGACCTACTCTACTGACAGGAATTTTGCAGCAAACCTCGTTATCTTGCCAAAAGAACGGGTTTATGAAGTAATAGAGATGAACAGGAAGGGCAGTAGGCCAACCCATCTTTCGAAAGAGCAGGTTGAACAAAAAGAAAAGACAACTTCTCACGATATATTGCAGGAAAACATAAACCGCTTTGATAATAACGAATCTAACAACGGTAACGGGCGGAATAACAATAGGAAGAAAAAGTTTGTAAAGAACAAACAGGACGGTAGCAACAATGCTAACGGACAAGTAAATAAAGAAGTAAATAAACAGGAAAATAAGCCTTTGCAGAATAATAACGAGCAGCAAAAGCCACAGCAACAGCAGAATACACAAGGGCAAAATAAGAACAGAAATCATAAGAACAGAAACCACAAAAACAGAGGTAACAGAAATGGCAATAATGATCAGAAAAAACCTGAGGCATAGTTTATTTTTTATCCCTTTTGTAGTTTTGGCATGTTTTTTCTTTATATCATGTCAGCAAGGGGAGGTGTACTCTCATTATTATGAGATGAAAAATGCCGAATGGACTCAGGAAAATATACTGGCTTTCGAGATTGACTCCGCATCTTTAAGGCCAGGAAGAAAATATGATGTAAGCCTTGAGATTACCAATAATGTGAACTACAAATACCGTAATATCTGGCTTTTTATCCGTACCAACTTTTCATATGATTCGGTATATGTTGATCTTAACAAGGAATATGAACTGGCCGATGAATTTGGTAAATGGTATGGTTCCGGCTTCGGTTCCTTATTTCAATCATCTTTTCCCTTATTTGAAGATGTTGTTTTTGAAAGTGGCAAAAGCTATACCATAGGAATACAACAGGGCATGAGGGATGAGCAATTGGAAGGTATTGAGAAAGTCGGGATAAAAGTATCATTAGCTCAAAGGAGATAACTTTTTTATAAAGCATTTTTCATCTTTTATTTTTGAAATTATCTATAGGTAAATACAGCCGTTAGCTGATAGCTTTCAAAAAAAGATGATCTTTGAATTAAAAAATCGACGGAGTCAAAAAAATGATAGAAAAGTGTAACCTTTGTTACCTTTTAGTGAAAGGCCCCCTAACCCCCGAAGGGGGAATTGAGAAAAAGAGTATCATTTTATATTCCTCCCCTTGGGGAGGCTAGGAGGGGCCGATTACTGTTACCTTTGTTACTTTTTAGTTAAAAATAAGTATCAACTGCTGATTCACGTTAGTCATAACTATCTATCATGATGAAAGTTGAAGAACAAGACAAATCGCAGTATGTAATATCGAAGCCATATAATGGAAGAGTCCCTGCCTGTGGCGTATTCTGCGGAGGCTGTCCCGTATATGTGAGAGATAAAAAGCCCTGTCCCGGTGCAGAAGCTAACAAAGCCAGATGTGAAAACTGTAAAACTTTTCATCTGTGTTGTCAGTCCAAAGGTATAAGCCATTGCTATCAGTGTAAGGCTTTTCCCTGTGCCAAATTTAAAGGATTTGCTAAAAGATGGCTTAAGTATGGCCAGAACTTTATTGATAATCAGAACATGCTGAAGGAAGAAGGGGAAACCTGTTTCCTTCAACATTTCAATTCGAAGGTGAAGAGTGAGAAGGACGAGTAATTCCTCCTCTAGAAGCCATACCTGAATCCAGCAACAAAATATCCTGTCGGATTAAAGTCCATGCTTTTATCATCCTTAAAATTATCTAAGAATCCTTTGAAGGAGCGTTTGGCAAAAGTTACCGATCTTACCCATGTGCCGCCTCCACCCAAGTAAAGGGTCGATGACTTTCCGATCTTAAACTCCGGGGATAAAAACGACTTTATATTTGTAGATGCATAAATCATCGATTTGCCATCTACCTCTACAACAGAGGACATACCATCGAATTCGATAGCTGTCAATTTCAGTTTGAACCTATCACTAAACTTAATGGCAGCGGCTATCTGCATCCCGCTGGCGATGTCTATATTCACTTCGTATTTCCCGGATAATCTCCAGTTGAAAACAAACATCGGCATAATGAGGGGAACACCATATGCATTGGTCAGCCCCGAGCCAATACCCAGATCAAGGTTATCCCTCACTTTATATACGAAGATGGCCCCTCCGTTAAATAGGATGCTTTTTGCTGTAATATCATCAGGAGCAGCATAAACACCTCCACCCAAACTTACCATCAAAGACCATTTTTTTGATATTGGCCTTACATGAGTTAGGTTAAGACTTGTGTTTATAATCTCGTCGGGGTTTATATTCTCTGTCATATCCTTGTTATTGAGAATACCATAAGCCCCGTACAGAGAAACTGACCATGCCGTAGGTTGCCCCAGATCATTCAGCTTCGTGGATAAAGGGATATTAAATCCTCCTGAATATTTCATCAGGTCGCCTGAACCTATCTTATTCCTTTCCTTATCTTTGAATGAAGAGGAAAGCAGGTACTCGCTCTTTAGATATCCTTGGGCATAACTGTTAAAAACTGTGACTGAAAATAGCAGAATCAAAATAAATGGAATTGTTCTCATTGCTTGATAGTTGGTTAGTTATTTTTAAGCAAAAGAACACAGTTATAATAAATAGTAAAACCTATTTCTGACGAAATGAAGAATCGGCAGGTTGAACTTTAGTATTCATCGAATAACCGCTTATTCGATAAACGGTATTTCTACAATGAATTCTCTATCGGTTTGCCTTATATCGATAGACTTATTGTATAAGGCATATTGCCTTTGCAGGTTATTTAGTCCTACCTCTCCTTTATCTACAGAACTACGCAGCTGAAGATTATTAGATGTTGTTATACTCTGGTCAGAGATGTAGATACGGATAGTGAGGGGTTCGTTTATTGTGGTAACATTATGTTTAATGGCATTTTCGACAAGTAATTGCAGGCTAACGGGTATTACCTTCCGGTTCAGGTTCGTATCTCCATTTATGACCTTCATGAATAAAGCATCTTCGAACCGTATCTGCTCAAGGAATATATATGAATCCAGAAAGGATAGTTCTTCCCTTAAAGTAACCGTTGGCCTGTCGTTCGTTAAGAGTAAATAACGATAAACGCCCGACATCTTTTTAGCAAATAGGTTCGCCTTTTCTGCATCCTGATATGTCAATGAAGAAAGTACGTTCAAACTATTGAAAAGGAAGTGAGGATTGATTTGGGCCTTCAGGGTTTTGTATTGATATTGCAATTTCTCTTTTTCTGCTGTTGCCAGTCTCTTTTCAGCTTCGGCCTGCCTCTGATTATAGAAAAATATCTCTATCAGCAAAACCATGATAGTATTCCAAATAACAAGGGAAAGTGCAAACTTTGTCATATAATCGGATACATTGAACGGGGATAGAATACTATTTCCGACAATGGCAAATAGTATTGCAACTAAGGATGTTAGTAACAGATCGACTACAATTCTGACAGCATTATCTTTCCACTTAAACTTTTTATATAACGTATTTATAATAAGGAAATCGATTGCTCCAATGAAAAAACAGGCCGGAAGGTTTATTAGATATTGGTATAAGAAATTAGTCTGTCCGTAGTCTCCGTCTAATGCTCTGTACGCCCATTGGCAGGTAAATAGTACAAGAGCAGTTGTTACTATAAAAAGGAAAATCTGTTTCTTATTCTTCATATATGAGAATGCTATAAGGTTCCGTCTATCCATTTCAAAAAATCAGGAACCCTTATCCTGCTAACCAGAACCTCATGAGGGCAATCGGGCTGGAAGCTAAGTTTTAAGCGGCTATTGAAATACTTTGATATCTTTTTTATCGAGCGGATATTTGTTATACAGTTTCTGGAAGCCCGGAAGAATAGTCTCTCGTCTAACATCCGTTCGATCTGATCCAATGTATAATCCACTATATATCGCTTGTCTGAAAAAGTATGTAAGAATACAGCCTTCTCTTCACTATAAAAGAACGCTATTTCAGAAGTTTCCACATAATGATAAGAATCACCTTTCTGTATCAGGAAACGGTTTTTCTTATAATTACCCATTATAGCTTCTTCCAGTTTTTTGTATTTCCGGATAGTTGGCTGTTCCATATGGATTTGCTCAAATTTGCATAAGGCTGCATTTAGATCAGTTTCCTCAACAGGTTTTAACAGATAATCGATACTGTTTACCTTGAAAGCCCTAATAGCGTGTTCGTCATAGGCCGTTGTGAATATAACAGGTGTCACAACTGAAATTTGCCCAAAAACTTCAAAGCAATCCCCATCTGCCAACCTGATATCCATCAGTATCAAATCGACTGATTTCTGTTTCAGAAAAAGGACGGTTTGCGCAACGGTTTTTGCCCAATCCAATAGTTGATAATCGGGACGCAGTTTTTCCATCATACGCTTCATCTCTTCGTATGCAAAACGCTCATCTTCTACTATCAGATATTTAGCCATTAACCGGGTTTATCAATTAAAATTCAGTTGAATTGATTGTAAAAATACTGATTATCATCTTTAAATCAGGTTTAAAGGACTATTTTCTGATAAACTTTAGAATTTCGGGGATGAAATGTGTATATCAACTTTCATAAAAAGAGAAAAGCAGGTTGATTGATCCAGCTTTCCTTCTTCTTCTATAATATATTATTCATTATTTGAATTCCGTCCCTTTCAGCCTCCTTATACTTTTGTTCTATAAATGTATATAAATTAGGCGATTTATGCGCTCCTACTTTGCGGGTCTCGTTTAATGGTAAAATATAACCTATCGAAAGCATCTTCCTCTGGAAGTTTCTTCTGTCAAGCTCTTTCCCTATTATAGCTTCATAGATACTTCGCAATTCGGGCATCGTAAACTTCTCCGGTAACAACTCATAACCAATCGGAATGTATCCGATCTGTTTGCGTATAGTATTTGTTGCTGTCTGGATAATCTCTTTATGATCTGCATACAATTCCGGGAGTATGCTTACATCAAACCATGCAACCTCTTCATAATCAGTAGAAGATAATTTTACATCAGAATATTTCACTAATGAATAGTAGGCCAAGCTGATAAAACGAGTGAAATCTTTATGCTGATTTTGGAATCCAACCTCCATATTATGTCGGTCTAATATCTCAGTATCTGTTTCTATATTAATACGCCCTCTTCTCCCAAAGAAGTAGAATTGCTTAAGATATAGATTCTCAGTCAAATCTGTTTTTTCATTTATTATTCTATTCGCGGTGTCATCAGGATCTTCGTCTTTTCTAACAAAACTACCCGGTATCATCCATTTATCGCTAACCTTCAGTTTTGACAACAATATTCTCACTCTGGTTTGGTGAAAACTCAATATTATACAATCTACAGAAATATTAGGTATAAATACGTCCGCGACCTTATCAAGTACTCTTGATGATAAATTTTCTTCTTCCATACACACTAGCTTTCTCAATTTATGGCAACATCTTCTGTTTCACCTTCTTTCTTTTTGTCCAGATTGTAAATTCGAAATTCCGCTTTGTCTTTTGCCTCTTTCAGGCTGTCTAGTTGTAACATCATTGTAGATAATTGAAACGATTTCGATATTGCTGTTTTAATAGTTTGTGACAAATTATAAGAGTACTTTCCCTGCCCTTCCAATGTAACTGTCAAAGGTTTATCTGCATTTACAAATACAAAGCGCGCAAGCCCGTTTTCATCATTACCGCCAAAACGGATAACCTCATAGTCCTTTCCTAAATTAGAAAATCTGTAATTAAGTCCGTCACTTGTAACTTCTTTAGACTCAGCGTAAGAACCATCTTTAGTAAAAACTTTAATTTGCTTATGTTTCTGCTTTCCTAAAAATACGCTCTCCAAATAGAGAATTCCATCTTCGCCTACTCCGGATCTTAAAGTGGTGCCGGTGATTCCACTTGTAACACTCTCTTTTGGCACATATGCTCCTGTTTCCTGATATTCCTTATTCCGTTGATATGAGAAAGATTTTTTCATCTTATCCACTTCAGGGCTGAAAATAAGAATAAGGGAGTCACATTCCTGTATTATCTGTATATTTTCCGACCTCCTTACACTGTCAAGCAAAAGTATGCTTGCCCGCCTTTCTTCTATTGCTTTAGGATACAATGTATTCAAACTGTCTATTTCTTGTTTTGCAAGCGAATATTGTTTCTGCACATAATAATTCCGTGCCGCTTCTAACCGCAACTTTGCTCCATCGTCTTTCGTATTACAGGCAAAAACAAAAATGAGCAAGAACACAACCACTGTTTTTAAATAACCTTGCATAGGATGCTAAATCTTTTTGAGGGCATTCCTGGGTATATCCTCCGTATTTTTGTACCAAAATACAAATAATTTCTTTTATCTTATAGTTTAATCATAATTATATGTCTTTTTAACACTAGAAAGTTCTAATTTATTGACACATGTACTATGAAAATAAAATCTTGAACATAAAACATAGATTATTATCTTTGCAATTCATCTATAAGATACGAAACAATAAATGACAATGCAGATCGACCACGATATACAGAAAAGGATAAAGGAAAAATTATCCGGTAAAATATTTGAAACGATTACCGCTGTTGCCGATGAGATGCAGCTTGAATGTTATGTTATCGGAGGGTATGTACGCGATTTGTTGCTCTTTCGCCCGTCAAAAGATATAGATGTGGTAGCTATCGGCAGGGGGATCGACCTGGCCGAAGGGGTGGCAAAGCGGCTGGGCAGGGTATCGTTATCTGTGTTCAAAAATTTCGGTACAGCCCAAATAAAATACAAAGATACTGAGATAGAATTTGTAGGTGCACGCAAGGAATCATATCAGAGGGATTCTAGAAAACCGATCATAGAGGACGGTACACTGGAAGACGATCAGAATCGCCGTGACTTTACCTTCAATGCATTGGCTATTTGCCTGAATAAAGATCGCTTTGGAGAATTACTCGACCCATTTGGTGGTCTGGAAGATATGGCAAATCTAATAATCCGAACACCTTTGAATCCGGATATTACATTCAGCGATGACCCGCTGCGAATGATGCGGGCAATACGTTTCTCTTCTCAACTGGGTTTTGATATAGAGCCTAATACTTTTGATGCAATCTTCCGCAATAAAGAAAGGATAAAAATAATATCAGAAGAAAGAATTATTGACGAACTAAATAAAATAGTCCTATCCCCTAAGCCTTCTGTAGGTTTGCTGCAACTTGATAAAACAGGATTGCTGGAAATCATTTTTCCGGAATTAGTTGCTCTGAAAGGAGCAGAAACAAAAGACGGCGTAGGTCATAAAGACAACTTTTATCATACACTGGCAGTTTTGGATAACATCGCTAAAAAGACAAACGATTTATGGTTACGGTGGGCAGCCATATTACATGATATTGCAAAACCTGTAACCAAACGTTTCGATAAGAAATTAGGCTGGACTTTCCACAATCACAATTTTATCGGGGAGAAAATGATTCCGGGTATCTTTCGCCGAATGAAGCTACCCCTTAACGAGAAAATGAAATATGTGCAGAAAATGGTAACCCTGCATATGCGCCCACAAGTACTGGTTGATGAAGATATAACAGACTCGGCGGTACGTCGCCTGCTCTTCGAAGCCGGAGACGATATCGAAGACCTGATGACGCTCTGCGAAGCGGATATAACATCTAAAAATCAGGAGAAGATCCGCCGTTATCTGATAAATTTTGAAATAGTACGTCAAAAACTAAGAGAAATTGAAGAAAAAGATCATATTCGTAATTTCCAGCCGCCTATAAAAGGTGAAGAAATTATGGAAATATTTAACTTGCCTCCGGGTAAAGATGTTGGACGACTGAAATCTTCTATCAAAGATGCAATTCTGGATGGAGCGATTCCTAATGAATATAATGCTGCTTATCAGTATTTGATAGAGAAAGCAAAAAAAATGGGGATAGAGCCTAAAAAAGGTTGATACTATTTGTGGATTTATTATTATTTTTATCTCTTTATAGTATGTAAAACCTTTAAATTCTTTTATTATGAAAGCGATTTTTTTTATTTTGTCTATCCTCATTGTATTGTTTTGTGCCTCTTGCGGTTCCTTGAAATATGGGACTTATGGCAGTCCGAATATAGAGCAAACATTATTAAATGATAATACGTTTGTTGTAAATGAATACAGCAAAGATGCAACTTATGGCTATACCCAAGAAAATCCTATCATGGTGGGAAGCCAGGGAGGTAGTGGGCCACTCAATGAAAGACGCTTTTTGAATGCGCTTACAGGGCCTAATGGGGAACCTATTACTTACAAGCGTTTAGGTAGTTGTTGTGCATTCAAAACAAAAAATGGAATGTTTGATAATGGAGGTCTTTTGGATAAATATGAAATCGCACATAAGGGACTCGATGAGCCTATAATACTATATATAAATATGTACGATTCAGATATTTTGAAGATTCCGGTGGGCTTTGAAAAAAAATAGTTGGATCATAGTAAATAAAAAAGTTTTTTACTCTTATTCTGTAATATATCAGAATCGTAATTATACCAGAGAAAAGTTTTTACAACAATAATTTATAACTTAAATGACCAAAAAAGCAATTATTGTAGCAACAGATGAGAATAATGCGATAGGCATGAATGGGAATCTACTTACCCATCTGCCTAACGATTTGAAGTACTTTAAGGCGGTAACTCAAGGGTATCCTGTAATTATGGGGCGGAAAACCTTTGAGTCGCTACCTAAAGGCGCTTTACCAAATCGACGGAATATAGTCATTACCAAAAACATAGGTCTTCAATTTGAAAACTGTGAGATGGTATCTTCTATAGAGGAGGCTATCGAATTATGCAGAGATGAGGAAAAGATATTCTTCATTGGTGGAGGAACTATCTACAAGGAGACAATTAATATAGCTGATGAATTATATCTGACCTGTATCCATCACATATTCAATGATGCAGATACATATTTCCCAACTATAGACACCAAGGTATGGAAAGAAGTATGGAGAGAAGATAATAAGCCTGATGAGAAGCATAAATATGGATATAGTTTTGTTCGATTTGAAAAAATAAATCGTTAATATTCTTGCTTATATTAAATAAACATCCTATTTTTGCAACCCGAAACTGAACAAGAATAATCACAGAAAACATATATAGCGATGAAAAGAACTTTTCAAACATCAAACAGAAAGAGAAAAAACAAACATGGTTTTCGCTCAAGAATGGCTACTGCAAACGGTCGCAGAGTATTAGCTTCACGTAGAGCAAAAGGTAGAGCAAAACTAACTGTTTCGGACGAATATCCTAAATAAATAAGGGGATAACGAAATTTAAGTCATACATGAAAGTAAGAATTAACGATAATTCTTACTTTTGTTGTTTATGCATCTTCTTCATAATTCTAAAAAATTAAGATTATACTGCATTGATTTATAAAACTTATATTGTTCGCATTTTTAATAAACAATAAAAGTTGTTTTTGTTATTTAACAGCTTTATCCAATTGTTCTATTATCGACTCTAACGAAGTACCTGATAACCCTATTTCAACAATTGCCCCATTTCTATCAATCAACACACCTGCTGGCAAAACTTCTACTAAATAGGATTTAGCAATGGCAGATTGGGATATTCCCGCAAGCTCGCTAAGTTGATCCCATGGTACATTTATTCGCTTTATACTATTTTCCCAGTCTTTAGACTCGTGATCCATAGATATGCCGAGAATTGTGAGCTTGTTTTCGCCCAACCTTTCATAAATTTCTTTTAATTTTGGCATTTCTCTGATACACGGGCCACACCATGAAGCACAAAAGTCGATATAGAGATAATCAGATTTACCTATGTAGTCGGAGAGTTTTTTCTTTACACCATTCAACATTTTTAATTCACAGTCAATATACTTTTTGCCGACAAGAGTTTCTCTTATTTTTCTATTTTTTATAGATGTATCTAATTTTTCTTTCCGTTTTGCAATAATCGGATTGTTACGTATATCTTCATCTGCTGCATTGTATATTTCATAAAACATGCTGTCTTTTACTAGGTTGAGAAGTAAATAATTACCTCCATAATTGTCAAGAAACATGTATTTGCCTATAGGATCATTAATATGTTCTTTCTGATAATTATATAAAAAAAGCTCGTAATTACTCATTATTCGTGCCAATTCAGAGCCTTTTTTTATAGATAATCCTTCAGAGGTATGATTTCCGCCATCGTTATCATTCAGCCTTCTATTTATCTCTATTACATACATCGTCTGGTCGTTAAAGAATTTTTGGAGGCTATCATTCAAAACTGTACCACTTATATGTGATGAACCCCTAAAATTCGAATCAACTAAAACATTTATTTGCCCTTTTTCTAAAAACAGAGATATTTTGTCTTGAGAATTTTGTTGATCCCCTACAGTTATATAGGCAAAACCATCAATATTTTCCTTGCCTGTAAAATGAAATGAATTATCGTTAACAACGGTAGAATCAATCGTCTGATATCCGTATCCGACTATTTTATCTGCCTTAAGTAATCGTACTGCTTTACCATTGTCTTTTTCTTCTGTTATACCTTTAATATCAAAAATCGGTTCTGATTTTTGAGAAAAAACACTAATAAAAAAGAATGTCGAGATAAAAAAAAGAATTGATTTTTTCATAATTTGATTTTTTATAAAATAGCATGAATACATACATAATAAATAAATTATGGCAATTACATCGTTGCTGACCACAGGTCAGATTAAATATAGGTAATTTATCTATTACTTAATGAAAGTTAAAAAAGGCTCTGACAAAAGGCTGGTTTTATAAGATTTTCGGTCGAATTTTCAGAGCGCTCTGACGGAGCGTCAGAGCCAAAATGCTGATTTTCAGCATTGGTGTATATCTTGATTATAATCGTTGGGTCACATTAAAATTTATGTGATGTTTAGAATTAATATTAACAAAACAAAAGAACGATTATGAATTTTAAAACTTTTAACTCGCTGTATGAACTTATGGAAGCATTTCCAACTGAACAGTCATGTATTGATTATTTAGAACAACTACGCTGGAAAGATGGTGTTATATCACCGTTTGATTCAACATCGAAAGTTTACAAAATTTCAAATAACAGATACAGATGCAAAAATACAGGAAATAACTTTAACGTCAAAGCAAAAACAATGTTTAGTGGATCAAGAGTTTCGTTACGTAAGTGGTATGCCGCAATATGGCTTGTACTATCTAATAAGAAAGGAATATCTTCATGTCAATTGGCAAGAGATATAAAAGTTACTCAGACAACAGCATGGTATATGTTGCAAAGAATAAGGAATACTTTGATATTTAAAAATCAAGGTAAAGTAAAAGGAGAAGTTGAACTTGATGAAACATTTGTTGGTGGCAAGAATAAAAATAGGCATTGGGATAAAAAAGTAAAGAATTCACAAGGTCGAAGTTTCAAAGATAAAACGCCTGTATTAGGTATGTTGCAACGAGATGGGAACGTTATATGTAGAGTAGTAAGAGTACATCAGAA
>JAITVH010000171.1 GCA_031285905.1 Prevotella sp.
TTTGCAACTGATACCTTGTTACAGGCAAAAGCTGCAAGTGTGACTATCGATTTGTTTAGCTTGTTTGGAAATAATTACGACATCTCCAAAATTGAATTGGACAGAGCGTCGGTTTTCGCACATATGCTTGCTGATGGACGGGCTAACTGGGATATTATGAAATCAGACTCGACTGAGGTTGTTGCTGAGACAGAAGAGGCTAGTACACCATTTAATCTCAGCCTAAAAAATATCTCAATTATTGATTGTAATATAATCTATCAGGATGACTCTACTAAAATGAAGGCTGTATTGAAAAAATGGAACGGGGAAATCTCAGGAGACTTTTCGGCGAGCGAGACTACCCTGAAGATACAGTCTGTGATTGATGAGCTGTCATTTATAATGGATGGGATTCCATATCTGAATAATGTAAAAGCAACAGCTAATGCTTCGATCAATGCTGATCTGGATAATATGAAGTTTGTATTTGAACAGAGCAGTCTGGAGATAAATGCTCTGAAAGCTTCCATTGATGGTACTTTTGCAATGGTGGGAGAAGATTATGAAGGTATGGATTTTGACCTTAAGCTAAATGCTCCCGATACTCAGTTCAAAGAAATACTCTCTTTGGTTCCGGCTATGTATACTGCTGATTTTAAGGACATAAAAACATCGGGTACAGCTTCATTGGATGCGTATGTAAAAGGTTTGATGCAGGGAGATACTTATCCGGCATTCGATGTTAAAATGTTGATTAGTAATGCTATGTTCCAATATCCATCCTTACCAAAAGCTGTGAGCGATATCAATGTGGATATTGCAGTTAATAGCAAAGGAGGTTCTCTGGATAATACTGTTGTGAATATAAGTAAGTTCAGCTTTAATCTGGGAGGAAATCCTTTTAGCGGAAATCTGAATATTACTACTCCTATGAGCGATCCTAACCTGAAAGCATATGCTAAGGGCACTATTGATCTGGGGATGGTGAAAGATGTTTATCCATTGGAACAAGGGACAGAACTGAATGGTAAAATCACGGCAGACCTGAATGTTGCAACAAGGATGTCGGCGATTGAAAAGGAACAATATGAGAGTGTGAATGCATCCGGTAACCTGAAAGTGAACGATATGGTTTATAAAGGGGCGGATATGCCGGAAGTATTGATCAATAATGCAGCATTGGAATTTACGCCCCGCTATGTGAATCTGCCTTCATTGGATGTTAAGATCGGGAAGAATGATATATCTGCTAATGGGCGATTGGAGAACTTTATTGCTTATGCCTTGAAAGATCAGACGTTGAAGGGGCAATTGAATATCAAGTCTAATTACCTGAATGCAAATGATTTTATTGGTGATGAGACTACAGCCGAAACGGATACAGTGTCTGCATCTACAGAAGATATTATTATCCCTAAAAACATTGACTTTACCCTGAATGCTGCACTCAACCAGGTTATTTATAGTAATATCAATATAACTAATATGGCAGGTAATATGTCAGTTAGGAATGGAGTTCTTACCCTTCATGATGTAGGTGCTAATGCCTTGGGTGGTTCATGTAAAATAAACGGATCATACGATACATCGGATCCAAAGAAACCTAAAGTGAATTTTGACCTTGCTTTGTCAAAGGTTTCTTTTGCAGAGACATTTAAGTCTGTGGAATCTATCCAGAAATTTGCTCCTATATTTGAGAACCTGATTGGTACATATTCTATGAATCTGAAATTCAATACTTCATTGGGGCAATCTATATTAGAGACTTTAGCTGGTCTTTCGGGTAGTGGTGCTTTACAAACCAGTGATGTGAAAGTTGAAAATGTAGCTGCATTAACCGCTCTTTCATCAGCTCTGAAGACGGATGCATTGAAAACGATATCTCCTAAAGACCTGAATCTGCCATTTACAGTTCAGGATGGCCGGATTACTACCAGTCCGTTCAATGTGAATATAGGAAGCGGAGGCGCACTTAAATTAGAGGGGTCTACAGGTCTGGATCAAACAATCAACTATAAAGGAACAGTTACACTACCTAAATCCCTATCAAACAATATTATCAATAATGTACCTATAACTATTGGCGGAACATTCTCCAGTCCAAAGATTGGTGTGGATACAAAAGCTTTGATAAGCGATGCAGCATCTTCTATTGTCAGTGATTTACTGGGAATCGATAAGGGAACTGATGTTTCATCAAAAGTATCGGAAGAGAAAACGAAGCAGATAGAGAAACTTAGGACTGAGTCTGAAAGTGCTGCCAATAAATTGGTAAGCGAGGCCGAGAAGCAATCTAAAGCTTTGGTAGATAAAGCAGGTAGTAATCCTATAGCTAAAGCTGCTGCCAAAGCCGCCGGGAACAAATTGGTAGACGAAGCAAAGAAGCAAGCTGATAATCTGAAGAAGAAAGCCGAAGAGCAGATCAAGAAGCTTGAAGGTGAAGAGGCTACAGCAACGGAAACAACAACAGAGACAGAGGAATAAGAGATATATACTGAAAAAGAGGATTCAAGTTGCTTGAATCCTCTTTTCATTTGATATATAGATAGTTATTATTGGAATATCTCAGGGTACTTCCTTATAAAGTAAACAGGTGTACAACTCCAAGCATGGCAATAACTGTTCATTGGATGAAAGTTGTATGGGGAGATATAGTCATTATTAGGATCGTACGCTTCCCAGAATGTATCGGCTCCTTTCTCTATCATTCCACCCCAATAACTGATTAGTTTCTCTTTGGCTTTCTCATTCAGTCCGCAATCAACCAAAGCTTGTATATAGTAGTGATATAGATATGGAGTACCCGGATGGCATACATTCTCACTAGTCTCCAGTGCTTCCAATGCACGTTTGCCTTCTGCTTTGGATGCAACTTGGCTAAGTACCATCCATATTTGAGAAGCATAGGATATTTGCTTGTCCTTTGCCCCTACGAACAAGCCTGTCTTCTTATCGTAAAAATTCTTGTGAGCCGCTTTGGTCATCTTCTTGATGAGTGCCGGAAGCTCCGATACTTCATCTTCTTTGCCTATCAATTTTGCCAGCTCATATGTCTCTTTAAAGGCAAATATGGAGACTCCGCTAAATGCCACCTCTTTATATAACCCATCTTTCCAATCAAAGAATATCCACCATTCCCGGCTGGCTTTATCAAAGTCCATCGACCCATCAGGCAACAGATAGTTCTTTACAATCTCCAGTTGCTTTTTCATTACAGGCCACAGATCGAGGGCAGTTTCCTTATCTCCTGTCGCTATTACATAATCCTTCATTGTCGCATTATATAGTAGGGCATATTCATAAAGGAATTGCTTGTCCTGGGGGCGAGGTATAGGATTTTCAATCACAGTAGCTACAAGATAGCCATTGGGATCACTCAATCCCGCAAGTAAATAGAAACACCGTTTGGTGATATCATACTGTTTGAAAGAGTAGTTATTACCCATCGATTCCAGGTATAGATCGCCTATCCATAGCCGTTGATCTCTTTTGGGGCCATCCTCATATACAGTCTGCATACACTCTTTCAATGTATTAAGGCTGACTTCCTCTATCTTTCGGATCATTGGATCTGTAGAAGCCGGAAGTCTTTCCGGTGTATTTCTGGCAGAGGTTTGAGCCTTACATACCATATCAGTGAAGCAGAAATCGTAATAGGTTGAACTGGCTAATAACTCGATTTTTACATACCTGAAAGCAAGGCGGCGAGGAATGATAATAGTAGAGGGCACATGCATCACCGTTACAATCTCGTCTTGTAACCATGCCCGGCTAATACCCTCTTTGTAACTATCAAACGGAGTCATCAATTCGGATGGCACTTCTCCAAATGTGAACTTGAATCTCAGAGGCCCATCTGCCGATACGGAGATGGTATTCACCGAAAAGCTGAAATAGCCTGTTATATGCTCTCCGAAATCGAGGATAATCTCTTTCTTATTTTTGAAAGGCTGATTAAAGAACTGGTCTATAGGACTAACGGTTTGTGCTTCCCAGCCCTGATAGGCGTTCTCGTTGGGGATGATGTTCACTATTTGCTTTGGCTTCTTCTCAGAGTAAATGAGTTTCGGCTTGTTCTGCTCGGCTTTTTCCATCCAGCCTTTCCGGTAGCTTTCATAATAGTCCTGCGACAATAGGTTAAGGCAAAACAGTGTTAATAAAGAAGATAATAAGATTGTTTTTTTCATAGGCTTAGTTTTAGAAGAATGTTATCTTAATGGGCATGTAATATTGCAAAAATAGCTAAAACCTTTGAAAAAGCAAGGAAGGATATCCATATCTTATTTGAATACCCTTCCTAATTTTATTGATATGATAGTATCAGAATTGTTCCCGTATCTTTTGAGCAATTTCTTCAAACTCACTCTTTTCTAATTTCAGTCTCGGATTTGACAGAGACATATCCGATTCCTTACTGATGGGGATCAGATGTATATGTGCATGGGGTACTTCCATGCCGATGACCATAGCACCAACGCGCTGGCATGGTATTGCTTGTTGGATAGCTTTGGCTACTCTTTTGGTAAAGACTGACATCTCAGATAATAGTGTATCGTCCAGATCGAAGATATAGTCTGTTTCCTGTTTTGGAACGACCAGAGTATGTCCTTTAGCCATTGGACTAATATCCAGAAAAGCGTAGAACTTCTCGTCTTCCGCGATCTTATATGATGGAATATCTCCTGCTATTATCTTACTGAAAATGCTAGCCATCTTAAATCGTGATATTTACGATTTCAAAACTTATCATACCCGATGGTACTTTTATCTCGGCGATATCTCCCACTTTTTTCCCCATAAGGCCTTGTGCTATAGGGGTATTTATAGCGATCTTCTGTTTTTTCAGATTAGCTTCGCTTTCAGCAACCAGGGTATAGGTCATTTCCTGATTATTTTTAGTATTACGGATAGTGACTTTGTTCAATATTTGTACAACATCTGTTCCTATCAGATCCTCATTAATCAACCGGGCATTAGCCAATAGATTTTTCAATTGAGCTATTTTGGCTTCCAGTAAGCCCTGTGCTTCCTTTGCAGCATCATACTCTGCATTTTCTGATAAATCACCCTTATCGCGGGCCTCTGCTATTTGTTTCGATATAACAGGCCTCTCACTTTCAAGGACAGTGATTTCTTCTTTTAGTTTTTTATAACCATCTTCGGTCATGTACGTGATAGCCATGGCAATTCAAGAATAAAATTAGTTAGTGACTATGTTTTTTTGTATTTTTTTTAAGAACAAAAAGAAAAAGAATCCTTGCCGTATAGGCCAGAACTCCTTTTCTCTTCATGATCTGTTAAACACAAAGATAAGATATATTTTTTATACTTTCAAAATATTTTAAGATACTTTTTACAACAATTTTTGTATCTCTCCCTGCAAATCATCCTTTGATGAAAGTCTTTTGACTATTTCTCCATTTTTATTGATTAAGAATGTTGTCGGGAATTCTGACAGATTATATTTTTGAAGTAATTCTGAACTCACAGACCTCTCGTCTCTGACACATATCCAAGGTAAATTTACAACGCTGTTTTGCCATGCATGCTTATCTCTGTCGAATGAAACCTGGTATACTTCAACTTTGTCTTTGTTCTTTTCATAGACACTGTTGATCGCCATATTATGTGCAGGAGAAAAATCTGCCTGGTACATTGTAAAATCGAGTATAACCACCTTACCTTTAAATGAAGAAAGTCTTATTTTTTCATTCTTCAGATTTGGCAGCGAAATATCATAATGAACCGCATAATCAGTAGGTTCAGTCGTTTCCAGTTTTTTGATGGTCTCCTCCTGATTTTGCATTTGGCGTATCTCTGCAAGTGTTTGCAATGTAAAGTTTTTTAATTGCTCTGCCCTCGGCGAATTTGACATCTGCTGATCCCACACGGTAGCTATTCCCTGAAACAAATTCAGGTCTTTCCTGTCATACGGATCGAAAATAAGGTAGTCATCTACTTTCTGGAACACAGCGAAATACGCAGCCAGGCTCTTGTAGTCAGAATAAACGATTTCTTTAGCTTTGTTTTTATACTCGTTCACCCCCTCTTGTACGGCTGCTATATATTGTTCCTGCGATAGTTCCTTACTGTCATATTTTTTCTTCAGTTCATTAAGGCTGCGGCTAAGTTTATTTTGAGCAAGTACAATCTCTTTTATTTTCATAGAACTTTCAGAACCTTCTATTGCATAATCAGTAGCGAAGGCTTCCTTTGACGCGTTTACGATAAGGTTCTCGGTTGAGTCTATGGCCAGATTGATAGCCTGATTATTTAACTTTAACAGATAAAACTCGGCATACCCTATACTCGGTTCTTCAAACTTGAAAGCTCCGTCTGAATCCAGTTTTACTGAATCAATGATCTCAATATTAGAGAGTGACCGTCTTTCAAGATAGAGCATTTCATTATCAGCACCACTTATTTTCCCTTCTACTGCAAAGTGTGGTTTCTTATCTTTACAAGATAGTAAAGTGAAAGAGAATATAATTAATAATATAAGACTAGATAAATAAGTAGTTTTCATGTAATAAGTAACGTTTTTATGCATATAGTATATTATGAAGCAAAGATATTAATTATAATGAAATATAGAAGATGTTACGAATTAAGAATTTTTACTTATTTTACCAGTTTCTATATTATTGACTTCTAAATTTTATTCAGACTTGACTTTATTTTTTAACTAAAAGGTGACAAAGGTAATACTTTTGGCTATTAGCTGATAGCCGTTAGCTCTTAGCTTTTTTTATTTTCTCTCTGTCATTGACTACATTACACTCTCTGTCATCCTGACGATAGGAAGGATCTCCTTACTCTAAACGAGATGTTTCCTTCCTCAGCAAGAGAACCCCTAGCTGGCGCGGACGTCCCGTTCGTGTCCACAATGCACACAAGCTGGAAGCCTGCGCGAGCAAGGCTGTTAAGTTCTGCATTTCAATTGCCTCCGCTTTTAAGCGGAGGATTAGCATTAGCAGATGAAAATGGCTTTAGCCAAACAATTTTTCGACTAAAGTCTTTTTCTTGCACTACTTGTACCCCTGCCTTAAAAGGCAGGGCAATTGAGAACTTGACAGCCTCATCTATCGAGAAGCCTTAGCTGGGGCGGACAGGTAATTCATAATTTTTCATTTTTCATTTTTTATTTTTATCCTGGCTTTTTCCATGTCTGCAATCTTTCGATAGCCTGTCTCATCACAGTGCCCAGCTCAGGATCGGTAGTCTCTATAATCCATGGCTTAGATTCTTTTATTTCCTTATCCTCTTTCTCTTTCTTTTTACGGTCATTGCGCTCGATAACAAACTTAATAGCTGCCATAACAGGAGCTACTTCCTTTTCTTTAATAATCTCTTTCTTGAGGATAGATACATTCGGGTTACTTGGAGAGGGTTCATACTCTCTCTTTGTTTCTTTTATTCTATATCCTTCCAGCTTTTCCTTTAGTGACCTTCGGGCAAGTGCCACCAACATCTCCTCACATCTTTCTTTCGCTTCTTCGATAGCTTTCCTGAATTCGGGCTTGTTTTCATACCACTGATAGTATGTCTTACGGCTTATGTCCAGCGATTCGCATATTTCCGCGATTGTGAACAGATCTGTTTCAATCATATTGATCATTGTCTTTACCAGTTTTTCTGTGTACTTCATAATTTTTTTTCTTTTGTTAAATTGTTTTTATCTGTTATTGTTTTCCTGTAGGGGCAATCCCTTGTGGTTGCCCGATTGTTGCGAACTGGCAGGCACAAGACCTGCCCCTACAACATATAGATAAATTCAGAAAAAAAAGATGAAAAAGAGGATATGATATCATATCATTATTTAAAGAGTTATATTATAACTTTTATATTGTATATTCTTTCGAAAACGTTTATTTTTACAAGAAAATGATATTAAGATAATGTGCAAGACATTTATTTTACTGGTTACCTTTTTCTTTTACTGTGTTCTTTTAACCGCACAAGATTCAGGGCAAAAGATAAATAGGGATACTCTATATCTCAAAAACGGGAAAACAATCAAGGGTGTTGTCATAAAACAAGATCTGGGAGTGATAAGTATTGACGTTACGGATAGTATTAGCCGGATAAAGAAAACACAACACTATCAGCGTACTGATATTCGTAAAATTGCTTTAGGCAAAAATCATCCAAAAGCGATAGATGGACAATTGGAAGGAGGAAAAAAGTTACCCCTCACTCCCCAAAACGTAGGCCAGGCCAATACTCCGGTTACAGATACACCATTTGATTTATTACCTGAAAAATCGCCACAGCCGATATCAATGCAACCGGTAACTGTACCAGATACTAAAGCTATCAATCAGCCCCTGTCGTTACCAGTTTCACCTGTATCCGAAGGCGAGATGCTGGCAGCGCCGATGGACCCTTCAGAATTAGCGAAAGCGCCTAAAACCAGAAGAAAGCATAGAGGGTGGTATCGCCAGATAAAAGGATATCGTGGATTCATTGAATATGGATATGTTGTAGGGGTAGGTCCTACTAAGAATAATAAGATGGAGTTTCTCACCTCTCATGGATTTCAGTTCAATCCTATATTTTATGTTGGGGCTGGTACAGGTGGATATCTTTCTATGAATGATAAAGATCACTCATTACCTGTTTTTATTAATGGACGGATGAATTTACTGGACGAATTTACCACCCCTTTTATTGATATCAAAACAGGATATTCGGTTGCTGAAGGCAAAGGTTTTTACTTTAATGCTTCGGCAGGAGTCAGTTTTTCAAAAAAAGGAGGATTTGCTATTAATCTGAGTGCTACATATTGCGCACAAAATGTGAAATACTATGAATGGCAAAATACCAGTCCCATTACCAGAGTTGCTATAAGGGAAAGACAACGAGGATTTGGATTAAGACTTGGAATCGAGTTTTAATTCATTTTTTTCATATTTAATAACATATTGTTTGTGAGGTTCTTAATTTTTATTTCAAAAAAACTTTGAAAAAACCTTTCTAATAATTTGTTTTATGTTGATATAGTTTTTACTTTTGCACCCGCTTTGCCTCTGAAGAGAGGGAGTTTGAAAGGGATTTTTTAATCTTTCACTTG
>JAITVH010000056.1 GCA_031285905.1 Prevotella sp.
ATTATAATACTCCAAACTCATCGTTTATGAAAAATAAAAGCAGACTTGTACTAGTCTGCTTTCTTCATTTATCAAAATCCTATTTGTCTTTTATTTCTTCTTCAAACATCATAATGAAATTATTTTTAGCTTATTATTTGAACTTAAGTAAGAGAAAAAATGTTATTGAATGGGAAAGCTACATTATTATCTTAAATACAATCATATAATGTTTCAATAATAAATAGAAATGAAGAAATTAATTATTACAGCCTTTTTCTTAACCGGAGCGTTAGGATTATGGGCACAACAACCACAAGGCGCATTGGACGCCGAAATGCTGAAAAAAGCCAACGACCCGATGGCGAACACTAAAGCGTTTAATTTACACAATTACATTATACCAAGTATTTATGGCGAACCAGATATGTTCTCAAACCAATTGATGTTCCGTTATGCCCAACCAATCGGGAAATTTCTGGTTCGTGGAACGCTACCGGTCGTAACCGTTGCACAAAGTGATAGTCCTGCCGAATCAGGCCTTGGCGATTTCAGCCTTTTTGCGATCTACACCTGGGAATTTGGGGGCAATAAAATCGGCGTAGGTCCTTTGATGGCTGCTCCGACAGCTACCAAAGATATGTTCGGGCAAGGCAAATGGCAGGCTGGTTTGTCAGCAATGGCTTTTTTTGCCAATAACCACATAATACAATACGGTACTTTGCTGCAATGGCAAGCCGATTTCGCGGGAGATGAAGATCGCGCTCATGTAAATTTACTTACAGCACAACTCTTCGGCACATGGCAAATAGGTGGCGGCACTTATTTGCGCAGTACCGGTATCTGGTCGTTCGATTTGGAGAATAATGTCTACAACATTCCGGTTGGATTAGGTATCGGTAAGGTAATTAAAGTGAATAATGTGGTGTTCAATATCTTTGCCGAGCCGCAATTTTCGGTATATGCCAAAGGAACGGGAGGAAGCCGTTTTCAAACTTTTGTAGGATTTAATACACAATTCTAATATAGAAAATAAGTCTTTGAAAAAATTAATACTCCAAACTCATCGTTTATGAAAAATAAAAGCAGACTATTACTAGTCTGCTTTCTTCATTTATCAAAATCCTATTTGTCTTTTATTTCTTCATCAAACATCATAATAGCTTTCCATAATACACCAGCCGATCCTCTGAATTTGCTGGAGCCTTTAGGTTCACCCGATGGCGTCCAGAATTCAAAGAAGCCATTATGTTGAATTACCCTGTCGAGCATAGGTTGGATAGCTTCGTAAGCTTCGTTATAATAACCATTTCTGATCAGTTGCTGCACCATACGTCCTCCAAACCATGTCCAATCTCCTCCATTTTGATAGTTATACTCTCCCATTCCCTGATTCTTAAAGAAACCGTTAGGATAAGGGGGATAAACGGTGAGGCCAATAGTTTGCGCATTGGCGGCTTTTACATTTTTCTGCATTTGGTTATATACGATCAGAATCTCGTCTTTGGTCAGCATATCTGCTTCTATGGCAATAGCTGTACCGCCATGATAATGTATTGCGTCTTCATCAAAGTCAGCAGGAAACGGAGAGCCTTGTTCGAGATAGATATGTGGACGGAATTTTTGCCTTTCGCTATCCCATAGATATTTACGTACATTGGTTTTTATATCTTCTCTTACTTTTTCCCAATGTTTAATCTCTTCTTTATTATCAGTCAGGCTTAAGAAGTCATTTATAGCAACCACAAACATCGCATTATCATATATATCAATAGCTAAATGGGACAAACTATCGAGTTCTACACCCCAGTTATGTTCCGGCTGTACATCGCCCCAATCGGATGTTGTGGCTCCCCATAGTAGCCCGTATTTTTCGTTATATCTGTCACTTAATAAAAAATTCATTGCCATTACCAAACGATCTTTTACAGAAATATTGTCAATCTTTTCATCAAGAATGCTCTTGTCCTTTGTTACGCTGATATATTTCCTCACAGATTGGATAAGGGACGATTCCTGGTCTGTTTCCACTGTATTCTTATGAGCTATGAATTGTGGAGCCAAATCAGATTTAATGAAATTGTACGGTACCGAAGATGTATTGAGAGTTGTATACCCGTCCGGGATATTACCGTCTTTTCCCTGAAACATAAAGAATGTGAGCAGTGCTTCTCTCACCTTCTGACTATCACTTACTGTACAAGCTGTTTCAATAAATGTATTCAGGTCACGAATCCAGACTTCTACATAACCATCTCCGGCTGTAAGTCCTGTACGTATCAGGTCTTCAGCCTTTTGCTTTACTTCCTTTACTCTCTCATCGGCTTGGATCTTTTGTGCTAATTCAGGATCGATCTTTTTCTCGGATGAACCACAGGCATTTAATATAAACGCTATTATGGTTATTAGCAATACTGTGTTTTTCATTTTTTTTGATATTTTTAAAAGTTATATTTCATTTTAGATAATACGATTGAATACAAATATATATTTATTTGTTCATACGTTTGAACATATCATTTAAGATAATTCTTTTTTTAACATTAAATAGGTACTTTATTTGATGTTAATCACTAAATATTATTTTTATCTGATTAATAATAAGTTCTTTTTATTCCTTTTTATATATCTGTTTCCTACTATTCATTGACTCTACAAGCTTATCATACGAAATATCTTGTATAGGTTGATTGTTATCAATGGCTATAATTGCCGCTAACGCAGCGGATTGTCCCAATATCATAAACACAGGTTCCATACGTATAGAGCCGAAAGCAATATGGGAAGATGAAACACAAACAGGGACAAGTAAATTAGTACACTCCTCTTTTTGTGGAACAAGGGAACCATACGATATAGAATAAGGCGATTTAGTGTGAACACCTATATCTCCTTCGTTCTGTACATATCCTTCATCGGTAACAAAGCGTTGCACATTATGTGAATCGAGTGTATAAGATCCCATGCCTACCGGGTTTGGAACCTCTTTTTTGCCTAAAACCTCATTCTCGGTCATTACATGAAATCCCAGCATGCGGCGTGCCTCTCGTATATATAATTGATAAGGCCAGTTCCCATTATCCTTGAATTCATCCTTTGCCAGTCCCCAATCATTCATCCTGTTCCTAACTTCCTGAGGTACACGCACATCATTAGCCACGAAATAGAGTAATCCTTTCTGGTAATCTTCGTGTTCTTTGATGATTTGCTTTCTTCTTTCATACGAAGCTTTGGGATAATCATAGTTCATACCTATAAAATCACTGCTGAAAGGGCCATGGTTATTTGTATCCGTCTTACGGTTGGGTATTATATCAAATTTAGCGAACCATTCGTGCCAGCCAGCATCGAATACACGGGCTAACAGTTCATAATTAGCCGGATCATAATTGTCTGGTTTAGGGAAAGGAGTTCTATTTTCGGGATGATTACTCATACACATACGAAAACAGTATGCCTGAATTTTATCGTCACCTGAGCAACTAGACTCGATTTTTTCAGAAGATATACCATATAGCAATCCACTTTCCGGTTTACCAGGAATACGATAAGGATCAATATTATCTTTGAAATAATGACCATGATGATATACAAAAGCCTGTACGCCATTCCATTGCTCATTATATTCTGAGCATGCTTCCCGGCCAACATGGTATGAGACACCTGCGGTAGCCATTAGATCGCCTTCGTAAGTAGCATCAATAAACATCTTTCCACTGAATGTCTTTCCTGAAAGAGTTTTCATCGATACGATCTTTTTGTCTTTCTTCACTACTCCATTTTCTCTATCCAGCCATTCATTGCGATAGATTGTTATATTATTTTCCCTGATAAAATCTTCAAATACTTTTTCAGCGACATGTGGTTCAAATATCCACATTGTCCGGTTTTCGCCATCTATGGCTGCTGTTCCCTGCCCTTTGTTACCATATTCGGATTTTTTTTGCCACTTCCATGATGCAGAATCATTATAATGCTGCCATATCCGATGATAAAACTCACGTGAAAGGCCTCCTATTGTCGATTTATCGCCTGTATCAGTAAATCCGAGGCCACTTGACGACAATCCTCCCAGATGCGTATCAGGGGAGACTATAATAACGGACTTTCCTGATTGGACTATCTCTACAGCAGCAATTATAGCCGCGGAAGTACCACCGTAAATAATGACATCCGCATTCGTGCCGGAGGACGAGGTTTTACAAGACAAAAATAAGAAACTGATACAAATAAAGTTAAAAGCTAAACATTTAAATAAGTGTTTGTTTTTCATTGTATGATAGGGTTATTTTATAATATATAAGATTACAAATATACTCTTTTTATCTAATTTGTTGGAGTTTAATGAAATGTCAGGACACAAAAAAAGATGCCCCGTATGAGACATCTTTTCGTATTCGGGGAAAATACGAATTATTAGGGTTGCTTGTATTTCAATGTTTCTCCGGGTTTGGAAAGAGATGGAGCTACCGAATCGTCGGCTGTTCCCCATGATGTATTCGGCTTATCTCCAAGGACGAATTTAATATCAGCACCATTCTTAATATCGTCATAAGTCAGATATGTCTTATTATAGGATTGCCCGTTGAGATACATTTCCTGAATATAGACGTTCTCTTTACTGAAGTTTTCGGTTGTCACGGAAACTTTCTTTCCATTGCTCATACTCATTTCTACGGCTTCCAATCCCGGCGAACCTATAGAATAGATATTGCTGGAAGGGCAGGTTGGATAGAATCCCATACAGTTGAAGATATACCATGCCGACATTTGCCCGCAGTCGTCATTTCCACTCAATGCATCAGGGGTATTACCGTAAAATTCATCGAGAACAAAATGTATCTTTTCCTGAGCTTTCCAAGGTTGTTTCACATAGTTGAAAAGATATATAATCTGATGGCAGGGCTCATTCCCGTGCCAGTATGCACCTATACGTCCCCATATATCGTGTGCTCCCGGAATATCATCTGGTATATACATGGTGAACATGG
Source organism: Prevotella sp. (assembly GCA_031285905.1). Classification (GTDB taxonomy): domain Bacteria; phylum Bacteroidota; class Bacteroidia; order Bacteroidales; family Dysgonomonadaceae; genus Dysgonomonas. The sequence goes on from JAITVH010000056.1 coordinate 4,971, forward strand.
AATCGAGCCGTTGGATAAACAGGTCTTCACCCATTTCGTTGATATATCCCTGTACATCTTGTGGAGTATACCAAGTATATTGATAAGTAAATCCCTCGGTAATATCTCCCCATCCATGCACCGATCCGGGGCCTGTATATTGTACCGCATCGAACGGAGTACGCCAGTTACCTTCATAGTCGCGTCCACGCATAAATTTTGTCTCAGGATCGATGAGATTTTGATAAGACAAAGCTCTGTTGATGAAATACTGGTAATCTTCTTCCTTGCCAAGTTTTTTTGCCGCCATAGCAATACAATAATCGTCATAGGCGTATTCAAGGGTTTTAGATACTGACTCAGGTTCCCTGTCGTATGGCACCCACCCTTTCTCCATATATTCGGGCAAACGGTCGTAATGCGGATTTTTAGCGGTGGTCACCATCGCTTTATAGGCTTTTTCATAATCAAAACCTTTTATATCCTTCACAATAGCATCGGCAATAACAGGGACAGCATGATATCCGATCATACACCATGTTTCATTTCCATAAAATGCCCAAATCGGCAGCATATTTTCCACACTTTGCTCATAATAAGCGACCATCGACTTTATCATATCCACATTTCTGTCGGTGTTGACAAGGTTCAGCAACGGATGATGTGCCCTGTATGTATCCCATAGGGAAAAGACTGTATAGTTAGTGAAATCTTTCTCTCCATAGTGGATATTTGTGTCTTGTCCCCGGTATGCGCCGTCCTTATCTTCGTAAATGAAAGGATGAAGAGCGGCATGATACACAGAAGTATAGAATGTTTCCAACTGATCTTTCGAACCTTTTGCCTTAAACTTTCCTAGTTCTTTAGCCCATAAAATTTCTCCTTCTTTTTTCAGAATATCGAAATCCTTATTTTCCAGTTCTTCAATGTTTTTATATGCACCTTCTGTTCCGGTAGAGGAAATAGCCACTTTTACTTCTATTTGTTCCCCTTCTTTTACATCGAAATCGAACCATCCGACAATATTCTTTCCGTATCCTACACGGTCGCTGCGAAAACGCCGGGTGTTATATATCACCGGTTTACCGTCCTGCATCATTCCCGATTTGGCAAATGGTTTTGAGAATTGTGCTACAAAATATACATAACGTTCAGGGCCCCATGCACTCACCAATTTAGAACCGCAAATAGTACTGTCATTTTCTATTCGCAACTGCGACCATACGTTTTCTGCGCCCGGCCTTGCCAGGAAATGTTCCATATCCACAAGAACAAAAGCGCTGTCGGTCTTAGGATATGTAAACCGCAGGATTCCCGAACGAATACCCGAGGTCATCTCGGCCTTTACACCATAGTCGAGCAAGTCTACTGCATAGTAGTTGGGAGAAGCCCATTCCCTGTCGTGGCTATAACGTGAGCGATAACCAGCATCCGGATTATCATGTGTTCCGGCAATGAATTTTTTCTCGCCTGTTGCCGGTACAAAAAGGAAATCTCCAAGGTCAGGAATGCCTGTTCCACTCAAGTGCGTGAGACTGAATCCCATGATAGTAAGATGTGTGTACTTATAACCCGAAGCGGCATCGTAATAATCGTTATCGGTGTCGGGGCTTATCTGTATTCCGCCGAACGGAATCTGCGAACCGGGATATACATTTCCAAATCCGGCTGTCCCTACGAAGGGATTTACATAATCGTTCAGGGAGAGATCAACAGTCGTTTCATTACTCACCTCCTCGTTTTTTCCATTACAGGAGAAAGATATTAAGGTTATTAATACAGATAGAGTGCAGTAAATTAGAGTTTTCATTATATTCTTGTTTATTAATAGAGATAGAGGTATAATTATTGCGCGGCAAAGGTAAGTAAAAGTTGGAAATCAATCCGAAAAATTACAGAGCAAAGTAAGAGCAATTTCTGTAGGGGCGAATAAACATTCGCCCGCAAATAGAGGACGTTTTATCTCAAAAGAATTATCAAGTAGGCATAAATTATTGACAAAGATATAATTAATAAAATAATCCGAATCGCGGGCGAATGTTGATTCGCCCCTAGCCGTCTTCCACAACTTATAAAACAAAAAAGACCGCTTAACTAATAAGCAGTCTTTACTTTTCTGAGCCTCTTGTCGGATTCGAACCAACGACCCCGAGATTACAAATCACGTGCTCTGGCCAACTGAGCTAAAGAGGCAGGTGGGTAAGCTTACTATATCGCGTCGCTACAACCGACGGCCCTTGCTGCGATCAAACCCTGGGGGATTAATCGGGAGCTGACCGTATAGGACTTACCCGGCACAAAAGTAGATATTTTTTTGATATACACAAAACATGAAATCAATTTTTTCCTTTGATTTCATTTTACTACATTTGTATGAAACTCCTTTGTGGAAAAAAGAAGTTCGCTATCAGATAGTTATAATCTGTTGCGTTGTTAGTAATAAATTAAGAAAAAATAGAAATAGTATGACAGTAGTTGATCATTTTCTCAAATATGTAAAATTCGATACTGAATCGAGTACAGAAACAGGTATAACTCCTAGTACACCGGGACAAATGGTACTGGCGCGCGAATTGGAAAAAGAATTGCGCGAAATGGGCTTGGAAGATATTACTTTGGATGATAAAGCCTATTTGATGGCTACCCTTCCGGCCAATACGGATAAGAAAGTTCCTACAATAGGATTTATTGCCCATTTGGATACCAGCCCCGATCTGACAGGAAAGAATGTAAATCCACGTATAGAAAAGAATTATGATGGAGAAGATATTCAATTGAACAAAGATGTTGTTTTATCGCCTAAAGACTTTCCTGAAATGCTCGATTATAAAGGGCAGGACTTGATAGTGACTGATGGCAATACATTGTTGGGTGCAGATGATAAAGCCGGAATCGCTGAGATAATTACAGCTATAAAATATTTGCAAGACCATCCTGAAATAAAACATGGAAAAATCAGGATTGCTTTCAATCCGGATGAAGAGATAGGACAAGGCGCGCACAACTTCGACGTAGAGAAATTCGGGTGCGAATGGGCCTATACTATGGACGGAGGGTCTATAGGTGAATTGGAATATGAGAACTTTAACGCGGCAGGTGTAAAGATAGATATACAGGGGAGAAGTGTGCATCCGGGGTATGCCAAGGATAAGATGATAAACGCTCTTATTGTAGCAAATAAGCTGGTATCGTTGTTACCTGTAAGCGAAAGACCGGAGCATACCACAGGATATGAGGGCTTTTTCCATTTAACGAATATCTCCGGGACGGTAGATTCGGCCACTATTGGTTATATTATCAGAGACCATGACAGGCCGAAATTCGAAAACCGCAAGAAGCAAATGCTGGAAACAGTTGAACATATTAATAAATTATATCCAGGTAGTACAACAATAGAAATAAAGGATCAATATTATAATATGCGCGAAAAGGTGGAACCTGTAAAGCATATTGTAGACCTTGCCTTCGAGGCGATGCAAATGGTAGAAGTAATGCCTATTGTTAAACCCATACGTGGAGGGACAGACGGAGCACAGCTTTCATTCAAAGGATTGCCTTGTCCGAATATCTTCGCTGGTGGGCATAATTTTCATGGGCGTTACGAGTTTGTACCAGTGCAATCGATGGAAAAGGCAGTGGAGGTAATCGTTAAGATAGCCGAACTGGTAGCGAAGAAATAGCCGAAATATATTTTCCAACATAGAAGGGAAAGCCTATGGGTAACACAATGTAAAATGAAGTTTTTTGATTAGCTTTGTTATTGTGTTACCTTTTTATTTAAAAATCTAAGCTGTGAAACTAAGATCATATAAACTGTTATTCCGCTTATTCTCTTTTTTATCGGATAAGACAAATGGAGCATCTTTTTTTGTGAAATACAAATTGCTCTTAGGCACGGTTATTATTAGTCTGGTAAGTTCATCAGCCTGTAAGTCGAAGAAAGAGATAGTATGCTATGACGTTACGATAGAACCGGATGTTACTCAAATGACTTGCTATGATACAATTACTATAAAAGAACAACCTCTTCTGGATAATATAAAAGTTAAAGGCGCGATAAAAGATATAAATAATGAGCCTTTGCCCGGAGCAAATATTAGGTTAAAGGGTAAAGAAGAAGCTACTACAACCGATTCAAATGGAAAATTCAGTCTGAAAGCAACTATAAATGACACATTGTCTATTTCCTATATTGGATTTATTGCTCAGAATATTCCTGTATCTAAATTAAAAGACAATTCCTCAATTGTCATGGAAGAGTCTGGGGACATTATTAGTTGTTATATAGTAGAGACGGCAGAGTCACCCAAAAAGAAATCATTACTTAAAAGCATATCTCCTATCCCTGCCGTATTAGAACAAGAGGTAAAAGGGGTAGTTACAGATGAAAAAGCAGAGCCATTATTTGGTGCATCTATCCTAATAAAGGGCACAAATAGAGGCGTTATAACAGATGAGAAAGGACAGTTCACTCTGAAAGTGAAACCTACAGATACTCTTGTGTTTTCTTATATCGGTTTTTCTTCTTTGGAAAAGAACGCTTCGGAAATAGAAAGTAATAAGCCTATAATATTAGAAGAAGTAGCAACTGTTTTGTGCTATGAAGTGATGGTCGTAGAATCTAAATCAAGAAGTCCGAAATTGACGAAACTGTTTTACAATCAAGTAGAACAACCTCCTGTATCTCCAGTTGGTGATCTTGATAAATTTAATAAGTGGATTGAGGAAAATGTGTTATATACTAAAAGTATGCAAAAAGAAAAGATTCAAGGACAACTTATCCTTAGTTTCACTATTGACGAAAAAGGAAACATTATAGATAAAGCAGTTCTTAGCAAACTATCCCCCGATGCAGATGCAGAAGCACTCAGAGTATTATCTTCTTCAGAGAAATGGACACCGGGCATGCATGATGGTAAAGCAATAAAAACTATAATAACGATTCCTGTCCAATTCAGATTAAAAAAATGAGACTTCAACTGCCAAATATCGCCTTCGAGTTGACAGACAAATGCAATCTGGCTTGTCGATACTGTTACAATATATGGAAAATACCGGGAGCTGATCATCAGCCCTTTAATTCATACAAAAAGGCGATACATGTATTGGAACATCTCTTCGCACAAGCTGATGTTCGGAACGTAACCCTTACGGGGGGAGAGCCTTTTATGGCAGAGCGAATAACAGAAATAGCTCTTTTCTGTCGTATGGAGGGTAAGGCTGTAACTATCATCAGTAATGGCTTCTTGGGTATTGAAGGAGAATATAGAAGGCTTATCGATATGGGAATTTCACTTTTCGAATTTCCTATTCACTCGGCAAATGAAACCATCCATGATGATATAACACAAGTGCAGGGAAGTTGGCGAAAATCATTAAATTCGATACTAGCCATACAAAATCTGAGAGGTTATCCTGTTCCTGTTATTGTACTTACAAAATACAATATTGAGGTGTTGGGAGAGACTCTGGATTTTATCAGTTCATTAGGTCTAAGGCGGGTAATGATGAACCGGTATAACATTGGCGGTTGTGGTGTAGCTGATCCTGTATCTGTATCGGCAAATCATTCACAACTAAGGAATGCCTTTAAGGTAGCAGATAAAAAAGCAGAAGAATCAGGTATTGTTATTTCATCAAATGTATGTTCTCCTGACTGTTTACTTGATCCCTCAGATTATCCTAATATTCTGTTTGGGCATTGTTCCGATAATGTATTGCATAAACCAATAACAATGGATATTAACGGAAATATACGTGTATGCAATCATTCGCCTGTAATAGCCGGGAATATATATAAACAACATATCAATGAGATATTATATTCTCCATATGTTAGTTCATGGAATGAAATCGTACCGGAATATTGTGCTGATTGTAATAAATGGGAAAATTGTCGCGGAGGCTGCCGTGCCGCGTCGGAACAATGCGGATTAGGCCTGGGGCATGTTGATCCGGTATTGACTAACATCTTTTGATTTATTATATAAAAATGGAGAACAATTGTTTAATTATTTGATTTTATAATAATAAAAAACGTTCTTTGCGTAAATATGATTTTTTAGTATATAATTATCTTGATCAGAATGACTCTTAAGTATTTTTTGCAGATAATTATCTGTATATTATTCTTCACAACATCTACACAATACTCACACGCACAGATAACTATTGGGGTTGATGAAAAAGCTGCCCCAGGAGCCTTGTTGCAACTAACACAGGGAACTGTTACTACAAAGGGCTTGAGAATGCCACAGGTTGTACTCACCAATAAAAAAGATATAACAGTGGGTGATATATCGGGCGTGAATAATAGTAATAAAGATGATCATATCGGATTAGCTGTTTATAATATCAACAGGTGTTTAACCGAAACAAGGGATGGTATTGGCATTTTTGTATGGAATGGTGAAGAATGGGACGCAACACAAACAAATAAATCAACAATAAAAGGTAAGAGCGGAAATGTATATCGCATAGCTTCATTTGGAGATGCAGGTGTTTGGATGATTGATAATCTGGCTGAAACTGAATATGATTCATCAGAAAGCGGTACTATTACAGCAAGTTATAATCCAACAATAAGTAATACTGCAAAATACTATTATTATCCGACAGATCAGGCTAGTTATACGGGAGTAGGAGCAACTGACAAAGTTTTTTATGATAAATATAAGTCGTCAGGCATTGGACTACTATATACATGGACAGCCGCTACTAACGGGACATATGATGCTGAATACGCTACGGCAGGACAGCCTGCGAAACCTACAATTACAGTACAAGGAATCTGCCCTAACGGATGGTATCTTCCAAGTGATTACGACTGGGGACTCCTGGAAAAAGAGTTATCCCTTAACCCTCAGAAATATAGCAGTGTAACTACTCCTACGGAATGGGATGACACTAATACATCGACAGGTTATTGGAAAGTGAGCACTGTCTCCAGCTGGTACGGAGAACAGGGCACAGCAATGAAGACGGAATGTAATACTCCCGGAAGTTCCAATGTTACAAATGGAAAAGCTAATATCCGGGGCTTTGATATTATACTGGTTGGTTTTATCAGGAATGGTACTCCCCAATACTTTGGAGCCCATTCCTTCTTTTGGACCAGTACTTCAATTAAATCACCCGATAAAGCATGGTACAGAGGATATCAGTCAGGAGTGGCATCTTCGGGCAGAGGATCAGCATATGACAGGTCAAATTTGCATAGTGTGCGATGCAAGAAGCAGGGAACATGATGTAATAATTGATAAAATGTATATTTTTGTTATATCAAATTGTATAAATACATTTTTAACATAACAATAAACAAAGGAATCTAAAATGAAAACGACACCATTTACAGACATTCACATTGCATTAGGTGCTAAAATGCACGAGTTTGCAGGATATAATATGCCGATCGAGTATTCGGGTATAATCGATGAGCATATGACAGTATGCAATTCGGTAGGAGTATTTGATGTTTCGCACATGGGAGAAATCTGGGTGAAAGGTTCACGCGCCCTACCCTTCTTGCAACGAATATTAAGTAATAATGTCGCTACCCTTGAAATCGGGAAAGCGCAATATTCGGCTATTATCAATGACGAAGGTGGAATTGTGGATGATATAATTGTTTATCATTACGAACCGGAAAAATATTTATTGGTGGTTAATGCTTCCAATATTGAAAAAGACTGGAAATGGTTTACAGAACATAATAATGAGCATGCAGATTTAGAAAATGCATCGGATAACATGGCGCAATTGGCTATACAAGGGCCCAAGGCACTGGAAACACTCCAAAAGTTAACCAAGATTGACCTGAAAAAGATTCCATATTATTCTTTTGCCATCGGTAGTTTTGAAGGTTCTGGTTTGGACGAAATCATTATATCTAATACCGGATATACAGGCGCAGGAGGTTTTGAGTTATATTTTTATCCTCAATATGGCAAAGATATCTGGAAGGCGATATTTGAGGCAGGAGAAGAATTCGGGATAAAGCCAATAGGATTGGGTGCGCGTGATACGTTGCGGCTCGAAATGGGTTTCTGTCTTTATGGAAACGATCTGGATGATACAACTACCCCCATCGAAGCAGGTTTGGGATGGATAACTAAATTTGCGGATGGAAAAAACTTTACTGCGCGTGAGATTCTAGAGAAGCAAAAAGTAGAAGGTATTAGTCGTAAATTGTGTGGGTTCCGCATGATCGATAAAGGTATCCCCCGCCATGGTTATGACATTGTAAATGAAAGTGGAGAGAAAATAGGAGAAGTAACATCGGGAACCATGTCCCCTACTCTAAAGGTCGGGATTGGTATGGGGTATGTTAAACCAGAATACGCTAATCTGGGTTCTTCTATATATATAAGCGTAAGAGGAAAAAGCCTGAAGGCAGAGGTTGTAAAACCGCCTTTCAGAAAATTAGGCTAAATATAAACATATAGAAAATAAAATAGAGGTTGTCGGATAGGCAGCCTCTATTATATTATATAGGAGTCAACACCATATATGGAATTAGGATTGACAGGGATGATTATTCTGTCATGCGTATATGTATGGAGTGCACTTCCTTCTGAAATAACATTTATAATCAAATAGTTACAACAGATAAACCACTAAATATGTAACTATCACTTATTTTTCAATAATTCTAATTGTTGTTTTAGCAGAGCGTTTTCTTTATCTAATTTATGGTTTTTCTCCAATAGCCCTCTTTGCAAATTAATAGTTTTTTCAGTTAATTCTTTAAACTCCTCTATAGGATAATATATATTTTCTTGTACTTCTATTTGGTTTTGTTCTAATTTATTATCATGTGCCTCATCATTTATAAGATAGCTTGAATTATTATTATAATTTTTTGCAGCATCTTCAAAATCAAATTTTTTCAAAAAATCTGCACTTACTTCTAAAGCTAATGCAATTTGTTCAAGAATTTCATCATCGACTTTTATTTGATTTTCTATTCGTGATATATCGCTTTGATGCTTATTTATCTTAAATGCTAACTCTTCTTGGGATAGCCCTTTAAACTCTCTTGAGAATCGTATATTCTTGCCTTGATGTACAGTATTTCTGTTTTCAGTTGCTTCGCTCATAGTTTTATCTTTTTGATGATGTTTCAAAATTAACACAATCTATCAAATAAATGAAGATAGATATTCTATTTTTTACAAATATATAGTTATTAATCTTGAAACCAGATTTATAGTTTATAATTATTTTTTATTGCCTATACAAGTCACAAACTGTAAGTTATTGATTTATAAATTGATTGATTGCTGGTGATTGTCTATAAAAAGGTAGGTTTATCTGTTCCATTACTCCAACAACAAGATATTCCAATACAAGTTTTTCATCTTTTTTTTCTGAATTTATCTATAGGATGTAGGGGCGAAATATCTTTCGCCCGAATTAGTAAATATTCGCGCGCATTTATACATCGGGCGAATGTTTATTCGCCCCTACAAGAAAACGGAAATACATAATAAATAACAGATAATAACAATAAAAAGAAAAAAGATTATGAAGTACACAGAAAAACTGGTAGATAGGATGGTCACCATGATCGAGAATGATCTGTTCACAATCACGGAAATATGCGAATCGCTTGATATAAGCCGTAAGACATACTATCAGTGGTATGAGAACAAGCCTGAGTTCAGGAAAGCTATCGAAGAAGCCAAAGAAAGATGTGAGGAGATGTTGGTGGCACTTGCACGAAGGTCACTAAAGGAAAAGCTGGAAGGATATAGAATAAAAGAAACAAAGAGAGAGTATGAACCGTCCCCAAGTAACCCGAATGTATCTATCCTTAAGAAAGAGATTATCAAAGAAAAAGAAGTAGCTCCTGTTATGGCGGCTATCAAGTTTGTTATTGAACGCAACGACCGTAAAAAGAAGGAAAAAGAGGATAAGGAAATAAAAGAACCTAAGCCATGGATCATAGAGACTACCGACCCTGAGTTGGGCACCGTGATGAGGCAGGCCATAGAGAGATTGCAGACATGGAAGAAGCCGGGATAAGTGTTACCTTTGTTACCTTTTAGTTAAAATATTCGGACTTGCCGTAGAGGTAAAACATCTGTAGGCTCTGTCGATTCTTACCTTTTGGTTAATTTTTATACCTTTGCCCTTCGAAAAAAATAAAAGGTATAAAAATGCTAATAGTAGATGCGTTGAAAGTAGAACTTGGAGACAGGATTCTATTCGATAATATAAGTTATATCATCAACGAAAAAGATAAGATAGCCCTTGTTGGGAAAAACGGTGCGGGAAAGAGTACCATGCTTAAGATTCTTGCCGGAGAGAATAAAAGTTACAGGGGAACGGTTACAAGTCCTGACGGTTCGACGGTAGGATATCTTCCACAGGTAATGAAGATATCTGACGAACGTACCGTGAGAAATGAAGCCTCCTTGGCTTTTTCTCATATCTTCGATTTACAGGCTAGTATAGAAGCGATGAACCGGCAATTGGAAACCCGTACCGATTATGAATCGGATGACTATGCTAAACTGATAGATGATTTTAGCCAGGCTCATGAACGTCTGGCAAGAGTAGAAGATGTAAATTTTGAAGGGGAGGTAGAAAAGACGTTACTAGGACTTGGTTTTAAGCGTTCTGACCTTGACCGTTCAACCAGCGAATTCAGTGGTGGATGGCGTATGCGTGTTGAGTTGGCAAAGTTATTATTACGCAATCCGG
>JAITVH010000075.1 GCA_031285905.1 Prevotella sp.
TTTCAAAATCCAGATAGATACTACCCTGCTGTAATCCTGTTACCCATTTCGCTTGTGAAGACGGGCCTACCAGATCGGTAGAATTAACCTTATTGCGCACGGCAGGAATAACTTTCAAAACAGAGATTCCGCTGTTAGGGAAAGTATATAATAATACATCGCGGCCATCTCTCGGACTGTAAACTCCCAGATAATTATCTTCATTTGTGTTTTTGAGGTTAATTATACCTTCCGACGTATTAAGCGAAGCCCATTTCCAGTTACTGAAATATCCTTTGAATTCAGGATAGAGAAACGATTCTCCCGGAATAGGATCGTTATATTGATTTTCCCATATTCCCAGTGTAGGGCCGTGCAGACGGTTTTGCCATACACGGTAAGGCCCGTTACCCAGCCATTTCTTAGATACCATTTTATCTTCAGGATAATCGAACATAATACCCATTAATTCAACTACACCCTCATACTGATAAGCATAATCTAAGCGGATTGTTCCATCTTTTTTGATGACCCAGCGAGCCTGACGCATATTCCCGAAATAGTCGGCAACAACTTCTACACTATCACCAGATACTTTATAGTCGAATTCTGTCAATTTATTTTCTCCCGAAATATCTTCATAAATACGCTCTTTGCTTCGAGCCGAGTTATCATCATGGTTATAATAAACATCCATAGAACGGTCGCCACGACGGAAAGCCACAAAGCGGGGGCCATTACCGAAAGAGATATTCCTGTTATTTTTCTTTACAGAGGCCAATGTTCCACTTTTCTTATCAAAAATCAGGATAGTATTGCCTGTTGTTACAACCAGATTATCCCCCTCCTCTTTTGCCGAAACCGAACTGTTTCCTTTAGATAAAGTATAAAAATCAGTCGCATCTTTCCATGTCCAGTCGCATGTCCATAGTTCTTCATCCTGAGGGCCATAGGCTGTGAGATACAGTACATTTGCATCTTTCCAGTTGGCCGGAAGATTTACTTTTAAAGTACCTGTTGCATGAGGTGCAAGATTGAAACCTTTAACCTCTCCTGATTTTACAGTGGATACCTTATCATCTTTTATTGTTTTCAATGTCCATACGAAACGGCAATCTTTCAGATTGGTGAAATCGTATCTGTTCTCTACCGTAAATGAACCATCGAAATTATCAGCCAGTTCCTTATTCATTATCTGTACAGGTGACCAAACTTGTTTCACAGTATAGAAGCTACCTTCTTTTTCGTGGTGAGGGCCAAGAATTCCATCGGCTCCGTAATTACCTACATTGTCAATTCTACCGTTCTGGTCGGTGCGCATAACGCCTTCATCGGCAAACATCCAGATGAAGCCTCCGGCGCAACGGGGATGCTTGCGCATCATTTCCCAATAATCCCAAAGTCCGGCTCCTGCTCCACCATCATATAATGCATGCAAAAATTCTGTAGGCATGAATATCTCCGGTTTACGCATGTATTCTTGACTCTCGCCATAAGAACGGTAGTGCATGGTTTCAAAACCGTTAAAGTTCTTTTGAGGATGCAATACCACACGTTTTTGAGGATCGAGAGGGGCATATTCCTTAACCAGTTCGTGGTTGTGTCCTCCTTCATTTCCGTTAGACCACCAAGTTACAGAAGGATGGTTCACGTCACGTTTTATCATTTCATGCACAAGTTTTGCACCTACGCTTGTATCATAACTATGATGCCATCCGCCGAGCTCAACCATTACATATAGTCCCAATTCGTCACAGGCATCCAGAAAATCAGGATCAGATGGATAATGAGACAAGCGCACAGCATTCATATTCATTTCCTTGATTATTTTCACATCGTCATAATTTGCCTGACGGCTAAGAGTACGGCCTGTTTCAGGACGGAAGCTATGACGGTTTACACCACGGATATTCACCTTTTGTCCGTTCACATAAATGCCGTCACTTTCACGGATTTCGATAGTACGGAATCCGAAACGTTCTTTTACTTTATGCAAAACTTTACCGTCTTGTATCAAAGAGAAATTCACATAATACAGATTCGGAGTTTCCGCTGTCCAATTTTTTATATTCTCAAATTTTCCTCTTATTACTGCTTTATCAGTACCACCCGAAATAGATGTTTCCAGAGATTTACCTAACGATTTACCAGTTATATCAGTCAGTTCTGCTACCACTTTTGTATTGTTACCCATGGCAATACCCAAAAACACATCGGCATAAAAGCTTCCATCGGCCTTAGCATCTATTGCCGTGCGATCGATAAATTGAGCAGGCAAAGCTTCTACAAAAACAGGACGGAAGATACCACCGAAATTCCAATAATCACCACGTCTTTCAGCCATATTCACACTCGAATTAGCTGATTCTTTGCTAACAGTTACTTCCAATACGTTCTCCCGATCACCGAAGAATATTCGATCCGACACATCGCTTTTGAAAGTATAAAAAGCACCCTGATGTAGATATCCACAACGACGGTCGTTTATTTTTGCTTCGCAATCGGTCATTACTCCGTCGAATACGATGCGGACTACACGCCCTTCCCACTCTTTGGGTAACTTGAATTTATATTTATATAATCCTTGTTCTTTCGCTATACCCGGAGGATTGGCTTTTCCGTAAAACGGCATTCCATATTGGTAAGTACCAAAACCCTGCAATTCCCAACATGAGGGAACAGGGATAGTTGTCCATTTACCGCTGTTATTACCTTCCGTACAAAAGAACTCCCAGTTTACGGCATCATCATAGCCTGTACCGGAGAGGTATTGTATTCCGGTTTCAGAATTTGCGCCTGAGTTATTATTTCGTTGCGCCCATGTATTTTGCAAAACAAAAGCACTTAAAATCAATAATAAAAGTAAAATCTTTTTCATATTTAGTATAGATGTTTTATCGTAACGGTTCTATGGAGAAATTCAGTGTATAAGGTCTTTTCTCTATCGCATATTTCTTTAGTACACCCGGACCGCAACTACTGTTACCCAGTCCCAGCATAATAGCATCGAGCGAAAGAACAACTTCTTTCCTTGGTTTTAACATATAGGCATGAGTTGCTTTATCTAAATCTCCGGCTGTATAATGCAATGCTGAACCCGACATTTGTCCGAAGGTACAGGTAAAACGCAATCCGTTTCCTGTTTTATCAGTTAATTCTATCCAACGAATATCCTCTTTATTTCCTGTTTCCTGCGGATGCGGATAAGGAATATATTGGTCTGTAACAGTGGATTTATATATACCCATTGGACAGCTTTCTTTCCTGTCGGAATAGTTTTCATAAGGGCCATGTCCATACCATTTGATATTTTCCAGATTCTCGTTCAATGACATGACTACACCAAGACGAGGCAATTCGGGTAATGTGCCTGATGGGGTAAAAGTATTTTCTATATTTACAAGCCCATTTCCATATATGACATAAACAGCTTCGTGTATGAAGCTGCCTTCCTTAGTATGGCTTTCGGCAACCGCTT
>JAITVH010000077.1 GCA_031285905.1 Prevotella sp.
ATGAACCCGAAATAAAAACAAACCGTTTTTATACAGGTCGTAGACGTACCCAAAGAGGGAATACCATTTCTGCCGTAGTTCAGGGGGAACAAACCGTCATGCAGAGGAGTACAATTAAATTGCGGTTATTGGAGGATATGAAGACCGAAACAGGAGTTACCATTCCTAAAGGTACATCTATCTGGGGAGTTGTCACCATATCTAGTGAGAGGTTGTTAGTTAATATTAGCTCTGTCCTTTTAGGTAAAGATCTTGTGCCTATTGAAAGAACTGTCTATGACATTGACGGGCAGAAAGGAATTAGCCTACCACCCAATGTAAAAGCGGAAATAGCCAAAAGAGCCGAAGCACAAAGTATACAGAATGCTCCGACGGATGAAGTCCTGAACGGAGGTGGGATATTAGAGAGGTCAGCGGGGGCTGTTGTCAATACGGCAAAAGGCTTACTTTCCCGGAAAGCGGAAGAAATAAAGGTAACAGTTAAGTCAAATTATCAAATAGTTTTAAAATGAGAAAAGTTATATTATTCATATTTTTATTATTGCCGTTCAGCCTATCCAGCCAAATACAGAGGATTGAAAGCAAAAATGTATATGTAGACTTTACAAATACGACACATCTAATATTTCCAACAGATATAAAGTATTTTTCGTCAATTGAAGATATTATTATTTGCCGTAAAACTGAAATAGAAAATATCCTTTCGATAAAGTCCAATACGCAGGATTGGAAAGATAAGACGACATTGAGCGTTGCAACCGCAGATGGTAAGTTCTATAATTTTGATGTTTCTTTTTCAGAAAACAATGTTAAGACAAGCTACTATATAAAAAATGATAGTATAGGCGTACCAATATGTTTAGGAGTAAATAATTTTAATGATTTACACTTACTCTTTAATTCTCCTGTTAAATATGTCGATTACGGAAATGATGCAATAGAGGCTATACCTGTGGAGAATGTCCAAAATATAGTGCGGGTTAGCACATTCGATAAATTCAATTTTTTAACCAATGTTTCAGTAATAACAGCAGACAAACATTTTTATACTTTTTCATTGAGTTATAATGATGATGAAAAGAACTATTCTTTTCTAGTTGGTGAACCGCAGGACAAAAAAGAAGCTATTTTAGCGCAAGAAGATTTGACTGACGATAGCAAAGAAGCTATAATAAATTTCATTCAGGATAAAGGACGTTCTTTTACTAATCTAGGTGTAAAGAAAAGCAGTATATTATTTTCTATTTATAATATTTTCGTCCGGGATAATAAACTGATATTTCGTTTCAATCTGAAAAATAATTCGAATATCAAATATGATATTGATTATATGAAATTCTATATTGTAGATAAAAAAATAACCAAACAGTCTGCATCACAGGAAATAGAATATACTCCGCTTTTTTTGGATAATTTTAAATCCACCATCGAGGGCAAAGGGAATAATACTTATTCTGTTTGTTTTGAAAAATTTACTATTCCTGACAATAAATACTTTGTTATAGAGATAAACGAGAAAAACGGTGGCCGACATGTATATTATAAAATAAGGAACAGGGAAATTGAACAGGCGGATCATATATAAGATAAATTTGCTCCTTATCATTTCATTGACAAGCTGTTTTATTTTTGCACAAAGCACAAAGGAGCGGCTTATTGAGGATATATTAACTACATCCAAAAACTTTAACAATATTCATAAGATAATACCTATTCTAAAGAAATACCCGGCAATTATAAAATATGTACCTTTGGGAAGCCCCATAGATAAAAAAGATGATCCGGTTATTACAAGCTATTTTGGAAATCGTTACCATCCGAAAGATAAAGTCTATAAATTGCATTCAGGTATAGACCTGAAGTCTGAATATGCGACGATTATACGGGCTATGGCAGACGGAATAGTAACTTTTGCCGGAAATGCAGGTGGGTATGGAAAATGTGTTATAGTAGGACATAAATATGGTTATTCAACTTTGTATGGACATCTTACTGTCTACTATACTAAAATGAATAAGAATGTAAAGAAAGGCGAT
This sequence comes from Prevotella sp., assembly GCA_031285905.1. GTDB lineage: Bacteria > Bacteroidota > Bacteroidia > Bacteroidales > Dysgonomonadaceae > Dysgonomonas. The sequence goes on from JAITVH010000077.1 coordinate 2,037, forward strand.
GCCATTGGTTTTTTGGGAAGTACGGGAAAAAGTACAGGTAACCATTTACATTATGAGATCATAAAAAATAAGGTTAAAATAAATCCATTAGACTTTTACAAATACAATGAAAACTGATAGTAAAGTGAGTTTAAAAAATAGAATGAAATCCGAACGGATGAAGTTCAATATAAAAACTAAAGATATTGCGGATTATTTAAACGTTCATCCTAGCGTTGTCTCTTATATGGAGAAGACAGCCTACAAGAATAGTCGGTTTAGATATCTCAAATACCTTAGAACTAAAGGAGTAGATTTGAATGAACTCTTTGAATAGCTCTAAGAATTAAAAATTAACAATATGTGTTTTAGTACATCAAATATATTTTGATATATACAATATATTGCATATATTTACATGAATATTTAACACATATTGAAATGAATCAAAAATCCTTATTTTTATTTTTATGTATTACTCTTGTGGCATGTAATGCTAAAGCTCAAAGGTACAGCACTTCATCAAATTTTAATTTTTCAGCAGGAATACTTGAAAAGGGGTATACTGCAAATTTTGGATATGAGAAGTTCTTTACTTCAAAAACATCTCTCTCGATAGGGGCAAATTATTTGAACCGTACCCAGAAGATTAAAAATGTGAGTACCAATGCCGAATTAAGCAGTTACTTTTTAGACGCTAAATATAAGTTCTATCCAATGGAACAAAGAAGCATATTTCCATATCTTGGAGGAGGCTTTTTTGGAGGATACCAGACATTTGATAATAAAAAGAATTATCCTCAGACCTTAAAAATAGGATTAGATGATTCCATAATTTATGGTATTATCGGAGAAGTAGGGATAGAATACAATATACTTTCTTTTTCCTTTGTCCTGAATGCAACACCATTATATGAAATTAAAACAGAAAAAATTCTACTGCCAATAAGGCTAGGAATGAAATATTTTTATTAAATAAACTAAAACACTTAAAACATATGAAACTATTGAATTATTTTTTATTGATAGCAATAAGCTTTTGCTTTATTGCGTGCGGTGGTGATGAAGTCGATTCTATAAGCCAAGATTTTAAACTTAAATCGAATCTGGAATACGGTAATGCTGTAAAAATAGGGGAAGAAATAAAAGTAGGAATAGTAGTTGATTCTATTGATACCAGCTTCGAAGGACGTTTTATCACTTCTATAAATACAAACGATCCGAATAATTGCACCGTAATATCCAATGATCGAATTCTAACATCTTCTGACCACTTAGATCATAACTACAAAACATCTTCTGTTTTATGGGTACAATTTAAAGCGAAAGAAGCAGGGAATTATATTTTGACTGTAACTGTATCAAATGGGGTAATAGCCGCAAAAACGATTGAAATTGAGATTTTCGTTTCCGAATATACCTATAATATAGCATTATCGTGTGACGCATCGGAAGGAACTGTATTAGGGGCAGGACAGTATACAAAGGGAAATACTGTATCGGTAGCAGCAGAGCCTAAAGATGGGTATTCATTTGTAGGTTGGTACTCTCAAGGTTATAACCTGACATCCAATAACCCTTATATTTTCCCTGCGTCGGAGGATAGAAATTTGGAAGCAAGATTTGAAAAGTCCATGTTTAATGTAGAAGCAGAGATTGAGGGAGAAGGTTCCGTTGTAGGTATGAATAGTTACCCGAAAGGTTCTAATGTTACGCTGGATGCAATGGAAAGGGAAAGATGGCAGTTTGTAGGATATTATGATATGAACGGCATATTATTATCCACAGAAAAACGTTATATAATCAATAATCTGAATAAGAACATAAAATTAAAGGTGAAGTTTATTGCGAGTGTTTATGCAAAGTTCTACCTGAACTTTGAGGGCTCACTTTATTATACACCATGTTCTGATGATAAAAGAGTAGTTACAGACTACACGAATTTAACCGTAAAGACATTTACTTATAAGAATGGTCAGCCACAGCCTTATATATTCTCTACCGAATCACTGGTAGTTAATTTTGATTATGGCATTCAGGGTACATGGTACGCATGGCAAAGTGGAGAAAGAAAGTGGATGTGTTCTTATGATGTTCCCAGAGAGATGAACGGAACCTCATTAACCATATACCAAGTCAGTGAGAAAACACATAAACACACCCCGATAGCACAATATGGCATGGCACATATAAATTATTTACGAAATGTAAAGTTGTCAAAATCGGTAACAGCAGACAATAGAAATATACATTTAGACCCGGTTGTAGATATTATAAAAGAAGGTAAAAAGACTTACTATCCGATACCTTAGTCGTAATGAAATACAGAAAAGGTGTGTTTGGAAAACTTATGATTTACCTTACTATCAATATAATTAAGTAGGTTTTTATTTTCAAATTCTTGTAATTATTTTGTATATTTGTCTTGTCTGAAGAGGAAGCGGGCTCTGCTGAGGAGCAACTCGCCAGCAATAGGACGCTGGACTATGCCTATCATAGTATATGAAAGTAGTACTTATTTTAAGTACTACTTTTTTGCTATCAGTTATTTTGCAGATCCGTTCCTGATGGGTCGGATCTCCGTTTTTTTTTGCTATCAAGATTAGGCCAAACCTGTTATACCTGGATTTAATTTTGATAGCATATTTTTTTTTGGCCGGTCGCTCCGGCTGATAAAATTTGCTATCTACCTTGCGAGCTGAAGATCCTGATCGATGCGAAATTTGATAGCAGGAAATTAAATAAACAACCTCGCAGCAGAGCTGTCGAGGTATTATTTGAAAATCATTTTTCTTCTCGAAGCAAAGCTTCGGGGAATTTAACCCAAAGAGATTAAAATATGAGTTTTCACGTAATAGATTTGGTATTTTAATATTTTGTTATTATCTTTATCCTATTAAAATTTAACATAATAGATGAAAAAAGAAAACACAAGAACTTTAACAATCAGATTAGATGCCAGCGAAACAAAGCAGTTAGCTAGTATTCTCGATCAAACAGGTATTACGGTTGCGACAGACCTTTTCAGACATTTTTAAAAAAATTATCCTGAAATCATAGAAAACAGGATAAAGCTACTAAATTTGCAAAAAGAGCTATCAAATTATAAAGCTGAAAAGGAAAAGGAAATTAAGCAAGTAGAAGCTAAATATTTAGAGTTGAAAAACGCTATCTTGTTACTTAGAAATTTAGAATAGACCGAAATGAATAAGGATAATAAACCTGTTAAAAAAAGTGGCTCTCCTTTCAAAAAAAGAAAACTGAAAGCTGAATTACCCGCTACACAAACTTTAGTAAAGCAAGCAAATGTTTTAACCTTTGGCAAATATGATTTTTCTGCATGGCAGTTAAAGGGGCTTGTCGTTGTAATAGAAGAGTTACAAGACATTACAAATATAATAATAGAGACAAAGAAAGAACCTGTACAACTAAACTTATTTGCGAACTTGGGAGAGCCTGAGCTATTTCAAGAAGTAGCTCAAGAGGGGAAGCCTGCGACTTTAAAAAAAGATATTATACAATTTAAAATACCACTAAAACGCTTTGGCGTTGCCAACTCGCATTATGATAAATTGCGTGAAGCTTTACGAGCAATGGGAAACATGCCTATTGAATTGAATATGTCTAATGAATCAGGCGAGAAATTTAGAAAGTTTACATCATTGTTCCAAGCTATCTGCCCAGAGGGAGATTTAAGGATAAATGGACAGGGTAAGGAGTATAGAGAGAGGGTAAATTATGTTTACATAGAAATAGAGAAAGGGGTTTTAGCTTCATTACTAAAGTTAGATAAAGGCTATACGGAATTTCTAAAAGAGATCGTAATGTCTCAAAGCAGTAAATATGTTATTCGTATTTATTTACTCATTTCTGCATTAAAAAAACAAGGAGGGGCAAGGTTCGGATATAAACGGCTTTTTGAAATGCTGGGTATCGAATCAGGCGAGTATGAAGATTATAACGATTTTAAGAAAAGAGTATTAAACATAGCTTTTGAAGCCTTACATGAAAAAGCAGATTGTTGGTTCTACTACTCAGAAGAATATAGTAGTAAATCTAAACTAACTCCAAGTCACATAGTATTTAAGATTGTTACTGCAACAAAGAATCAGATAGAATCGGAATCTTTAGAAGTACGTAAAAAGGCCTTAGCTTCCATTTTTGAACAACATTTTTTGATGAATAAGAAGCAAGTCGAAGATTTATTATCATATCTCAGCAGTGAAAATTATACTTACGTTTTAAATAATATACATAGAATCTCAGACTATATAAAAACGCATGAGGTTGGTTCTGCTGCTGATTACGCATATACTTCAATATTAAATATATTCAAGAATGAAGTAATTTAGCTACATATCCGTCCGTAATGTAAAATACAAGAAAGTAGGATGAGGTTATTTAGCTACATATTTGTCCGTAAAAGTGCATATTCAATTGTATATAAGTCATATATGAGTAGCAATTTTTTAGTAAAAAAGTCAATAACTCTCTTAATAATTTGCTGCAAATACTATTTTTCAACTTCAAAAACGTTCAGAATGAGTCAAAATACGCTCTAAACTTATATTACAGCAAATTTTATAATAATATCATATATTTAGCTACATATCCGTCCAAGTTTTTAATAATTAGCTACATATCCGTCCGTAATTAGCTACATATCCGTCCGTAAAAATCCATGTAAAGAGACACTAATCAATAGGTTACGACTACCTAATACTACAACACTATAATATCTATAAATAATGAATAACATTGATAAGAAATCTATATAAATGTTACATCATCAAACAAACTAAGCGGAGTTTTTTTTGCTAACTTTGAAAGATACCTAACAAACTCAAGAAAAAAAACAGATTTAAAATTCGCTTCGCTCAATAGGTTTTTTTAGCCATTACTGGACTGTCCTATCATATTTTAGTTTTGTGAAAATTCAATCTTTTAAAAAACTAGGGGGCGGGCATTAATATATATTAACGGTTCTTCCTGTAATCCTGTAAATCTGCGGAAAACAACGTTTTTATGGGTTGGGATATGTTTAAATAAAATATTAAAATAACAAATTCAATATTTTATTATTGTGTTTGTGTACTGAATAAAACAAAGCTCTGTATTAAATGAAATTACTGTTCTAAAAAAGGTATACCTTTTTTGAACCACTGGGATACCTTCCTACAGTGAAGCAACATATATATTTTCTCTTGTTTTTTCGCCTGACACAGACGGTATTGTTCGTTACGGGGATAATTATCCACCTGCCAATGGGCTTGAAATACTGGCTCTTCCGGTATTTCAAAAATTATGAACTGCAAATACGTGTAAATTTCAACATTTATACAGAGGCTGTTCCAAAAGGAAACAGCCTCTTACTTTTTTGGATTATTCGTAAAAAAATAGTATCTTAACGTTACAAAAACAAACCTAAAAAGCAATGGCTAAGATAGTATTTAAAACGTTAAGTAGCAACCAAAGTGTATTATTTCCGAGCAATCTATTGGAGCGCATCCCTGCACATCATCCGGTATTGATTGTCAATCAGATAGTAGACCGACTCAATATAGACTGTTTGTTGAGCAAGTATAAAGGCGGTGGCACCAGTGCCTACCACCCGCGCATGTTGCTCAAAGTGTTGTTTTATGCTTATCTGAGCAATCTGTATTCCTGCCGCAAAATAGCCAAAGCCTTACAGGAGAATATTTATTTCATGTGGCTGTCCGGCGATAGCACACCCGACTTCCGTACCATCAACCGTTTTCGAGGGGAACATCTGAAAGATGACATAAAGACCCTTTTTACACAAATCGTATTGTTACTGCAAGAGGCAGGTTATTTAAGTCTTGATGTCCAATATATTGACGGCACCAAGATAGAGAGCGCCTCCAATCGTTATACCTTTGTTTGGCGAGGCAGTGTAGAGAAGAATAAATTGAAGCTGGAAGCTAAAATCCGTTCGGTTCTCTCTTTGGCAGATTCACATATTGAAGAAGACAGGCAAGCTGAAAAGTTTGAAGATTCACCCAAAGCTATTGACAGTGATTTGCTTCGCCGGAAAGTAAATGAGCTGAACTCCCGTTTGGATAAGATGGATAAAATAGAACGTAAACAGGTCAGACAGCTTCAGGAAGATTATCTGCCCCGTTTAGAGAAATACGAAGACCAACTTGAAAAATTAGGCGAACGTAACTCATACAGCAATACCGATGAAGATGCCACTTTCATGCGTATGAAAGAAGACCACATGAAAAACGGACAGTTGAAACCGGCTTATAACATACAGATAGCCACAGAGGAACAGTTCGTAACCAATATTGGGATTTACAGGCGGGCAGGCGATACGGCTACCCTGCCCTCCTTTCTTGAGGACTTTGAAAACAGCTACCACAAACAATCCGCAACAGTGGTCGCCGATGCCGGCTATGGCAGTGAACAGAACTACGAATGGATGGAAGATAACCATATAGAAGCCTATGTTAAATACAACTTCTTCCATAAAGAACAGAAACGGGCATGGAAAAAGAATCCCTTTGAAGTACAGAATCTGTTCTATAACAAGAATAAAGACTTCTTTATCTGCCCGATGGGACAAAAGTTGATGAATATCGGCACAAAGAAAAACAAATCGGATTTGGGATACATTTCTACCGTAACCCGCTATCAGGCACAGAACTGTCAGGGATGTCCGCTAAGGGGATTGTGTCACAAAGCCAAGGGAAACAGAATCATGGAAGTCAATTACAAACTCATGGAGTATAAACGAAAAGCACGCGAAAGGTTAATGTCGCAACCGGGAATCTATCACAGGGGCAAACGTTGTATAGAACCCGAAGCCGTCTTCGGACAAATCAAACACAACTCGCAGTTCAACAGGTTTAGATTAAGAGGATTACAAAAGGTAAACATTGAGTTTACACTGGTAGCTATTGCCCATAATCTGAGAAAGTGGGCGAAAAAAGCCGGACTTTCTTGGCTTTTCTCCAAAATAATGCGTTTTTACAGTAAAAACAGGGAAAATCAAAACATTGCAGATATAAAATCAATTAACTTGATAACGGCAACAGCAGCATAGAAAAAAAGAAGGAATCCCTTCTGGGACACCCTCATAATTGCGCCATTCATGTTAAATAGTACTCCAGTTGTATATAATTTAACTTAATTAATATATATTTGTATCCATTGAAAGTAAATAGCCCGATTATAAAAATAAGCAGGGCATTCGCTTTTTTTTAGTTAAAAACCTGTGGAAATCATTTACTGGGATTATCTGTAAAAGGAAATCAAGTAACAAGTAATACTTAAGACACTAAAAATTAATATCTATGAAACCGATCCTCCTGATGCTGCCGGCAGCATTTATGGGTGTGTTGCCTGTCTTCGGGCAGTTGAACACCCTTCACAACCACTTCCGTCCCGGAGATGTGTTAATCAAACAACAGGTAGAGTATGTTAGCCCCAAAGAAGCCGGGACAAACAAAGTCTGGGATTTCAGCAAGCTCAAAACAATAAACAGCCAGTATACCCTGAAATATGATTTACCACCTTTGGAAGGCGATTCGGTGTATATACTCGGTGACAACCGCTATCAGAAGAAGAAAGTAAAGGACAACGAACTGATTGTCGGCACGGAACACAACACCATGTATTATTACCATCTGATCAATGATAGTCTTTTGCAGCAGGGACATGAAAACCCTTCGGTAGTACTCAGATATACTGCCCCGATGGTACTGATGCGGTTTCCATTGAACTATGGACAAACCACTGTATCCGGTTACAAGTCCAAAGGGCTTTACTCGGGTACGGTGAATATCCATACAGAAGGAACCATGACCACCACAGCTGACGCCTACGGTAAGATGATACTGCCTTCGGGAGATACCCTTAGCCCCGTGCTTCGGGTAAAGACCGTGCAGACTATCTTCGATATACCTGACAGGAACAGTTATACAATGGATGAAGCGAATAACGCGGGTAAACAGCTGGAGACCTGCCGCTGGTACAGCAAGGGTTACCGTTACCCTGTCTTCGAGACGGTCAGGAACATCAACCTGTCGGACAGCACTGAGATATTCAAGACAGCATTCTTCTTTCCCCCGCAGGATCATCTGTATCTGGATACCGACCCTGAGAATCAGGCTTTGCTGGACGAACTGTGGAAAGAGACGGAAAACACACCCACGAAGGATGACCCTACCGCCAAGACCGTTACGTTGGAAGATATAATGACCTGCAAGGTTTATCCGAATCCTGTTATCTCACAGATGAGTTTGGAATACGATCTGAAGCAGGATGCCAAAGTATCGTTCGAACTTTATTCGATCGAGGGTTTGCCTGTTAAAAGGATCAAGGCTCAGCAGAAGCCGGCGGGCACATACACCGAAACGATTGACTGTTCAAGTCTCAGACCGAATAATTATGTGCTGAGGATCACGGCAAACAACCTGTTTGTGAATGAAATTATTATTAAAAAATAAAAAAGATACGTGAAATGAGAAAAATATCTGTTATTATATTATGCATCTTCTTTTGCAACGCAATACATTCCCAAATATCAGAGAGGCCCCTTTCCGTTCTCAGTCCCAATGCCACAGGAATCAGCACATATGGGAATATACCGGTAAGTCTCTATACCGGAACTCCAAACATAGATATTCTACTGCTTGAAGAAAAGATAAAGAAATTTAATTTGCCCATATCTCTGAAATATCATGCCTCAGGAATAAGGCCCGACCAGCGTGCCGGATGGACAGGTTTAGGCTGGACGTTAGACGCGGGTGGTGTTATAACAAGAACCGTCAATGATATGGCGGATGAGTACCACAATTCCAATTATTATATGGGCGATAAAGCAGGCTATATATATCACAATTTAGATGGCAGACGTCTGCTTGCACATGATACAGGAACTGGCATGGGCATGGGCCGTGCCGGGTTAAGAAGTATTGCTCAAGATAATAAGTTATCTCTTAAAGATACGGAACCGGATGAATTTACTTTTAGTTTTGGAAAGTATAGCGGTAAATTTTATCTGACCGGTCAGGGTAAGATGGAATACCGAATCCAGAGTCTTTATCCGGTAACTGTAACATTTGACGGGAGCTTGAATGGCGGGTTTGATATTCCGTTCAATAAGCGAGGTACTAGAGCTGACTCTTATGGTTATTCCAAATGCTTCAGAGGTTTTACCCTTATGACCGAAGACGGGACAAAGTATGTCTTCGGAGGAAATATTGATGCCATTGATTTTTCGATTGACTTTTTCGGACAGGCAATAGACGATTGGGTGGCAACGTCTTGGTATCTGACCAAAATAATATTACCCAGTAAACATGAGATTAACTTTAGATATGAACGCGGGGACTTTATCAATCAAATGTACATTGCTGTACATCATGATTTAGGCTCAGAAACGGAGTCTAAAGGGGGACTTTTCAATCCACAACCTGAATGTTCCTCATGGAGTGTAACATCTGTCGGAGCCAGTTATGAGGGGACATTAATATCTCCTGCTTACCTGAAAGAAATAAGTACAGATAATAATGTCATAACTTTTGATCGTAGTTTGAGTAATGAAATGACTTATGACAAAAGTATTTATGATTATAAATATAGCGATTGGCCCATGTCCTATCCGGAATCGTTTTTACCTATTTTGCAATCAGATGGCAAATATTATCCCGACTGTCTTAGCAATCTAAAATGGTATAAACTGGATAAGATAACAGTAAAAGAGAAAGCCGGAAATACCATATTGAAAAGTATATCATTATTTTATAACAACCAGCCTACTCAGCGCTTAATCTTAAATGAAGTCAGGGAATCGAACAAAGGCAGTCATAAGTTCTATTATGATAATATAGCATCTTTACCTCCATATTTGGCTAATAAAACTGACCATTGGGGCTTTTTCAATAATACGTATGCATACTTGAACTATAATAATTATTACAATTACAGGAATCCGAACGCAAACGTAGCCAAATACGGGATACTAAACAAAATAGAGTATCCTACGGGAGGATATACCGAATTTGTATTTGAGCCCCATTATTATAGAAAGCAATTAAAATTCAAAAGATGGGAAGGTGTCGATGAATTAACTTCCAACCAACTGGCAGGAGGTTTACGAATCAAGCAGATAAAGAACAGTCCTACACCATCCGGTCCGGCTCAGTTGGTAAAAGAATACTTTTACGTTTCAGATTATATACAGAATCCTGCGAACCCGAACAAATCAAGTGGGGTTTTAGGTGGACAGGTACAATATTACTTTACTGATTATACTGTATATGCATTTAACGATAGGGATGTAAGACGAAAAATGAGTGTATTTTCCTCAATCTCTGTCTTGCCATCCTGTCATAATATATCAGGTAGCCATATTGGATATACAGAGGTCATCGAAAAGAATGCCGATAATTCCTTCATAAGGCATCTGTTTTCAAATTTTGACAATGGATACCTCGATGAAAAAGCCATTGCTGTTATCCAGGAAAGCCGGACGCCATACGAACCCTATAGTTCAAAGACGATGGAAAGGGGGTTGTTGTTACTTAAAGAAGATTATAATTCGGAAAGGCAAAAAATATTCAGTAAAACGATCACCTACGAGAAAGACCAAGATACTAGGCGGGTAGTAAATATGGTCAGAGCCAGATATAGGAATGTATGTCCCAGTACAGCCGTTAGTTACGATGAAGGTTCCTTTTGGCGGGTCTGGACATACCTTATGCTTCCGAAAACCGAAACAGAGACGTTCTATGATCCGCTAAATGGTTCTGCATTACAATCTATAACCACAAATTATACCAATATAGGCTATATGTATGATGCTCAGCTTAACCCTGTTCCTCCCACGAATCTGGTAAAGAATATTAAAATGACAAATAGTGACGGGCATGTATCCCAGACAGGTTTCAAGTATTGTTATAATTACAGTAATGTTGCCGTTACAGACCCTGCCATCAGGGATATGCAATGGTTGGGCATGCAACCTCTTTTAGAAAAGACAATAACCAAGGGAGGAAAAAGTATGGTAGAATCTACTGTATATGGAAAAACAGGTGATGTCTTTTATCCCAAACAAGCCAAGATCACATATGAAAATAAGGAAGAACGGACTTTGTTCAGCCATGAAATTGTCGATAGTTTTGGCAATCCTGTCTATACTATTGTGGATGGGGGATCTGATAGAATTACTTTGTGGGGGTACAATGGCCAGTTTGTAATTGCTGAAATTGACAACGCAACGTATGACCAGGTAAAATCAGCTTTGGGAGCGGCTCCCGAATCCCTATCTTCTGCCATAACTCCGAATTTTACGCTTATCGAAAGCCTGAGGGATAAACCAGTTTTGCAGAATGCTCATGTTACTACTTATAAATACAAACCTTCTGTCGGCATACTGACATCCACCGACCCGTCAGGTATAACTACTTACTATGAATATGATGATTTCGGTCGCCTAAAGCGTACCTATACAAAAAGACTCTTCACCGAAGAAACTATCCGGACATACGATTACCATTACCAAAACCAATAAATGAAGGATCTATGAAAAAGCATATTTTAGGGAAAATAATCATTGCATACATTATACTTCTATGTTTCCCCTTCGGAAGCAGTTACTCCCAAAACCGGAAATTAACTAAAGAGGACTTTGAATGGATAAAGCAGAACGTAGGGAAACTGACGGGAAAGAGGATGCTGTCCAGATCCGTAAAAGCACCACTTGGCACATACAATGATCCGTACTTAATAGAGAATATAAATAAGGATTTTCCGGGCCGTCTTCATTTGGAATGGGATCAGTCGATACATTTCCCGAAAGAATGGGATGGGGATATAGCAAATAACATGCCGGGCATGTGGATACATATAACCGTGAATGAATCGGCTCCTTTCAATCTTAACATAACAACGGATTTCTCAGGAGCGGATAATATCTTCGCTCCCTTCTTGATTGTAGACCTTGCGAACAGCGAATTGAGCCATACTTTTTCCCAGACAATCGAAAATCTTCAATCCGGCAATTATATTATTGTAGTATGTCCCATAGATAAAAAATATCAGGGTATGCAGTTTTTCGAACCTTGGGACTATCTTAATTTTATTTTTGAAAACGCAGTCAGGGATTACTCTCCCCACTCGGAAGATCATATACTTATCGAAATTAAAGAAGCCTGGGTTGCTCCGTCCAAACCTAATTTTTCTAAAGACCAAACCTATATCCAAACCCGCACCTATACCACAGAAGACGGCCGCAGCTATCTGGATCAGATCCAATACTTCGATGGCTTGGGACGTCCGACGCAGACCGTACAGCGGGGAATCACACCCAACACCGCCGACCTTGTATCCATACAGGAATATGATGCTTTCGGACGGGAAAGCAACGCTTGGCTGCCTGCCGTTATTTCAGGCAACAACGGAGCCTATGTCTCACCTGCCACTGTCAAGTCAGCAGCTGTCAGCAGTAACGGGAACGATCAGAAGCCTTACTCCCTGCCTGTCTACGAAGCCTCGCCATTGAACCGTGTAATGGAACAATGCGGCCCCGGTCAGGACTGGCACAACAACAGTAAAAAAGTAAGCACAGCCTATAAGACCAACATATCAGGCGATGCCACACTCAATTGCAAATTATATAGAGTCGGAGGCACCAATCAAAGCCCTGCCATGACCGATGGAGGAGATTATGCCACCGGGCAGCTTTATGTGACAGAAATAAAGGACGAGGAAGGCAATACTTCCTACGAGTTCAAGGACAAGCTCGGGCAAATGGTGCTCACCCGTCAGATCAACGACAGACAGAATCACGATACCTATTATGTCTATAATAATTTCGGCAAACAGTGCTTTGTACTGCCGCCCAAGATACAGGATGAATACATCACAGAGGTTATACTTGATGAGCTGGCCTATCAATACCGGTACGACAACCGCAACCGCTGCATCGGCAAAAAGATACCCGGTTGCGAATGGATATACTATGTCTATGACAAGACCGACAGACTGATCTTCACGCAGGACGGCGAGCAAAGAAAAGACGGCAAAAACGAATGGACATTCACCATTCCCGATGTTTTCGGAAGAGTGGTACTGACAGGTATTTGTAAAAGCAGCCTCGACTATGCCGCTAATCCTTTGGGCAATATTGTTGTCAGGGCAGAGTATCCACAGGCAGGCACAGGGCTGTATATGGGATATAACATTACAGGAGTAACTTTGCCCACGGGTTACAGGATATTGTCGGCCAACTATTACGATAATTACAAATACCGTAACCGGACAGGATTCTCCAATGCTGCCCTTGCATACGAGTCATCGGGAGTAGAAGTTGTTTACCTGAAACGCTACGGGAGTGATGACGGAGTATACCAGCACAAAGGCCTGCTGACAGGAACTATGACGGCACAGATGAATCCCGATGGCACAGTAAATTCCCTCCCACTATATACCTGCCTGTATTATGACAATAAGAAACGACCTGTTCAAACCAAAAGCACAAATCATCTGGGAGGACTGGAAAAGGAATACATCGCCTATAACTTCACGGGGCAACCCATCCAAAGGAAGCATGTCCATTCAGCCACAGGAAAGAACACCCAGACAGAAGTCTATGCCTACACCTACGACCATGCCGGACGGTTGTTGAAAACCACCCACCAACTAACCGATGGTACAACGGTAAAACCGCTGGTAACGCTTGCGGAGAATACTTACGACGAACTGGGCAGGCTCAAGACCAACAGGAAAGGCGAGAATACTGACCTGAATACAACTTATGCCTACAATGTCAGGTCGTGGACAAGCGACATAACCAACGCACATTTCATAGAAAGATTGGCCTATACCTACAACGGAAATATATCATCCATGCGATGGGCACAGGCAGGCCAGTGGAAGACATACGATTTCACCTACGACAACCTGTCGAGGTTGAAATCGGCGAACTATACGGGGGACGGTGATTTCAGTACGGCATACAGTTACGACAAGCACGGCAATATGACGGCCCTGCAACGTTACGGACTGACTGACGCCACGACTTACGGGGTAATCGACAGCCTGAAGTACAGATACAGGGGTAATCAGTTGAAAAATATCTCTGATGACGCACGCAGGGTCTACATTGTAACTTCAACCGATTTCGATGAGAAAATTACCTCTGCCACTGATACAACGGCAGCAGAGTATGAGTTCAATGCAAATGGGGCAATGACCAAAGACGATAACAAAAAAATAAGGATAACTTATAACCCATTAAACCTTCCATCGACAATTACAACAAATTCCCTTCTGATTAAAGGTTACAACGAGTACTTTTATAATTGGGCGGGGATTAAATATAAGGTTGTACAACACGTGCAAAAGGAAGGAGGGCCAAGCCCGATAATCACATCCAGTTTGGGTGGAGTCCTGAATCCCAATCCAATAGTAACCTACACCACTAAAAGCACCGACTATGCAGGAAACAAGATTTATGAGGACGGCATACTGAAAAGAATTCTGGTTGATGGCGGTTATTATGAATCGGGAAAGTATTACTTTTACATCAACGACCATTTGGGTAACAACCGGATAGTGGCTGATGCGGCGGCATCGGTAAAGCAGAGTACGCAGTATTACCCTTTCGGTATGTCGTTTGCGGGAGGATCAGCAGCAGAACATAATATTCAGCCATATAAGTACAACGGAAAAGAGTTGGACAGGAGAAATGACGTGAACCTGTATGACTATTCGGCAAGGCACTATGACCCGACGGCAGCAAGGTTTACGACTGTGGATCCGTTGGCGGAGAAGTATTATAGTTGGTCGCCATATGCGTATGTAGGGAACAATCCTATTATCAGAACTGACCCAACAGGGATGGACTGGTATTTCTTTGATAGAAACAATGATTATTCTTTTAAAAGTAAAAAAGAGGGAGAACATAGATTCGTTAGAACAGAGGTTGATGATAAAGGCAACATAAAATACACTTTTGGAAATTTTGCAGATCCGGTAAATGATCCTAAATCTATAGAGAATGGGGATATTAAGTCTCTTTATTTTCCTTCAGATGACGCAATAGTTGATGACTTACTTCGAGCAGGAGCGTATAGTCAAGAAAATAGAGATAACAAATATGATTATCTGAAAGATAATAGCCATTCAGGGGATAATATGGGAAGTCTTGATTTTGTTCAATCTTCTCAATTACATGGAAAAAATACTCCGGGATTATATGGAATTTATCTATATGTAAGACCGGATGAGAACGGGACATTAGTAGGACATAACAATTATAACTTTGGCAACTATTTATGGGGTGCGGCAGCTAATGCGTTAGGTGTAAAACTATTTATAGCAAAAGCCGGAGCTCACTATCAGAATTGGACAAATGATAAGGAAAATAAGGGTAAACCTTTTTTTAAAAGAAGGTTTGACAGTGATGACGATCAGTATTCGATAACTCAAGGATGGAATTGGAGAGAAAGTATTTCTAAATATGGATTAAAAGCAAGATCATGGAAAAAATAGTAACAACAATTTTATTTTTAGCTATGTTCTTCCTTTCGAGTTGTACAAACAAGGACAAGGTAAGTAATGAGAACACCAATTATACTGAAATGCTTCAATCTATTCAGATTGATAGTCTACAGGATATTGGAGCCTTTTGGAGAGGAGAAAATGTAGTTTTCATTCAAATTAGAGATTCCTTAAGATATTATTTGTTGAAAAAACAATCTCCCAAGGGGAAAAACATATTGTTAAAACATGAAGGTCATTGGTTACTCGCTGATAGTCTTGCAGATAAAGATCATCAGCTATTTCAGGGGATTTCAATAAACCGAATAAAATACTGCTATGAGGTAATGGATGAAGAGAAATACCAAATTCGCAAAATAAGTAGAGATCTTATATATGGCATTAAAATTATTTTTACAGATTCCATTGATTATTTTTATATTCCAGATGCTAGTATTTATGGTGTGGACAAATACATTGAAACCAATAATCTGAAAAATATATTCGGTAAATGGTGGATTAGAGAGAATCCTTGCTCGTCGTAGACTCTTCCATCTACATAGAGCTTAAAAGCAACGTTCAGTCTTGAATTAGGATAAAAAACTTCCTGCCGGTACATCACTGGCAGGATTGTTTTTTCAATATCAAAACAGTTTTATAAAACGTCCGTTTTACGGAACTGTTTTTTTGAGTGAAATATAATGCAAAATCCGGTTCTTTTTTTCGTCATATTTATTAGTTTTGTAAATAATGATTTAATGAGACTAATATGACAGTCGGTTATGCACGGGTATCTACCCGGGAACAGTTTTTAGAAAACCAGATCCATTTGCTGAAAGAATCCGGATGTGAGAAAGTATATACGGATATCGCCAGTGGAGTACGGGAAGACAGGGACGGGTTAAAGAAAATGATTTCTTACCTTCGTCCGGGGGACATGGTTGTCGTATATAAGATAGACCGGATCTTTCGGTCATTGAAAAATCTGGTAGAACTGATTGATTACTTTAACCGGCATCAGGTACAATTCAAAAGCCTTAGCGAACCGGCATTCGATACAACCAGTTCCAATGGAAAGTTTTTACTTCAGATATTTGGAGCCGTGGCCGAGTTTGAACGTAACCTGATCAGTGAGCGGACAAAGATAGGACTGGCCGGCGCCCGTCAGCGAAAGAAGCTGCTTGGCAGGCCGGAAGGAGCAAAGAAAGAAACTCTGGAAAAATATCATTACGTGCAACACTTATACGAAACGAAAAATATTCCTATCGATAAAGCCTGTAAAACAGCAGGAATAAGTAAAACGAGTTTTTACAGGATAGATAAAGAAATGTCACAAACCGCAAAAGAGTAAGCAATTACCATAGGTTTTTTGAACCGCCTTTTTTCTTATATTTTTCGGTCTAAAAAACCAGTCTAAAAAACTGGTCGATGGAACAAATAATTTTCTTGATTGGTTTATATTTAAAAAGAATGTATTACATTTGCAATACAATGCATAACATTATATAACAATGGAAGCAAGAACAATAAAAAAACAAACAGCGTTTCGTTTGGATGGAAGCTTAATAGACAAGCTAAAAGCAGAAGCCAAGAGAGCAAACCGGAGTTTAAGCAACTATGTAGAGTGTATCCTCATGGATAGTGTTTACAATGAACCGAATGAAACTACAATAGAAGCCATAAAAGAAGCACGGGCAGGGAAATTTGCCGGTACTGTAAATACCGGTAGTATGGAGGCTTTCATAAAATCTTGTGAGGAATGAAGATACTGCATTACAGTACACAATATAAAAAGGACTTTAAAAGATACAGAAACCAACCTAAAAAGCTTGAAAAACTGCTGGAGGTTTTAATAATGCT
>JAITVH010000083.1 GCA_031285905.1 Prevotella sp.
CAAGTCCTAGTATTTACCCTTTCCTGGCTGCTGTTTTTGTTAGTTATGAAAGATAGAAAAAGCTTTTGAATAATTTCTATTACAAACATAAGATGACAAGACAAAATTTTAACTAAAAGCTAACGGCTCTATTACTATAGATAAATTGATCTCAAAAAAAATAAACACTATTACTCCTTTTTCATATTCAGCAACTTAGCCTCACCTTCCTTTTTCTTCTTCTCTCTTTCCTGCGCCTCTTTCTCCCTTTCATAATTCGCCTTCAATGCGGCCATTGATTCTTCCAGGCCGGTAACCCTTGTGTTCCCTACGCGTATTGATTTCCATTTATTCGGGTTATTTTCATCCATAGCGATATGTATTATTTTCCTTATTTCCTCAGTTATTGGATGGTTTGGATATTTAGGCGCATAATCGTAGACGAAACGTTCTATATAGTAAATGTTATCTATATTCTTTTTTCTTAGCGCAGTTTCTATATCTTTCTTAAATTGTTCATATTCTGCTCCATGCACTACGCTCTCATTCGATAATTCCGTATCGGGGATTTTGTAAATCAAAGTAGAACAAGCGTCAAAAAACAGCTGCCCCTGCATCATACGTTCCCTGTGTTCTGCCATATAAGTCTTTATCCCCTCAGCATAAGGGTGATATGGATAAAGTTTTGAATAGTACAATTCAAAAATAGCAGTAAGTTTCTCATATTCAGAATCATTCGCCAGCCGAAAATCGGAGTCAAACTCGTGCGGCCTCACAGGATTGTACATAGGATAATAGCGTGTCAATGCGAAAATCCGGTTATTCAGATACTTGAGGTTCTTTATCGCATTTGCATTTTCAGAGAGGTATTGATATACTTTTTCCTGACGGGCGGCTTCCATCTCTTTCATCTTATCAATTAGTGGTATCACGCTATCGGCATAAAATCCGGGAGACCGCTCCATCACCATCATCTCTATCATTATGCTGTCGCTTAGTACATCCTTATCGTTATCAGCCACATCATATACATCCATTAGTTCATTCAGCCTTTCTCTGGCAGCTTTTGTCAGCAGCTTTCTCGACAAAGACCACGGCAGGTAAGGCTTATTCTTTTCAAAATAAAATCCGTCTTTTGCCAGCATTCTTTGCTTCTTTGCTTCAGCTTCGGCTTTAGCTTCGGTATCGTTGCTCAACTCTTTGTATATTGCGTAGATACGTTTTTCTTCTTCTGTTTTTTTTATCGAATCGGGACTAAAGTCGGGATAATAGTTTATCGCGCCACCTTTTATTGTGTTTCCTCCCAGCTCTTTCGAGACAACCGTTATTTCAATAACACCCGGCTCGACATAAAAAGTGGATAATACTCCTTTCCCTTTCAGGGGATTCGGCTCCCGAACATATAAGTAATAATCCTCTGAAAAGTTAAATTCTTTTTCCAATTCAAATTTGCCATCTTTCACAAACATAAATTCAGTTTGCATAAAGTCTCCCCATACAGGATATATCGATATATACTCACATTCGGGTATATCTATCACTCTCCCTTTTATGATGGTTTTAAAAGGAGTTACCCCTTCGGACTTGTAGGTGTGGATATTCGACAATATATATCCGGACTTCTTATCCTGTCTTTCATAGAAATGGAAGATGTCCTCCCCTTTGTCCAACGGTTCGAAAGTAAGGGTAAACTTTGTGGGGAAAAAGGAATGAAAGCTTTCGTCAAGGGTGATCCCTTTGCTGGCTGTCAGTTTATAATCCTTTCCTGATATACCCTCCAGATGGCATTCTGACGACAGGCTTACCTTGTTGTCTTCCGGAGCCAGGCTCCTTATATCGCAATATAGGGTAGTGGCTTTGGTAGTGATCTCTATCTTATCAATTCTGATACGCTGATTGTTTGCACTGTATAGAGGGGTGGTCACTACTTTCTTCTGACCGCTGAGAATGAGGCTGAAACTAAAGAACAAAAACAGGATAAATACCGCTTTTTGTATTTTCATATAGTTGATTTTTGTCGGTTTCTTTTCAGGATAAATATGATTGAATAGTCCTTCGATTATCAAATTTAGTTATAACCTTTGTATTATTAAGTTATAAAGCTAAAAAAGATGGTATGCAGAAAATATAATAAACTTTCCTTCTGTTCCGAACCTAATGCACTGTCTCTTTGTTTGGAAGAAATATGACAAACAGAAAAAGCATGAAAAGACTGATCAGAAAATTACTAACTATCTCAGGTATTTTAATCGTTGGAGGAGTAATGGGAAATATTTATTCGCAAACAGATACATTAAAACTTCCCAAACCATATGCAACTCCTTCGGCACGTAACTTCAGTAAGGTGATAGGCTGGTCTGAAGGAAAAACCCCGACAGCTCCGGCAGGATTTTCGGTTACGCGCTTTGCTGACGGTTTCCAAAATCCGAGATGGATCTATGTAGCCCCTAACGGCGATATCTTTGTTTCCGAAGCCGGGACAAGGCGTCCGGCTAAAATAGAAGTCGATGAGGGGGGTACAGCCAAAACCGAATCCCAGAATTTCGGGAGTGCCAACCATATTGTTCTGTTCCGCGACTCAGGCAAAAACGGTAAATACGAAAGCCGCTATATCTACAAAAGAGGGTTGAACCAGCCTTTCGGCATGCTTGTAATCGGAGATCATTTTTATGTGGCGAATACCGATGGGGTGATGCGCTATCCATACAACGCCAATGACACGATACTGACGGGCAAAGGCGAAAAAATAGTGGAACTGCCTGCCGATGGTTATAATAATCACTGGACACGGAACATAATCGCTAATCTGCAGAAAGATAAGATGTATATATCGGTAGGTTCTGCCAGCAACAATGCCGAACATGGGATGGATGTAGAACATCGCAGGGCTGCTATATTGGAAGTGAACCCCGATGGTAGCGGTGAAAAGCTATATGCCTCAGGATTGCGCAACCCCGTACCGATGGACTGGGATCCGGTAACCGGTAACCTGTGGACTGCCGTAAACGAAAGGGATGAGCTGGGCGACGACCTTGTGCCCGATTATGCAACCCATGTAAAGCGGGGTGGTTTTTACGGATGGCCATATGCCTACTTCGGAGCGAATGAAGACCCGAGGATGAAAGGGCAACGCCCCGATCTGGTGGCCAAAACGATTGTGCCCGATGTTTCGTTGGGATCGCATACGGCCTCTCTTGGGTTGGTATTCTATCGTGGCACTCAGTTTCCCGAAAAATACCGGGGAGGTATGTTTATAGGGCAGCACGGATCGTGGAACAGGTCGGTACTGTCAGGGTATAAAGTATTGTTCGTACCATTCCGGGATGGGAAACCGTCTGCCCCTGCACAGGATTTCCTTACGGGTTTTATGATCGACCCGCACAAAGGTGAGGTTTACGGTCGTCCGGTTTGTGTGGCGGAGATGCCTGATGGCTCGCTGCTTGTGAGTGACGATGCCGCCAAAGTGATATGGAAAGTAACGGCAAAATAATTCGTGGTGTTTTCTTTATAATTTTTTAATAAAAAAGGTGCCTTTTATGAGGCACTTTATAAATAATAACTTCCGGCTGTTACTTTCCTTTCAACCGTTCTATTTCTGCTTTAAATTCAGTATTTTCCTTTGTTAATTCAATTATCCTTTCGTATAGTTCCTTTACTGTTTCTAAAGGATTATTAATTGTTTGTTTTACATCCCCCAGATTAGCAACTGATGCTCCATTTTCTACATTAAATATATAGTTGATAGTGCTCATGCAGTAATCGATGGTGTGCTGGTGATCGCACTCTTTCAGTTTAGCCAATGTGATACCAAGCGCTTTGGCTATTTTTTTGAGCGTGTCATCTTCTATCACCTCTTTTTCTTCCAGCCTGCTTACCTGTACCTGACTCAGTCCCAACTTCTCGCTCAAAACTTCCTGGCTCCATTTTTTGAAATTCCTCCAAAACGCAACATTCTTACCATGATGCGTACAAACGTTTGATTTGTTTTCTTCTTCCATCGTTTATTATTTTTACAAATCTAATTACAACATTACAATAAAGGAATATAAATATACATTTTTTTTGATTAGGATTAACCCATTCTTAATTTTTATTTCTTAACCCTCTGAAGTATAATTGTTTATTAAATATTCGATTATTTTTTTATTAATCGGATTTGTACATATACTTTTGTTACCAACAATATAAAGAGCCCGGAGGCTACTCAATGAACAGCCCTTAGCTGTTGTAAAAGATCTTGACCAGACACTATTCATTATATATCCGGCTTCCGGCTCTTTAATATAACACAAACTATAAAATACCGCCTAAATGGATGTCATTAACCCGACCTGTTTTATATTTCACTTTTAAATCCGGAATATACTAATAATGAGAATTATATCTTGGATTTTTCGCGTAAAGACCTAAGCCTGTCGAACTATATAGATAAGGCGGTAATCGCACAAGCTACCTGGGAAGGCAAGACGATGCTGGAAAAAGTATTGGACGAATCCTATGAGGCTATTTGCGGCGGTGAGGTAGATGTACCCCTCGTCCACGATTGAGATACGGAGTACGGGTTGATGAAGTCGATGATCTGGGATGGTAGAGATTTTTCATCATGCTGTAAACCATTAGCCTTACTGGTCAGGTAATTTATTTAGCGTGGAGAACTGTAAAGGATGTAGGGCGGTAATCGAATGCGAATCGGATATTAGAAGTAAGAGTTTTTTTAAGGCTACTTTTTCATCTTTTTATTTTGAATTTATCTATAGTTTTAATTAGTTGAAGATTGAAAGTTGAAAGTTGAATTACAAAGTAATCGACAGAGTCAATTGGAGCGAAGCAAAACATCGTTCGGCGTTAGTCAATTAAGAATCGCCGAAGTGAAGACGAGGCAAAATCGGCGGAGCCAAAGTTGAAAAAATGTTCTTTGAATAATTGGAAAGAAAGTGTTACTTATGTCACCTTTTAGTTAAAATGAGGAGGTTAACCCTTTTGGATAGGGATGTAGGGGCAATCCCTTGTGGTT
>JAITVH010000084.1 GCA_031285905.1 Prevotella sp.
ATCAGTTCTAATAATTTTTTACTTTGGGCTTCATCGTCCAGGGCCGGGTCTAAGAATTGCCGGGCTTGTTCCAGCGTCGTAAAATCAAGGATGCAATCATCAAAACGAGTAGTGTCTACAATAACAGATTCCTTGTTCTTTTCCAGAAAGTCGTTATACATATCCCTATCCATATATTTTGAATCTGCTGCCAGGTGTTCATATTCATTTTTTCCCCTGTCATTACGTTTAAACAAATAAGTAGTAATATTTATGGGATTGGTTCCCCTAAACGTTTTTCCATTCACCGGGCGGTGGTCTCTCCTGATGTATTCAACACCTCTACTACCCTTAAGGGCGCTGGTAATGATTGCCAGTTCGTCACAGTCGGTTATATTCTCCTGAGAGTAGGCACAGGGCAGAAGAAGCAAAGTAAAAATAACAGAGACAAGAATTCTTTTCATTATTATTTCTTTTATTGTGGTTACAATTATTTAATAGATAAAAATAAATATAATTTTCCATAAAAGCGAACTCTTTTTTTATCCTGCCGCCAATAGGACAGGTGTATAAGCTTATATACTAACGCCCGCTAACGATGGAAATCAGCGGGCATTTGGTTACAAAGAAACATGAATGAAAACCGGGTTTGCTTTAACAGTCTTTACTTAAAGCTCTCATATTCTTCAGATTATCCACTCCGGAAATACTTTCGTTATAAGCTATACCCTTGTAGGTATCATTAGCCTCGAATGCAGGCCTGACATTGTTTTTGATATAATTATTCAAGTCCGAGTTTGTTTTTCCGGGTTTGAGGTTTCCCTTTTCATCCAGATACTGTTCAATGCCTTTTATCGACTCCATGCGGCCACCATCCTGATACCAATCTTTAAATTCGCTGCCTTCATATCCGGGGCGGTTACTCAGATACAGGTACTGGGCGTAATGGGATTCGACCTCCTTATTGAACAGAGACCTGTAGTAGGCATCAGCACTATTTTCCTGATAGGCCTGATAGGCATGTACCATTTCATGGAGAAGTGCTTGGCCATTAAGTGAGGTATTTTTGTCTAAAGTAATAGTCCCTATTGAAAGTAAAAATTCGGAGTATTTTTTATCATTGAACTCGATAATAAGCGTCTTTCCTCCCATTTTTTTAGCTAACTCGTCATATAGCTTCTTTCCAAAACAGGTAGCCAGAATATTCTCAAGCATTTTTTCCAACTCAATCTATGTTTTCTCACTCATCCCCGCGTTTCGGAATATCTTCTTGGCTTTGGGCGCAACCGGATTATTCGGGTCTTCCGGTTCCGGATTGTCCGGGTTATCAGGATCTCCCGGATTTGGATCCGGATCAGGATTCCCCGGCGACGAAGGGCCGCTTGTGCTACCCCCGCCACCACCCGATGGAGGCCAGGTTCCCGGATTGTTTGAGTTTCCCGATCCACTTGCTGACGATTCAGGAAGTATGTATCCATGTATTGGACAGATTGCAGTCATACTTCCCGGAATTTCGGTAAGTGGGCTGCTACACAACGGGCATTTGCGGCCCGATCCGGACGAACTGTTGTTCCCGTTGCCGGAACCCCATTCCCACTCATTACCTGACCCGGCTGTGGAACCGGACGAAGAACAATTCGGACAACTACTACCCTTTCTATAGAAAGTACTACAGTTGGGGCATTTTTCAAATTCGCCGCTACCGGATCCTCTCCCGGATCCAACGATTTCAATCTCAGGCAGTTCGCCTCCATAAATAGGATCTCCTGATCCTGAACTACTTAATCGAATGTGAGACAAATCATTAATCTGCCTCAATTTTAAATTAGTGTTTGGCATAAAAATTATGTTTTATTAAAGTTAAATGTCGCAGATTTACTATTTGCTGCAGCGGTCACCTTCGCCCTGCGACTTAAGCGGAAGTGACTTTCTACCTATAGATAAATTGAGAAAAATAAAATGCAGTATTTAAGGAATAAAAGTGTTAAAAAAAATAAAATATCAAGATAATGAGGGAGTTTCTATTATATAGGTCTATTAATGGTTTTTCTCTAAAATCGTTTATACTAATTTCATTTTATAAACATTCAGGCTATAAAATGCGTTTCTTTAATACAGAAGAAGCTATCTTTGTATCAGTTTCCGGAAAAATCAAAATATGATTGATAAGATAAAAGCATTTGTCACTAAGATAATACGTTTCCTGACGTATGATATTTGGCGTATAAACAAATCTGTAGCAGGTGAGTCCTCAAAAAGGATCGGATTTTACAATATTATCAAAGCTTTCATTCTAGCCATTCGGAATATAGACGGACAGCAATTATTTGTCCGTGCCTCAGCCCTTACGTATAATACTCTACTCTCTATCGTACCTTTGTTAGCAGTCTTGTTTGCTATTGCAAGCGGATTTGGTTTTGACAAAATCGTAAAG
The DNA here is from genome assembly GCA_031285905.1 of Prevotella sp. Lineage (GTDB taxonomy): Bacteria > Bacteroidota > Bacteroidia > Bacteroidales > Dysgonomonadaceae > Dysgonomonas. The sequence continues at coordinate 2,414 of JAITVH010000084.1, forward strand.
ACCCAGCTATTTAGCTATTTCGCCGGACAGGAAGAGATATTGAATAAAGGTATGGCACTGATAGATACATCTATAGAATATGCCAAAAGCGGAGTATTTGCCGGTATCGGTGTTGTGATGCTGTTATATACTGTTATCAATCTGCTATCAGGTATTGAAGACAATTTCAACAGGATATGGCAAGTGAAAAAGGGTAGAACCTATTTCCGTATGTTCACCGATTACCTGGCCCTTATTATTATTGCACCTATCTTTCTTATCTGCAATGCAGGTGTTACCGTGCTGCTGAATACGACCGCAGAACAACAATATTTACTGGGACTGGTTATCAGTCCTTTCTTGAAAATGGTTCCATTCCTCATCACCATTCTGCTATTCACTATACTTTACATATACATCCCCAACACAAAAGTAAAGTTCAGAAGTGCATTGCTGGGAGGTGTATTTACAGGTATTTGCTTTCAGGTCTTCCAGATGCTATATATCAGCGGACAAATATGGATATCTAAGTATAATGCCATTTATGGTACTTTTGCAGCATTGCCTTTGTTGTTATTATGGTTGCAAATGACATGGTTCTTCATTTTATTCGGGGTACAGCTTTCTTTTGCTTTTCAGAATGTGGGCAAGTTCGACTTTGAGCATGAAACGAGCCATATCACCCGCCGCTATCGAGATTTTGTTATACTGGTTATTATGACTCTGATCATAAAACGTTTCGAAAACGGAGAAAAACCATATACAGCCGATGACCTTTCAGAGCAGTATAAGATACCCACCTCTCTAACAAATGATACCCTGTTTTATCTGCAGGAAGTCAATCTGGTAGCCGAAACACCATCAGATAAAGATCTCGTATCTGCATATATTCCTGCAATGGATATCAATCAAATCACGGTGGGAAAACTGTTTGAAAAGATATATGAATACGGATCGGAAGACTTTGTGATCGATAAGAATAACACATTCCAAAGTGAATGGAATACCATTATCAATATGGAAAATGTCCTTAATTCAGACCAGGGGCAAGTTTTATTAAAAGACCTATGACACTCAGTATAATACCGGCCAAATGAAATCCGCTATACACAATCTTACGGAAGGAAAAATCTTCCCTACCCTTTTGCGGTTGGCATTACCATTAATGGGAACCAGTTTCCTGCAAATGGCATATACCTTGATGGCTATGTCGTGGGTAGGGCGTCTGGGTACAACTTCACACCCCGAAATAGCGACAAAAGCGGAAGCTGTTGTCGGCGGTATCGGTATGCTATTATGGCTTACAGCTTCGGTTGCTTACCTGGCAATGATAGGATCAGAAGTTGCAATAGGGCAATCTATCGGTGCTAAAAAGATGAAACGGGCAGCCATCTATGCTTCTCACTCTACTACTACAGCTATTGGATTGGGAGTGGTTTGGGTGTTTATATTAGTTGTGTTTGCCAAACCCATCCTTTCATTCTTCATTCTGGAGGAAGATATTGTTGCCGATGCGGCACTCTATCTCAGAATACTGGCCATATGCCTGCCTTTCCAATTCTTATCATATAATTTCACAGGAATGTACAACGGAGCCGGACGGAGCATAATTCCTTTCAGGAATAATGCTGCCGGCCTGGTTCTGAATATGATACTAGATCCTATACTGATATTCACTATGGATATGGGACTTTACGGAGCGGCTGTAGGAACAACCATTTCGCAACTATTCGTATTCGGTCTGTTCCTGTACCAGATAAAATGGGGTAATCGCATATTAGGGAACTTCTCTTTCCTGATAAAGCCTAAACTAATCTATCTGAAACGTATTTTCTTTCTGGGAACACCTGTCTCTGTTATGAATTCCCTATACGCCATCATCAATATGAATCTGGCACGCGTGGCATATATGCACGGGGGACATTTAGGTTCCATTGCCCAAACCACAGGAGGACAAATAGAAGCCGTGACATGGAACACCTCACAGGGATTCTCTACGGCGCTCAGCGCTTTCGTTGCCCAGAACTATGCCGCCAATAAACTGGAACGGGGAAAAAAGGCATACAACTATACCATCAGGGTTATGCTTACTTTGGGGATTATTGTCAGTATTTGCTTCATCCTGTTTGGCGGACAAATATTCGGAATCATCATACCCGAGGAAAATGCGATGAAAGCAGGAGCACAATACTTGTTTGTAATGGGATTGGTTCAGGTCTTTATGATGTTTGAACTGACCACGCAAGGTATGTTCAACGGAATCGGCCGGACAGTGGAACCCGCTGTGATCAGCATCACATTTAATGCATTACGGATACCTCTCGCATACTTCCTTGCGTCCGAGATGGGAATTACAGGTGTCTGGTGGGCAATAGCCATTTCCACTATATGTAAAGGAATTATCCTACCTACCTGGTTTGCTATAGTTTACAGGCGAATCAGTAAGAAGAAGCCGAAGATCAGTTAACCGGCTTTTCTTATCCAACAAATATCATCTTTTAAAAATCTACTACCGATATATTTCTGTATATCAAATTATTACATTTTTATTGAGAAATAATTATGAAAAATATGTAACCATTCTGAATCTGCACTCGTCATATATATTGAAAGCGCTTTTAAAGGAAAAATAAAATGAATTTAGAATTTACATTAAAAAAGAAAACAAGTCATGAAAACTATAATTATCACCTTCATTCTGGGCGCACTATTTTCAATATCCAATATATACGCCAACGAGCCTGAACCAAAAGTTTTAACTAATGTTGAAACTACCGAATCAGGAACTAAAAAGGAAATCATATACTTAGATGAAGATTCATCGTTACCCAAAGACAAGACAATCATGTATTATAATACTGATGACCAGATGCTAAGTAAATGCTGTTACAAGTGGGATGGTTATAAGAAATGGATAGGTACCCGCAAATATGAATACAAATACAATGCTGAAGGCAAAATAGAGAGTGTAACCCATACCGAGTGGGATGATAATAAGGGAGACTGGGCCGACAAATCTGAGACAACGGCTCATGTATATACCAATCAGGGTGAACTGATGGCCACCAATTAATATCCAAACAATCATTTAATTACTGAGCAATATCATAATTTGCAAAACAGACGTGTAAATTATGCCCGCAATCCTAATACATAAACCTGCAAATAAACAGAGATTCAATATATAAAATAATACGATCACTACCCATGTATTCTTAAAGGTATGGTATCCCAAGCGAGGGAATCCGTACCTTTTTTCATTGTAATTTAAACACAAGATATAATCTATAAAAATTTAATCTCAAATAAGTGTATTATATACATTTATTCATATCTTTGTATAATTACAATTTTATAAGACATATATACCATATGTTCTACACTATCAGTTAAAATGGTATAAAAAACATATTAGCTGTTTCTAGAAAGCCTTATTATTTAGTTATTTTTGCTTAGCATTCTACTAATACCAAATAAATAATATAACAAACCTAAAACCGAGATTAGATTCTTATGAAAAGCTTGAAAACATTGATTGTATTACTTATGGGATTATTTTCTATCCCGATGATTGCTCAGGTTTCTTTTGGAGAACCTCTAAAAATCAATGATAACTGGAAATTCACACTTCATGATGTGAAAGACGGGCAATCACCGACATTAGACGAAAAATGGTGGCAAAAAGTCGACCTTCCCCACGACTGGACAGTAAAAGGACGTTTGAGCCCGACTTTGGCCAGCGCTACGGGTTATTTGCCCGGCGGAATAGGCTGGTATCGCAAAACGATCAATATACCGCAGGATAAACAAGGAGAAAAGGTATACCTGTACTTTGAAGGTGTGTATAACCGGAGTGAGGTATATATAAACGGCAAGTTATTAGGAAAACGTCCTAATGGTTATATATCATTTATGTACGATGCGACACCGTATATCGAATATGGAAAAGATAATGTAATAACAGTACGTGTCGACCATAGCCAGTCTGCGGACTCTCGTTGGTACACAGGTTCGGGTATTTACCGGAATGTGTGGATGGTATATGCCAACCCTGTGCATATAGTGCAATGGGGAGTTTATACTTATCCGGAGAAGATAAAAAACAATTATGTACTGAATATTGAAGTAGATATAGAAAATGATGATAACAGCAATGCAACACTGACAATACAAAACGAATTATTAGCACCTGACGGTAAGACAGTTGCAAAAGACTCAAAAAAACTGACTGTTACATCAAAACAGAACAATAAAATCAGTACTGTACTGAAAATAAATAAACCTCAGCTTTGGAGTCTGGATAATCCTGCTTTATATCAGTTGAAAACAACGATTCTCAAAGACGGGAAAGAGATAGATCGTAGTACAACACGAACCGGATTCCGCACTTACACATTTGATCCGAATAAAGGATTTGCACTGAATGGCGAATGGATGAAAGTAAAAGGTGTATGCTTGCACCACGATGCCGGAGTACTGGGTTCTGCTGTCCCTCGCGAAGTATGGAAAAGAAGGCTACAAACACTGAAAGAAGTTGGTTGCAATGCTATCCGTACAAGCCACAATCCGCAAGCGTCGGATCTGTACGATTTATGTGATGAACTGGGATTACTGGTAATGGACGAGGCATTTGACGAATGGGAGTTTCCTAAGCGCAAGTGGCTCGAAGGATGGAATGTAGGCACCCCTGGATTTCAGGGCACTTTCGATTTCTTTGAAGAATGGGGAGAAACCGACTTAGCCGATATGGTACGCCGCGACCGAAACCATATTTCTGTTTTTGCTTGGAGTATAGGCAATGAGGTAGACTATCCTAACGACCCTTATTCACATCCTGTGCTCGATGGAAAGGGGGAAGGTGGGTTTACACAACCAATCTTCGGCGGATACAAAAAAGATGCGCCTGATGCTATGCGCCTGGGTGCGATTGCCAAACGTCTGGCTGCTGTGGTGAAAAAATATGATAAATCGCGTCCGGTAACGGCAGGTCTGGCCGGAGTGGCCATGTCTAATCAGACTGAATACCCATCGGCTCTGGATATTGCAGGCTATAACTATACAGAGAGCTTTTATGATTCAGACCATGAAAAATATCCTGAACGCGTAATCTTTGGTAGTGAGAACCGACACGAACTGAGTGCATGGAAAGCAGCAAGAGATAAAGAACATATTTTCGGCCAATTCTTGTGGACCGGTATCGACTATCTGGGAGAATCGGGTAGATGGCCATCCCGTGGATTTTATTCTGGTCTGCTCGACTTTGGTGGCTTTATTAAACCCCGCGGATACTTCCGCCAATCACTCTGGTCTGACAAACCGATGGCTTATCTGGGCACATACCCTACCCCGGGTAAAGGCAGTAAGAGCCAGATGAAGGATGTATGGTCACAACTCGATGCCGAAAGCAGTAGCAACTATGAGGAGAAAGTACCTTCGATGGACGCATGGTCATTGTGGAACTACGAAGAAGGACAATCCATCCGTGTGGTATGTTATACCAATGCTGCAAAAGCAAAATTGATGCTTAATGGTACACAAGTAGGTGATACAAAAGATTATGATGATAATACAGGAATCATCTATTGGGATATACCTTACAAAGACGGTAAGTTGGAGGTTATAGGTATGAACAATAATAATGAACAGGTCAGCAGTTACACTATCACAACGTCTAAACGTCCTGCTGCTCTTACGATCCTGCCTATGGAAACGACAATAAACAAAGAAGGTTTAGCACAAATAATCGTTCAGATAGTAGATGAAAACGGAATTCCTGTAATGCTGTCGGATGATGAAGTTACCTGTAAGATTATTGGCCCGGCCAGACTACTTGGCCTGGAAGCAAGTAATAATGAAGACATGAGCGATTATACAGACAATAAACATCGTGTATTCCACGGACATATATTGGCTTATCTACAAGCTACAGGCGAAGAAGGAGAAGTGAAAGTACAATTCAGTGCGCCTTGGCTTCAACCTGCTGAAATAACATTGAATATAAAATAGGTAAAAACGACCGGAAAATCTTATTACCGGAAAGAAGGTGTCCCAAGTGGATGCCTTTTTTTATTATTACAAAATTCTTTCTTTACTTAATACTTTCCCGTATAAATAATCTTGTTTATCTATATTCCCGAAATTACTTTCAAATGGTGAATTTGTTCTCCACATTCATAACCCTCTTCATACAACGCTGTAAGTTTATCCACATCTTTTTCAATACGATCGACAGTAATTGGTTTCAGCGGGCGAATAACAAATACCTTCCCTTCTTCTTCCAGTTTATCTACTAAATCGAGCTGGGCATTATACAAACTGTTTCTATTACTCAGAGCTTCGCGCATAGCAGGATACTTACGATAGATGAAAGACGGAACTTTTATGTCTTTGCTCTCTTTCCGGTATCCCTTGTTACGGGTGAGAACAACAATGTTTTTGCCATATCCCTGATTCATAGACCGTTCTACAGGTATTGAGTCACAGATGCCACCATCAAGCATCGGAACATCGTCCACATAAGCTATCGGGCAAAGTATAGGCAGGCTACTCGATGCCTTTACAATGTCTATTACCCTTTTGGGGTCTGCTTTCTCTTCAAAGTATTCCGCTTTCCCGGTCAGACAGTTGGATGTTACCATTTCAAAACGGCCTGGAGAAGCAAAATAAGCATCGTAATTGTAAGGAATAATATTATCGGGGAATTCATGGAATAACAGGTCGAAATCCATAATATTCCGTTTCTTTATATAATGCCTGATGCCTATATATTTATATTTATCCAGTAAATCAATATTGCTAAACTTGGCTCTTCCCCGTTGGCGGGACATAAAAGACAGCCCGTTACAAGCTCCGGCCGATACCCCTATAGCATAAGGAAAACGTATATCATTATCCATAAAATAGTCCAGTACCCCACAGGTGAATACCCCTCGCATCCCCCCACCTTCAAGTATTAAACCTATATTTTTCGTATCGATCATGTGAAATTATTTTAAGAGTGCAAGTTACAAAGAATATCTATCAGGTGTAGCTGCTTTGTTACTTTTCAGATAAAATCCCATCAACCGATATAATCTGTAAATAGTGGATATAATCCTTTTTCGACCATTCGTCAAAAGCCACTTGCCATTCATCAAACTAATTTGTATAACATCCTGTAAGTCCTCAAATTTGTATCAGAAAGCTAAACAATTATATTATTCACTCAAAAATGAAATGTTATGAAAAAGAGAATTTCTACCCTCGTAATGGCAATGGCTGCATTAGTAATATGCACAGGTAATCTGAAAGCTCAGGATATAACCTTAGGAGTAAAAGGCGGCGCTAATCTATCTTCTTTTAGTGGAGATATTAAAAAGACAAATTATGTGTTTAAATATCAGGTTGGAGCAACCGTAGATATAGGGCTTACCGAAAACGTATATATAATAACAGGCCTTGAACTTCAGACAAAAGGGACAAAGAGCAAAACTTCTCCTAATGTAAAATACAATCCGATGTACCTACAGGTTCCGGTACATGCTGCATACAAATTCGACATTGCACCTCAAACTCGCTTTGTGGTTGAAGGAGGTCCTTATGTAGCATATGGTATTGCCGGGAAAGTAAAAAGCGGAGATGAAAAAGTGAATATCTTCCACGATGACAGATTCAAACGTTTCGATTTCGGGTTAGGAGCCGGTGTCGGTGTTGAATATAATAAATTTGTACTAAAAGGCGGTTATGACTTCGGATTACTAAATGTCTCTGACATGAAAGGTGTTAAGGCTAGAAATCAGAACGCATATCTGACAATTGGTTATCACTTCTAAAATTCATGGTTCAAGTCAGGAGAGTATGTTAAGCTTCTTTGAGATGAAACCCTGGTGGACGGTGGAGAATAGGAAACGGGAAGATTTTTCATAAAAAATAAACATACTCTCAGTTAATTCTTTAGAGCTCATTGCATTCTATGCATCTTAGTGGTCACAGAGGAATCTCCATACAGAGATTCCTCTTTTGCAAAAATGCAGGTTCTACTCTATTCTAATGCCATAATCGATACCTTATTTCATAAATTAGCAGCTATATTTGTAATATGAGAAAATACAATAAAAAGAATATTATCATCTCGTTATTCTGGATACTGATTATGATATTAGTATGGTTTAACGATGAAAAAGAACTACCTCTTTCGCATAGGCTCTTATACTTCTTATTCTTTTCGGGAAGCTATATTGCGGTATCGATGGCTTTTAGTAAAACGCTGTTTAAAAGTACGGTTAACGGGAAGAAAATACTACCATTCATTGCCAAGTTCACACTAATGATTATAAGTTTCTTCCTCGTGAGTATTATAGATCACTGGATTTTCTATTTCTTAGAAATAAAAGGATTTATCAATTCCACTTATTTTATCGACGAACATGCCAATATATGGAAGTCCATTATAGATGGTATTCCCGGATTGGTATCCGTCAGCCTGCTACTTGGAGGAATCCTTTTATATTATGAATATTCCGAGTTGCGGACTATAAACCTGAAATATCAGTTACAGATATTACACTCGCAGATCAATCCGCATTTCATGTTCAATGTATTAAATCATATCTATATTCTTATGCAAAAAGATGTAGATATGGCATCATCATTGCTGCTTAAATATTCAGACACTTTACGCTATCAATTGTATAGCGGCAAAAATGACGCTGCCATATTGGAACAGGAAGTCCGGTTTTTGAAGAATTATATCGATGTTGAAAAATTCCGGTGGGAAGGAAAGCTGGATGTACAATGTTCGTGGGATATAGAAAATAACAAAGCCGAAATAGCTCCATTGGTATTGATTACCTTTATAGAAAATGCATTCAAACATGTTTCAAGATCTGAACATCAGAAAGGTTTTATAACCATCTCCCTGAAACAGAAAGACAATACTATTACACTGGAAATGGAGAATTCTAAATCGGACAAAATTAATAAGAAAGAGAAAAGCTCCGGCATTGGGTTGAAAAATGTGAAGGCACGCCTGGACATTCTCTACCCAAAGCGTTACACACTCCTGATAGATAATAAAACCGATACATATTTTACCAAATTGTCTATAAACATATAAGATTATGACTTCCCAGGTTCAAACTAAAAGCTCAATACTACAATGCTTAATTGTAGATGATGAATCGTTCGCTATCGAAGGGATTATCGTTCATATAAAGAAACTCAATTTTCTTGAAGTAGCCGCCACATGCTCCTCTGCAATCGAGGCCAGAGAAATATTGAGGAAAGGAAATATCGATCTTATGTTTCTGGATATCAATATGCCTGATCTTTCGGGTCTCGAATTATTAGAATCTTTAGACAAGCCCCCTCTCACTATCTTGACAACAGCTTATTCTGAATATGCCTTGGATGGATTCAGACTCAATGTGGTTGACTATTTGTTGAAGCCTATAGGATTTCAGCGTTTCTTTCAGGCGGCTGAAAAAGCATTGGAAGTACATAATGCTTCTGTAAGCCTGAAAGACGAAGTGCAGCCTTCCGAGATGTATATCCGCCAGGGAGATGCCTTTGTCAAGATATCATGGGCCGACATCTTATATGTAGAATCCATGCAAAATTATCTCAAATTACACTTTGATGGAAAAACATATACGATCCATCAGACAATGGCTTCATTGGAAGAGCTGTTACCCAAAGATGCATTCTTCAGGATACATAAATCATATCTGGTCAATATAGCACATATAGACCTGATAAGTGGGGGACGGATTTTTGTAAAAGGGAAAGAATTGCCTCTCTCAAAACACCGCCGGGAAGAGCTATTCAACAATGTTATACTCAAAAAATTAATAAGTAAGTGAGGATCTTAATGTAACAACATGTTTTTCAGTTTTTCCTTTTTTTCCGGTGTAATTTTTATTTCGTTCAGCAAATAATCATCTATCGATCCGCTTTTCTGCTTAATACAGGATACAGCATACCTCAGATAAGCCAGGTCTGTGTGAGTCAGCATAGTAAATGCCTCCTGTCGCGATTCGGAAAGATTACTCACATTCCTGACCGATTTCAGACGGTCAATCCCTATTTTTGATGCCATATAGTCGTCTTCAATTACATCGGTAGGTATATCAAGTGCCCGCATGAGCAAATAGGTTGCCAATCCGGTCTGATCCTTTCCCAGATAGCAATGATATACTAGTGGATAATTATTTTCATCGCACAGATAATCAAAGAAATCGGCATATTCTTCTGTAAAATTATAGACCATATCTTTGTACAAATCCTGAGTGTAGATCACTGCATCACCTCTTAAAAACATCCCATCCAGCACCTTTTGAGAAATAGAGCTGTATCCGTTATTGGATATAGGAAGACGGATATTGTCGGCAATCCTGTACCGATTCAGATTTTGCCTTATCACATCTCTCGACCTCAGATCGATAACCGTATTTACTCCAAGACTGTTCAACTCTAAACTATCATGAAAAGTCATACGTGAGAAACTACCCGAACGAAATATTTTCCCCCAACGTATCTTCTTACCGTCTGAGGAACGGTAGCCTCCTAAATCACGAAAATTCTGAATGCTATCTAATTCAAAAAAACGGTTCGATACGGGTGCAGACGTTGCCCCGCCTACCTTTATACGAAAATACTTACGTTGTTCAATATCTTCTGTCGGGTTCTTAATAACAGCAATATAATCACTGGAATTAGCGATCATAGACGGAGCCGACGGGAAAAGCGTATCATTGTCTGAAATATAGATTTCGATCGGCACATCTTTTTTATCAGGAAATAATTCCCACTTCAATAGATAATTCCCTCTCGAATCTTTTTCGCATGAAACAGATACAGTAGGTTTGGGTGAACAATTATATAAGATAAATGATATAAAAATACCAGTTAACAGTTTTAGTTTCATATGTTGAGGCTCTAGTTAAGTCGTTTATAACAAAGATATACTAGTTCTATGTGTTTTTCAACTCATTTACTCTTTTTTCACACTTCCAATTCATTTACAGAATAAAGAGTGATAATATTCATGAATTTTTATTATTGTTGTGTTTTTCGTTTGAAACGCTCAGTGGTAGACAAAACACTTCGCACATATTTTATGGTTTCAACACCTCTGAAATAACCACTCTTACATACAGGGTCATTATAATATTCAGGATTGCTTTTCAGTTCCAGATATTTCTCCACGTTTCCCTCCCAAACGTATGGATTAGCTCCATATTTTTCAGCCAGAGCCTGAGCATCGTTCACATGCCCGTTTCCACCGTTATATGCAGCAAGGATAAATTTTTCTCTTTCGCTTATATCACCTATTCTTCTGAAAATTTTGTCCAATCTATCCAACAATTCTACAGCAGCTCCGATGCTTAGATCGGGGTTCATTCGGTCTTCACTGCTAAGCCCCAGCGATTTAGCCGTGCGAGGCATAAGTCCCATAATACCTGCCGCCCCGGCCCATGAGGTCAAATTGTTATAGAACCGGGATTCATGATAGCAAATAGCCGCAAGAAACTGCCATTCATATTTTGTAGCTGCAGCATGCCTCTTAAACAGATCGTCATAAATAGATACGGCCCCTTTGGGCAGATTGGTCGGATCATCATAGCCTTCATCAAACAGGCGTTTGCTCAGTTCAAAGTATTTCTTGGTAATACTTTCATATACAGGCTTGTTGTCATTAGCGGCAAACCACTCATCCAATACTTTACCCAATTCAGGGGTATTTTTCCTTACTGCCCATGACGAACGCTGCTCAAAACTTATTTGCAGTGAAATATCGATATTCCTGTAATAAGTCCTGTTCAGCTTTGCAATGTATTCATCGCACACAGTATATTTTATTTCACCCAATGAAACTTTTTCAATCAGATCTTCGCTGGTGATAGTATCTTCGCTTACAGGATGGATTTTGATACCACCCCCTAATTCCGAGTCCAGATTAGCCAGTCGTTGATTGTATTTCGTGTTTTCCTCCACATACACGTCCTTCCCTATAAGCTCCGTTACATCAGTTATCAAAGTATCTGTTTTATCAGCTTTCTGCACCAGTACCTGATGGGTTATTTGCATCAACCCTGAATAAGCAACAGAGTCTTTAAGTTCATTCAAAATAGGGACAGCATATGCAATCAGGTCTCCTTCCCCATTATTAAGCATCTCGATAAGACGCTTCTCGTTCTCTGCTACCTTTACTTTCAGCTCAAGTCCGTAATGTTCACAAAAATCCTGGGCCAGATCGTAATCATATCCCATCGGCTCTTCCTTGTATATGAAATAGGATGTCGAGCTATTAAGCGTTATAATTGTCAACTCTCCTTTTTCTTTAATCTGTTCAAAATCGTAAATAACAAGATCTTTCTCAGCTTTCTTTTTACATGAAGCCAGAAAACTAAATACAACTAAGGTTAACAGGAAAATACGTAGTTTCATGAAATCTTTTTAGAACAAAGGCTTTTGTGTAATCAGTTCATTTACTTTTTCGTTATATTCGGAGATTACTGAGTTCATTAGCTCTGAAACAGTAGGCAGGCTGTCAATAAGTGAACTTACCTGTCCTATTTCCAATTCACCATCGATAAGATTCCCTTCAAAGATTCCTTTCTTTGATCTGCCTCTGCCTAACAATTCCCGCATTTCTTCTACAGATGCCCCTCTGTCTTCAGCAATCTGCACCGCATTGTAAAACTCGTTCTTAATGAGGCGAGTCGGGCTCAGCTTTTTCAAAGAAAGCATTGTGTCCCCTTCTTTCAGATTGATGCATAAATCCTTAAATTCCTGGGATGCCGAACTTTCCTGAGTTAGGGCAAACCGCGTTCCCATCTGTATGCCTTCCGCTCCCAACGAAAATGCGGCCAACATACCAGCCCCGGTCCCAATGCCTCCTGCTGAAATCAATGGAATAGATATGACTTTCCTGACTTGTGGTATTAGTACCATAGTAGAAGTTTCCTCCCTTCCATTATGTCCTCCGGCTTCGAAGCCCTCTGCAACCACTGCATCCACTCCGGCTTCTTCGCATTTCAGCGCAAACTTGGAACTGGAAACCACATGGGCTACTTTAATGCCATTTTCCTGAAGTTTCTTTGTCCACAGTTTTGGATTTCCTGCCGATGTGAAAACGATCTTTACACCTTCTTCGATAATAATATTCATTATCGTTTCTATATCAGGATACATCAATGGTACATTCACCCCAAACGGATTATTTGTAGCAGTTTTACATTTCTGAATATGTTCGCGGAGAATATCAGGATACATCGAACCTGCGCCAATCAGCCCTAGACCTCCCGCATTGCTGACTGCCGAGGCCAGCCGCCAGCCGCTGCACCAAACCATTCCTCCTGATATTACAGGATATTTTATACCAAATAATGATGTTATTCTGTTAGTCATACTATAATTAATGTTTTAATTGTATATTATACAAATATAAGATAAAGTGTCAATATTTCATCTATTTATATTTGACCGATTAGGGCAATTCCTTCAAAGATATGGAATATATATAGAGATAGAGGGCTGTGGTTTATCCCGTCCGCTTAGTATAAGTATAGTTTCGGGCGACCATGAGGGATCGTCCTACAAACATTGAATATGACAATGAATATTTTATACTAACCCCATCCGGCTACTTTTTACTTTTGAAGAAAGATGAAATTTTTTCATAAACCTTCACCATTCTCATAGTAGACTCCGGTATTTCATAATCTTCTTTTTTAGCATAGCCCCCTTCAATCAACAATTCTGCTGCACGCATAGCATCATCTTCATATACTTGCAACTTTACACCACCGATTCCGGCCGGGTGAACCTGATTCGTTAACTCATCTTTTAAAAAGCATGTAATATCATTACTTTCAAGATATAACTTGGCTGTCATTATCTCACTTTGTACATCCGAAGCCATTATAGTAATAAGTCCTGCCATATCGTTTTGTTATTTAATATCTTATTTTATTATCTGTCAGGCGAATAATCAAAGTCCTCTTTGGTCGAAAAACCGCCCCGTATCAATAGTTCTGCTGCACGGTTATAATCTTCCTCTCTCACCTGCAATCGTGCTGCTTTTCCTTCCGAAGATGATATTGTCAGGTATTCAGAATTGATCACACAATCAATCCCATTATCTATTAAATATGATTTTGCAATTGCAAGACCTGCTTCAAAATCTGACGTTTTTATTGTTACTAAGTCTCCCATAACCATTCTATTTAAATTCATACTGACATAAATATATGAAATACTAATGAATAATCCAAAATTCATTAACTATAAAATAATTTATAAAATAATTTGGTTTATAAAATAAACTAATTTATATTTGCATAATAAAATAATGGACAGTATTTACGCAAGTCGATTTAATTATTAATAATCAGATTGTTACATATTCATTCAAATCTTAATTTCAAAAATATGGAAAGTAAATTCAATGAACAAGAAAGCCTGCAACTAATCAACCAGATGATTAATCAGGCAAAAAGCAACCTCCAGACAACTTCAAGCTCCAGCCTTATATTTTGGGGATACACCGTTTCTCTGGCAGCTATTCTCAACTTTATATTGATGCATGTCTTAAATCACTCATATGATTCATTTCATGTATGGTGGCTGATGGTTCCGGCTACAATAATCAGTTTGATAATGGAAAAGAACAGAAAGAAAAAGGCATTGGTAACAACACACTTGGATAATATAATAGCAAGTGTATGGCTCGGTTTTCTTATTTCTGTTATCACCCTGCTTCTAACCTCATGCGGATTAGTGTTTACTGTTAAGTCATGGAATATTGTATTGGTTATCACACCCATTATCCTCACATTGATGGGATTGGCACAGTTTGCTACCGCTGCCGCCTGTAAATATAAGCCATTCTATTATTCTGCATACATATTTTGGGGCGGAGCTATTTTTTGCATGCTATCTTTTCTTATTTTAAACAGAGGAGACGTACAATTTATTATATTAGCAGTCTGTATGATATTGGGATTCTGCATTCCAGGCCATATAATCAATCGCAAAATCAAAAAGAATGTTTAAAGAACTAGATCCCTTATTGCATTCCCAGTTACGTTTAGCCATTATGTCTTTACTGATCTCGGTCGACGAGGCTGACTTCGTTTACCTAAAGGAAAAGACAGGAGCTACATCGGGTAACTTGAGCGTTCAACTAGATAAACTTAAAGAAGCAGGATATATCGATATCAGAAAATTTATAAACGGCAAACGACCACGCACTATGTGTAGGATAACTACTATGGGAATATATGCTTTCGACAAATATGTAAAAGCATTACAAGATTATATTAAGAAATAGGTAAACGAAATTATAATGAAGGCGGCTATAAGATATTACCCTTATAGCCGCCTTGCGTTGAGTGTGGTATATAAATAAAGATTGCTAATTCTTAATGATGGAATCCTTGTGATTCTTGTTTTGTTGAATTATTGACAATCGGATGTTTTTGGAAATAGTTTATACAACGCTTCAAATCATCAATCACTAATTGAGCCATATTATGACTGAATCCATGACGAATAAGTACACGCTGAATATCCATATCCTGACAATTGCCAGGAAGTAAACAGGAAGCTATTTGCCATGTCACCTCCTTCTTTTATTGCCAATGACCTTCAGTACCTTGCGCCATGTAGCTTGTGATTAAACAATTATTTTATAATAGAACATTACATAATACCTTTTGTTCTTGTCCATTTAGAATTTAAGGACAAATACATTTAACAATTCAATAGCTATTAATGCCCTGAAGATTGTAAGATGACAGCCTTAAAAAATAACTCCAACACTTTTTATGTAAGATCATAATAATTACTACTTTTGGGAAAATTTCCAACATGATAAAGAAACCGGAAATACATTTGCATGTATCCGGCTTTTCACAAACGATATAACAGAAAACAGATAGTATAATGAAAGATGAAAAGAAGATTGTTCTGGGGATACAAGAAAAACCGAAACCCATTCAGTGGCTCTTATTAAGTATTCAACACCTGTTTGCCATGTTTGGAGCCACGGTGTTGGTGCCGGCCTTAACAGGGATGAGTCCGGCTGTTGCTTTAGTCGCCAGCGGAATAGGGACACTGTCATTCATTGTAATTACAAAGGGCAAAGTACCGTCTTACCTAGGTTCCTCATTTGCTTTTATTAATCCTATCATTGCCGTTAAGGCTTTAGAATTAGACCCATCTTCTGGTGTAGGAATGGGAAGCTTTCTGGTAGGAAGTTTTCTGGTGGGGGTAACGTATTCAATCGTGGCCTTGATCATTTCGCGGTTAGGAACTAAATGGCTAATGAAATTATTACCTCCTGTAGTTGTCGGGCCTGTTATTATGGTCATCGGCCTTGGATTGTCTGTTACAGCAGTAAATATGTCAACAAATGACCCACAGGGAGAATACAATCTGACATATGTATTAATAGGATTAGTTACATTAACCATTACCATCTTAACGGCTATCTTCACGCGGGGCTTTTTGAGCGTGATTCCTGTATTGGTAGGAATTATAGGAGGGTATGTATTTTCCCTCATTATGGGAGTTGTAAGCTTTCAGCCTGTAATGGAAGCTAAATGGATACAGATGCCTCCTTTCGAAATTCCTTTTGTACACTATACACCATCATTTACATGGCGGGTATTACTGATGATGGTACCCGTAGCCATTGTACCTATTGCAGAACACATAGGACATCAATTGGTATTAAGTAAGGTAGTCGGAAAAGATCTGATAAAAGACCCCGGACTCGACCGTTCCATGTTGGGTGACGGTATTGCCACCATGCTGGCATCAGCTATAGGCGGACCTCCTAATACTACTTATGGGGAGAATATAGGCGTATTAGCAATTACCCGTGCTTTCAGTATATATTTATTTGTTGGCGCTGCCGTTTTTGCCATCCTGTTTGGCTTCTGTGGCAAGATTGCGATATTGCTGTCTACCATTCCTACTCCTGTTATGGGAGGAGTCTCTATACTTTTGTTTGGTATTATCGCATCAAGCGGATTACGAATGTTGGTAGAGAACAAAGTCGACTTTAGTCGCAAACGAAACTTAATAATAGCATCAGTAATACTCGTGATTGGCATCGGAGGTGCTGCCATTCATATAGGTAAAGTCTTCTCATTGGAAGGAATGGCTCTGGCTTCTATTATTGGGGTGATCTTAAATCAGGTTTTACCGGGAAAGCAAGTTGTTGATTTTGACGAGATGTTTAAAGATTGATAATTAGTTTATTGCTATTTTGCGAATACCCTTTTATTATTTAATCTAAAGGCGGATTCTATATTTCCACCAAAGATATGTTAATCTATCATAAAAAACAGAAAAGCTGAAAACTTTTTTGAGTTTAAAGAAGTGCCTGTTTATCAAGTCGTTTTATTGCTTATCAAGAATACCTATATTGTTAAAATACTCATTTTTAGCAGCTAAAAACTTGTAAAGGTTTGAAATATATTTTATATTTGAAGATTATAGCATCCTAAAACATAAATATTAAAGGAAAATCATGGAGAAAACCCTCGTTATTTTAAAGCCCTCGTGTGTCCAACGGTCACTGATGGGAGAGGTTATCTCACGTTTCGAAAAAAAAGGTTTACGCTTAGCCGGAATGAAAATGATACAGCTAACGGATGCTATATTAGACGAACACTATGCCCATCTGAAAGACAAACCATACTTCCAACGAGTAAAAGATTCGATGAAAGCTTGCCCTGTAGTAGTGCAATGCTGGGAAGGTGTAGATGCCGCCCGTTTGGTACGCTCATTAATAGGCGTAACGAATGGACGCGAGGCCGCTCCGGGAACCATAAGAGGAGATTACTCTGTGAGTTCTCAGGAAAATATCATTCATGCGTCTGATTCTGTTGAATCAGCGATGATTGAATTAAAGCGATTTTTCGCCGACAATGAGATTTTTGATTACAAACTAACGGTACTTGCGAATTTATATTCGAGTAGCGAGATTTAGAATTATACCATGCTAGTAAAGAAGAATAAAATCAACGCGACACTTAAGAAACTCAGTTTTCTACCTTTAGCAGCAATGTTTTTTATACCGACAAGCGCTTTCGCCCAAAATAACACTGACACATCAAACAACACCGGACGGGTAGAACTACAATACAAACAACGACATAGCCGGGCCACAGCAGAGAATTTCTATGCTGATGGGATTAAAATACAACGAGACCTCTCTATACTAAAAGGCATACAAGAAGAAAGAGTCCTTTCTGCAAATGAAATTCCGGCAGATGAATTATATGGAGGTGTATGGTATAACCGCTATGTGAACGCTTATCGTTCTGTTGAAAACATCCCTGATACCTTTAATGTAAACCTGGCAAACTTCACCATGCCTTCTATGGGGCATGTAACGTCCAATTATGGAATGCGTGGTCGCGGACGTCGCAAGAGGATGCATTACGGGATTGACCTGAAAGTTCAGACAGGAGATACTATTTATGCTGCATTTGATGGTAAGGTTCGTATAAAACAATATGACCGCCGCGGATATGGCTACTATATTGTTCTTCGCCATCCAAACGGATTAGAAACCGTATACGGTCACTTATCCAGATTTTTGACAGATGAAGATGAAGTAGTGCAGGCAGGGCAACCTATAGGATTAGGAGGTAACACCGGCCGTTCAACAGGCTCCCATCTTCATTTGGAATTCCGCTTTCTGGGAAAACCAATCAATCCGACATTTATAGTTGACTTTAATAATAAGGTATGCCACAACGATACGTATCTGGTAACAAGAGATAGTTACAGCGACAATGTGTCGGGTGTCAATGTTAACCTGTTGGCGAAGACAGAAACCCGTTCCGCCACCACCACTACGAATAAATATGCCTCAGGTGATGTAAATTACCACCGCGTAAAAAGTGGAGATACATTAGGGGCCATTGCTTTAAAATACGGTACTACGGTCAGTAGATTATGCCATTTGAATAATATTTCGTCCAGAACGACATTACAGATAGGAAGATCGCTAAGAATCTCCTAAGTAATTCAAATATAATATAGATAAGGCTGCATACAAATGCAGCCTTATGTTTTAAAAGGGATTACCAAACTCTATTATAACATTATGAATTTAAGAAACACGCTTTTTCTAATCTCTGCCGCCATCAGCATCCTGCTGGTATGCTCATGTAGCAACAGTGGAAATCAAGGTAAGCTTGAGAACCTGACACAGTATGTCGATCCCTACATCGGGACGGGGGATCATGGACATGTATTTATGGGAGCAAATGTTCCTTTCGGATTGGTACAACTGGGGCCATCCAATATCCCCCAAGGGTGGGACTGGACTTCCGGTTACCATATTTCAGATTCTACTATTATCGGCTTCAGCCATATGCATCTCAGTGGAACCGGTATAGGCGACCTGGGTGATATCAGTTTTATGCCTGCAATCGGTAACCCTACACTTGCAAGAGGCGATGCATCTGATAAAGAATCAGGCATGTATTCGCTTTTCAGACGCGAAACAGAGACCGCAAAAGCCGGATATTATGCTGTACACCTCGATAGGTATAATGTCGATGTAGAACTTACCGCAACAAAACGTGTAGGATTTCACAAATACACTTTCCCTGCATCCGGTGACTCGAAAGTCATTATAGACCTGGAGAATGGACAGGCATGGGACAGACCGGTTGAAGGATATCTGATACAGGAAAATGACACGGTAATTTCCGGCTATAGATACTCGCAAGGCTGGTCGAATGACCAGAGGGTATTCTTTACGGCTGTATTTTCCAAACCGATGAAAGGCTTTATCGTTTCCGAAAAGAATGATGTAAAAGAAGGAAATACCATTAAAGCAGAAAGGGTATATGGTCAGGCTTTGTTTGATACTAAAGACAAAGACGAACTATATATAAAAGTAGCCTTGTCTCCTACAAGTATCGAGAATGCCAAACTGAATATGCAGACAGAGTTGGCTGGTTGGGATTTTAACCAAACCATAAAGAACGCGGACAACGCCTGGAATGAAGAACTGAATAAGATACTTATCGCTACGAATGATAATGCCGTCAAACGCACGTTCTATACTGCGCTCTATCATACAATGATCGCACCATCCGAATTCTGCGATGTGAATAACGATTATTACGGAGCCGATCAAAAGATGCATAAGAATGGGGCATTCAAAAACTACACCACTTTTTCTCTGTGGGACACATACCGGGCGGCTCACCCGCTTATGTCCATTATTCACCCCGAAAAGATGAGCGATATTGTTAATACAATGCTTACCATCTACCAGCAACAGGGCAAACTTCCGGTATGGCATCTGATGGGTTGTGAGACCAATTGTATGGTCGGCAATCCGGGAGTAATCGTTGTGGCAGATGCTATCCTGAAAGGGTATGACGGGTTTGATAAAGACCTTGCATATGAGGCTATGAAGAATTCGATGATGATGGACGAAAGAGGCCTTGTATTCCTGAGAGAATATGGCTATATCCCATATGATAAGGAACATGAAGGTATGTCCAAGGCCATGGAATATGCGATTGCTGACTGGAGCCTTGCTCAGGTTGCCAAGCAGATGGGTAAAACAGAAGATTATGAATACTTTGATAAGCGGAGTAAGGTTTACCAATACTATTTTGACAAAGAGATAGGCTTTGTGAGAGGACTGTCATCTGAGGGTAAGTTCAGAGATGAGTTTAATCCTTTCCGTTCGATACATCGCGAGGGTGACTACGTAGAAGGTAATGCATGGCAATATACATGGCTGGTTCCACATGATATACAGGGATTAATGAACAGCTTTGGTAGTAAAGACAAGTTTGTAGAGAAACTGGACTCTCTCTTTATCGTACAAGGAGATTTGGGTGAAGGTTCTTCGCCTGATATCAGTGGATTGATCGGACAGTATGCACATGGTAATGAACCAAGCCATCATGTCATTTATATCTATCCATATATCGGTCAACCGTGGAAGACCGCAGATAAGGCACGCGAAGTAATGTCAGTACTATATCACGATCAGCCGGCTGGATTGTCCGGCAACGAAGATGTAGGACAAATGTCAGCCTGGTATGTACTATCAGCTATGGGATTCTATCAGGTAGAACCGGCAGGAGGGAAGTATATCTTCGGCAGCCCTATTATCGACGAGGCAACCATCAGGGTTAAAGATGGTAAAACATTCAGGGTTATTGCCAGGAATAATAGTACCGACAATAAGTACATACAAGGTGTTACACTGAATGGCAAACTTTACGATAAGTATTATATCAACTTCAGCGATATTGCCAAAGGGGGAACTCTGGAATTCGAGATGGGGAATAAGCCATCCGATACATGGGGAACTACTGTGGACGTAATAGCTGATACTCAATAGACAAAGAAGCCAGAATAAAACAACAGGATAAATAATTCATATTCAATTATTTATCCTGTTGTTTTATTTGGGCAGATTTGAACATTAATGTAACTGTCAGACTTATAGGCTTGTAGCCAATGTTTCAGCTATATTGCTTAGATCAATGTTCTGAGCAGAAGACACTCTGACTGAATTTCTATTGGTCGGTCTTCTTCTCTCAGTTTTCTCTTTCTTGTACCTTTTGATATACTTTGGTGCTTCCCTGTTCAGATAGCTAAAGATATCTTCTTTTGTATTCAGAAAATCAGTAGGGAAACCTACCTCCGACAATGCCCGTTTATCTGCCAATTGGAGCTTTCCGCCGGGTATAGATGCGACCAGCTTGTACAGATACAAGTCATCGCAACACCTTAAAATCTTAGATGCGAATATCAACAATTGTTTATCTTTCCCGGTCATAACAAAATATATATTGTTCTATAATAAAGGAATAACCCTTGTGTTTTGTTCATTCTCAATATAGATATTTTAAGGCTTATTTAGAAAATAACTTATATAAAACTGATATTCAATCACTTAGTTGTTCTTGATGGCTCTTTCTATCCTATTCCGTTTTTTTAGCAATTTCCCACAGGGCATCCATTTCATATAAGGTCATGTCTTTCAGAATTTTACCTTGTTTCTTTGCCTCTTGCTCAATAAAATTGAACCTGTGGATGAATTTCTGGTTAGTACGTTCCAGCGCATTGTCGGGATTCACCTTATACAATCGTGCTGCATTTATCAAGCTGAAAAACAGATCACCAAATTCAGCTTCTATCTTATTAGCATCCATCCCTGATACCTCATCCTTCAATTCATTTAATTCTTCGGTTACTTTCTCCCATACATCTTCCCTTTTGTTCCAGTCAAAACCGGCATTTCTGGCTTTATCCTGAATACGGTGAGCTTTAGCAATAGAAGGCAAGGAAGAGGGTACACCTTCGAGAATCGTTTTATTCCCTCCCTTTTCTTTCAACTTGATCTGCTCCCATGTCTTTTCCACCTCCCCGGCTGTCTTGGAAGCGTCATCGCCAAAAACATGCGGATGACGGAATATGAGTTTATCACATAATGCATCGCACACATCAGCTATATCATAAGCACCTTTTTCCTCACCTATTTTAGCATAAAAAACAACATGGAGCAACACATCACCTATTTCTTTTTTTATCTCGCTATCGTTATTTTTAATAATAGCTTCACACAACTCATACACCTCCTCGATAGTGTTTGTTCTCAGGCTTTCATTTGTTTGCTTAGCATCCCAGGGACACTTCACCCTTAGTTCGTCCATTATATTCAGAAGACCACCAAAAGCCTCCATTTTTTGTTCCTTAGTATGCATGCTTATTAGAGATTTTCCATTTACTTATAACTCCCATTTTAACTAAAAAGTAACAACCAACGATCGCCAAACCGAAGGCGAGGCAAAGGTAGTAAAAGAACACGGTTTCAGAGGTAAAAAGGCAAAGTAATTTATATTCCGTCAATCAAATTTCCACGGAGGAATTTTGTTCCCAGGTCAGCTTTAGCTTTCATGACATCTTGTAGCTCATCAGGCACAGGACTGCAGCGGTTGTCCCTGAAAATAGAGTTTTATATACCGAATTTATTTTAACCTAATAGTAAATCAGAACTTGCTGCTTAAAAAAGATGGATGTGTCAACAGACTTTTGACACACACCCTTGTTGTTTTATAAATATTTTCTGAATTTATCTATAGATATAATCAGTTGAAAGTTGAATTACAAAGTAATCGACAGAGTCAATTGGAGCGAAGCGAAACATCGTTCGGCATTAGCCAATTAAGAATCGCCGAAGTGAAGACGAGGCAAAATCGGCGGAGTCAAAGTTGAAAAAATGTTCTTTGAATAATTGGAAAGAAAGTGTTACTTATGTCACCTTTTAGTTAAAATGAGGAGGTTAACCCTTTTGGATAGGGATGTAGGGGCAATCCCTTGTGGTT
>JAITVH010000148.1 GCA_031285905.1 Prevotella sp.
GACGGAATCTTCAAAAATCAAACTATCTTATATTTTTAAGGATAAATTCAGGAAACTCCTCTATGTTTATGACTTTGGTTATAATTGGTTGCATGAGATACCTTGGGAGTAAATCAGCGAAGATAAACAAAAAACGGCTGTATGCCTTTCCGGTAAAGGCGCTTGTCCCCCTGAAGATTGCGGCGGCATATACGGATATGAAGAAATGAAGGAAGTTTTCGCTACAAGACCTGAAAGTGAAGAGGCGGATGAATACCGGGAATGGCTCGGGATGGATGAAGGCGAGATATGGGATACGGAATTATTTGATATTGAAGAAATAAATGCATGTTTAAAACAGGTTTGAATCGCATAATGGATTTCTCAAAATATCTGGGAGAATTAATCAAAAGCATAGCCTGATAAATCGTTACCTGTTAAGAAAAACACTCTTATAAGTTGCCTGTTTTCGGAAGGAAAGGTAAGTTTGTATACCTGATTTTTTGAATATCCCGTGTGTAATATAGCATAGAAATACCGTATTGTAGGTATTTATTGACATCAAAATACCTACAATACGGTATTGAAAGGCTTTCTTTTAGATTCTATATTTGCAACTCTAACATTCTATAATTTTAATGAAAAAGAGTTTATTGCTCTGTCTTTTCTTTGTATGCATTATTGAATCTGCATACAGCCAGTTCTATACAATATCTGGAAAAGTTTTAGATAAGAAACACCAGAATCCTGTAGAATATGCGATTATTTCTATTTCAGACCTTAGTTTAGCCGTTACTTCCGATCTTGAAGGAAAATTCACGCTCGAAAATATCCCGGCCGGTTCGTTCGACCTGAATATTTCCATTCTTGGATATGAGAAAAAGACATTCAGAGTACAGGTTAATGGAAACAAAGACGACCTGCTTTTTTATCTGGCAGAAGATAACTTACTATTAAATGAGGTAGTTGTTACAGCCGAGAAAAAAACGGAAGATCTCACTACAGCCTACACCATAGAACGGGCAGCATTAGATCAGTTGCAAGTCTTGAACATAACCGAAATCGCAGCCCTCCTACCCGGAGGTCAGACCAGTAAAAAAATAAATTTGGCAATCAGCCGTGGTGGCGCCGATCGTTTTGCTCTCCGTTCAAATGACGGAAGCGAGATGGGATTGCCATCTTTTGGGACAGTAGTAGAAGTAGATGGTGTACGGATATCCGGCAACAGTCAGTTTATAAAAGAGATAAAGGGAGCTGATACCCGAAACATAGCTTCAAATAATATTGAGTCTGTTGAAATTATCACTGGAGTTCCTTCCGTTGAACATGGCGATTTGTCAAATGGGATGATACGGATAAATTCGAAGAAAGGCAAGTCTCCATTAAATATAGAGCTCAGCACTAAGCCCAATACAAAATCGGTTGCGTTTGACAAGGGCTTTGATTTGGGCAAAAAGAGAGGAGTATTTAACGCCAGCTTTGAGCATACAAAATCCAACTCCGAGATAGCTTCTCCTTATACAACTTATGAAAGAAACAATCTATCTCTCATATATTCCAAGACTTTTGATACATACCGGAATAATCCTTTGAATTTTTCTCTTGGATTTACCGGAAATATAGGGGGATATAATTCAGAAGGTGACCCGGATGCCTTTGTTGATACATATACGAAGGAAAGAGATAATGTGCTTCGCTTGAATACCAAACTGGATTGGTTACTCAACAAATCGTGGATCACCAAATTGGAATTTTCAGGAACCCTTAGCTATTCGGATTTATTGACAGAGCTGAAAACGAATAAGTCAGGTTCCTCTTCGACACCGGCTATTCATTCTACAGAGCCCGGCTACTATATAGGTGCCCTGTATGATATCAATCCGAATGCCGAAATAATATTGATCCCTAATGAATATTGGTACCAAACAAGGCGCGACGATAGTAAACCTCTCGTTTACACAGCCAAGCTAAAGGCAAACTGGACAAGGAAATTCGGAAAGACAATTAATAAATTTATGCTTGGAACAGATTTTAACAGGACAAGCAATCTGGGAAGAGGCGAATATTATACAGACATGCGCTATGCTCCTACATGGAGAGAATACAGATATGATGAACAACCGGCAGTCAACAATCTTGCAGTTTTTGCAGAAAACGAGATAAGCCTTATCCTGCCAGAAAGAACCTCCCTTAGAGCTTCCATTGGCCTTCGGGGCGATTTAACGCATATAAACAATTCGGAATACGGAACAGTTAGCAGTTTGTCTCCCAGAGTCAGCGCAAAATATATATTTTGGAACCGTCCGGGAAACACTCTTTCTCAAATGAGTCTGCGCGCGGGTTTTGGAGATGCAGTGAAACTCCCTGCATCATATATCCTAAATCCCACCCCTACTTATCAGGACAGACGTATCTTCAGCCCGGATGCGACTCCTGACAATACTACCTATTACGCATATAATACGACACCGAGTACGGCTGTTTATAATCCGGATATGAAATGGCAAAGAAGCCGCTTGATAGAATTGGAATTCAATGCCCGTATCGGACAAGTGAATGTTTCATTGATTGCCTATAATAATAAGACCATCAATCCTTATTCCGGAGCTACCTTATACACACCTTATTCTTATAAATTAACAGACAAGGACGCACTAAAAAATAGTACCATCCCATATGCAAACAGGTCATATGCAATCGATCGGAACACGGGTATTGTAACCGTTTCGGATATAACCGGGAGTGTACCTAGCGAGCAATTAGCCTATACCGAAAAAAAAACGTTTAAATCGAGCAACTACTATTATAATGGAGATAATTTTTCGAAAAGAGGGCTGGAATGGGTTATCAATTTCGGGAAAATCCCTTCTATCCGTACATCTTTCCAAATCGACGGATCTTATAATTACTATAAAGGAGTAGCAACTTCATTGATTGCAAATGCACCCAGTCTTTCCCAAGATATGGCAGATAAAAATCCTTATAAATACATCGGCCTGTACGAAGGGTCTTCGAGTGTTGCAAATGGCAGTATGTCAAAAAAAATAACGAATAATCTTTCTATCAGCACCCATATTCCGGCAATACGAACAATTATATCCCTCCGGTTGGAAAGTACGTTATACAGTTACAGGCAGATGCTTAGCGAATCGGCAACAGGCGCACGCGGATTTGCACTAGATAGTAAAAGCGACTATTTACCGTCCGGTTCTGCAACGGATATATATAAAGGTGACAACTTCGTAGCCGTCTACCCTTTATACTATGTAAGCCTTGACGATATGAATACCAGAATACCTTTTAAAGAGGCTCTCATACAGGCAAAGGAAAACGATACCGCTCTTTACAACGAGTTGATTAAAATGATAGTCAAAACGAATACCAGTTATTATTTCAGGCCTACCAATATATCAGCATATTTTTCAGCAAACCTGAATGTGACGAAAGAACTTGGAGACCATATCTCAATTTCTTTTTTGGCAAATAATTTTTTTAACAATGTAGCTAAAGTAAAAGATAAGCAAAATGATACCGAAAGGTCCTTATACAATTACGGTTATATACCTGAGTTTTATTATGGATTGACCCTGCGTATAAAATTATAAATGAATATCTTATAAAATTAAATTACAGTAGAAATAAATCAAATACAAATACATAAAAAAGCGAATTATGAATTTACAAAAATTATTTTTCTTACTCATAGCAGTTCTGTTAATCGGGACTTCTTGTAGCGACAATGATGATAATGATGAGTATCAGACCTATGATGTGACTATTAAGCTGGCCTATCCTACAGGCTACAGCCCGGTCGAAAAAACAAGTATAACATTAGTGAATAAAACAACTACTGCAACTTACACCGGTTTGACAAACGCTTCCGGCGAAGCAACTTTCAAAGTAGCAGCAGGTATTTACGATGTTTCCGCTACCGAAAGCAGAGCTGTTGACGGAAGTTCTTTCTTACTGAATGGTCTACTCAACTTTACGGTGGCAAAAGATTGGGTGAACACAAAATCGGTAGAGCTTACTCTGACAGGTTCTAAAAAAGGAAGTATAATTATTAAAGAATTGTATACCGGAGGATGTCAAAAGAATGACGGTTCCGGAAAATTCCAGAATGATGCCTATGTTGTTCTTTATAATAATTCGGATATAAAATTAACGCTGGAAAACGTAGCATTGGGGACAACAATCCCTTATAATTTCACATCCTCTAATAAATATTATAAAGACGGAAAATTATCGTATGAAGCAGAAGGCTGGATACCTGCCGGTACAGCTATCTGGTATTTTAAAAATCCGGTTTCGATAGAAGCGGGAAAGCAAATAGTGATCGCTCTGAAAAACGCTGTTGATAATACGAAAACCTATAGTAATTCTATCAATTTTGCAAACTCCGAATATTATTGTACATACGATATTTCAGGACAATATACGAATGTAAGCGTTTATCCTTCACCGGCTCCGGCTATTCCTGCAAGCCACTATCTATCAGCGGCAATTTATGGAGCAGGGAATGCCTGGCCGATAAGCGCACTTTCTCCAGCCTTCTTTATTTTCACAACGAAAGGAACTACTCCAACCGCCTTTGCCGGTAATGCAAATAACAGAGATGATTACTTTGGAACTACTGTATCAATCAGCATGAAAGTACCCACAGATTGGGTTCTCGATGGAGTAGAAGTAAAAGGACAAGGCGTAGATGGACTTAAACGATTAACCCCTTCCGTAGACGCAGGATATGTTACAATGATCGGTGGTTTTGGATACTCTATATACCGGAATGTAGATAAAGAGGCAACAGAAGCTCTTACAAGCAATGCCGGTAAACTGGTTTATAACTATTCGTTGGGTACAACAGATAAAGCAGAGGGCTCTACCGATCCGAGTGGAATAGACGCAGAGGCATCAATTAAGAATGGAGCGCGTATCATCTATAAAGACACGAATAACTCGACCAACGATTTCCACCAACGCATTAAAGCTTCGTTAAAAGATTAATTGACCTATAAGTATAATATAATGTTAAAGAAAGTACAGACTATAACTATTTTTTCACTTCTTTCGGCTCTCTGGATTCCGAAGATATCAGTTGCCCAATCCGATAAGACAGGATGGGAAAGTTATGAGTATGTACATGAATCAAATCCCCGGCTGCATTCCGAGAATGCAGCGGGGCTTTATTCTTTCACCATTAACAGCCTCTCATATGCAGAAGCCTATTTCGATAAGAAGGACGGCAAATTCATAAATTATTTCCAATCAGATAATAGTTTAGAATATGGAGGAGAAGTGAAATCCCTATATCGTTTAAATCCCAAAACGGTTTTCTACGGAGAAGTGAAATACAGCCGCTTCGAAGGGAAAAATATGGGAGGATCGTCATTTATAGATCCTTATAAAAATCCATTCAATATAGTAGAGTTCGCCGACAGCACGCGTGGAAAAAAAGCGCTGGACATATACCATCTTACAGGGGCATTCAGTTTCGAACTTTCCCGCGGATTAAATATTGGGACAAAACTCGACTATAAAACATCCAACTATGCCAAATTCAAGGATTTGCGCCACGAGAATAAAGAGATGGATTTAACCTTTACGCTGGGAACGATATATCGTATATCTCCATTATGGGAAGCCGGACTGAATTATATATATCAACGAAGGGTGGAGGAAATGCGTTTTGAGTCATACGGCAACACAGATCAGGAATTTAATTCATTAATCGACTTTGGAGCTTTTTATGGATATCAGGAATTATTCAGTACGGGTAGCGACTATGCCCAAAAGGATGGAAAAATCCCGTTATTTGAAGAATATCAGGGAGCATCCCTACAATTAAATTTTACACTCACACCACAGATACAGTTCTTTAATGAACTGACACTAAAATGGTGCGACGGATATTATGGCAAGCAGGGGACTTCTAACAAAGTTTATACGGAACACGATTCTAAAATAACTGAATACAGCGGAAACTTATCTCTAAGGAAAGAAAAAGACCATCATGCACTATCCTTCAATATTAGCCGTGAACTACTCAATAATAACGAAAACTTATTCCAGAAAAGTACGTTGCCCGATGGTACCAGCGTAACTAATTATGCCGGACAGGCGCAGATGCTGAACAAGACCATTTGGAAATTGAGAGGAGGATATACTGCATATCTGGGTATAAAGGATTACCTGCCCATATGGACATTGAGCATAAATGCCGAATCGAATAGCGTGAAGCAAACTGTTTCTTTCTATCCGAATTACCGCAAACAGGATATCAACCAATGGAATGTAGGAGTATCAGCCGGCCGTAATGTTACACAATCGTTGAATCAGTATAGTTTCAACGTTGGACTTTCCTACATTTCGGGAGGAGGCAATGCAAAAAAGGACGGGACTTATGATTCATCCTCGCAAGGACAAGCCAAAACAGTCAGTTTAGATCGCTATATCTATCGGGAATTCGAATACTTAACGGCAGAACGTATCCGAGGAAATGTAGGCTTTCGTTACTCCATGCTATTTTCAGGTAAAATGAAAGGATATGCACAGATAAATTATGCTTTGACAAATGCATTTTCTACCGAATACATCGGCAAAACCTTTAGTGAATTATCCCTGTCGGTAGGGGTTGGATTTTAAAAGGTAATCAAGAAAAGGAATCACTAAGAAAAACTATCATAAAAGAATCAGTTATGGATACAATCATTCAATGTGACCGGATAACCCACTACTACGGGGCGAAACTTATCTACAAAGATTTAAGTTTTGAGGTCAAAAAAGGTAAGATTCTCGGTTTGCTCGGAAAAAACGGAACCGGAAAGACCACAATTATTAATATACTCAACGGATACCTGCGCCCGCGGGCAGGTGTATGCCGCATTTTTGGGGAGGAAATGGAACACTTCACGCCGCAGACCAAAGCCCGTATAGGTCTTTTGCTCGAAGGCCACATCCAGCATACATATCTTAATGTTGTGCAAATAGAGAAATTCTACAGTAAGTTTTTCCCAAACTGGAACAGGGATGCTTATTATGGACTGCTGAAAAAACTACAGGTGACTAAAACCCAGAAGATAAGTACAATGTCCTGCGGACAGCGTTCACAGGTGGCTTTAGGATTGTTGTTCGCGCAAAATCCCGATTTGCTCATCCTCGACGATTTTTCTATGGGCTTAGACCCCGGCTACCGCCGTTTATTCATCGAATACCTGAAAGAATATGCTACAGCCGGAGATAAGACTATCTTCCTCACGTCCCATATTATACAGGATATGGAAATGCTGATTGATGATTGTATCATCCTTGACTATGGTAAAATCCTGCTTCATCAGCCCACAAGCCATATCATGGATAAGTTTAAGCGATACCGTTTTACAGCCAAAGCTGATGAAATCGGCGCTGTAGACGGATTATGGAATACTGAACGGATAGGTTCGGCATGGGAAACTTATTCTTTCGACGGGATAGAAGCCGTGACCGGAAAATTAGCTTCCTTCGCCGCAAGCGATATCAAGGAAGAGTCGCTTACATTGGAAGACGCTTTCATTGGTTTGACAGGTAAATATTAATAAGAAACAGATATAATATGATACAAGCTCTTTTATTTAAAGAATGGATTAAAACCCGGCGAATGGTCACTTTAATCGGGATTATCTTCGTTGCCCTGATTATTTACACACTGATAAACACAGGACAACAATTCCGTGTCGGGGGCGCCGTACAAACCTGGTCGACAGTGATACTCAAAGACATGCCTATTCTCCCCGGCTTTGCACAATGGATTCCCATTTTGGCAGGGCTCTTATTAGGCATCTCCCAGTTTGCACCCGAAATGCATGACAAGCGTCTTAAACTGACCTTGCATTTACCCCTGACAGAGACAAAGATTATGACAACCTTACTGTTCTTTGGCATAGGTATATTACTCTTTATCTTCCTGTTAAGCTATCTTATATTGTCATTTTCCTTTTCGTTCTATTATCCTGCCGAAATCATAGAGGCTATGATATGGAACAGCCTTCCATATTTATTTGCAGGTGTTTTCGGATATTTATTCGCTTCATGGATTAGTTTAGAGCCTGTATGGCGTCAACGGATAGGATATACCCTGGCTTCTGTAGGATTCCTATCCTTCCTGTTCATACGTTCCGTTTCCGGAGCTTATGCGCCGTTTATACCCTATCTGGCAGTCTTGCTGATTCTTTGCTTTTTCTTTCCCTTCTATTCTATGTACCGGTTTAAAGACGGGGCGCAATAAAGGAATATTAATCTATAGAAAGTTACAGAAATGAAGTTAAAAAATATCATCTATATAGTCATCCTGTTATTCATCACATTAATTGGAATGTGGGCTGTACCCGCTCTGGTAAACAAAGCGACCTATACCTCCGATCAATACCCCTTTGTCTATTACAGCACCGTGCTGAAAGATATCGGCCTAATCGATTATAAGAACAAAAAGTTCCCGATGGAGGATTTGAAGGGGAATAAATACAATACAGCACAGTTCGATTCCCTGATGCCGATGCTGAACTACCGTCAGTTGATGACCGACGGAAAACTGCCTGACAGCATCAACGGACAAAAAATAACCCCACAGCTGCTTCGGGCCAAATCTGTCGTTTACAGATACAAGCCATCAGACATAAACACTCCGGTCAATGGACTTTATATCCTGTTCGAGACTATGCCTAAGCGCGTGGGACTGGAAATACCTGACGATGTGTTTCGCCTGAAAAATAGCATCGAGTTTATCGATGCGCAGACCAATACTGTGAATACAGAAAAAAGCCGGCTCTTCCAACGGGCGCTGGACAAAGAAGGCTTTCAATACCCGGCACAGTGGCTCGCCGGAAATCCGAACCCACGCAAGCCCTACGATGAAGGATATTTTGTATTGGATGCCGGTAATCAACTGTTTCATATGAAGATGGTCAACGGCCGTGCTTATGTGAAGAACACAAAAATCGGGGAGAAGATAGAGGCTTCTTATTTCTCGATGCTGGAAGTTGCAGATAAACGGTTCTACGGATTCCTTTTCAGCAAGCAGGGCGAAATATATATTATCGAAAATGACGGTGCTAATTATAGAACTGTAAAATTGGATACCGACCCGATAGATATGCAAAAAGACGAAGTGATCCTGATGGGTAACATGTTCGATTGGACGGTCTCTGTCGTGACACCACTAGCAAAGAAGAACTACGCACTGGATGCCAATACGCTCAAACGAATCGGCGAACACACAATCAACCGGACACCCGGCAAGTGGGATGCAGTATCAAAATGGGCTTCCCCATTGTATCTGACACTCGAAAAATCAGAGAGCAGCTATATAAAACCTTATTTTCACTATACAGGTATTTACGGCTTTGCTGCAAATATAATTTTAGCATTATTGGTCGTTATCTTTATCTCTGGTTCTCCAAAAAGGAAAATATTTAATGGAATATATATTCTTTTCACCGGTATAGCAGGTTTAATAGCCCTGTTAATATTGCCTAATTCAAAAAACAAATAAGCATATGAAAAAAATGATGTTATTGGCCTGTGTGGCTATTTGTCTGGCTTCTTGCGCCAACAAAAGTACAGAAAACAAAGGAAATGATAGTGATTCAACTACTGCAGTTCAGGCGTCGGGTGTTGCCGTGTACCCCTTAGACAGCCTGCTTGCGGTAGCTGACCAATTAGTTGATAAGAAAGTAACTGTAAAAGGCAGCGTAACTCACACTTGCAAGCATTCGGGAAAACGTTGTTTCATTGTGGGAGATAACGAAAACGTATCTATGCGCGTGGAGGCTAAGGGCAATATCGGCGGCTTCAATCGCGAATTGGTAGGTTCGGAACTGGCAATCACGGGTGTAGTAAAAGAACGCCGTTTGACTAAAGAATATATCGACCAGTACGAAAAAGACGTGAATGAAAAGAAAGTGAAAGAAGACGGTTCTGCCGAAACATGCAAGGCCGAGCTTTCCAACATTAATGAAATGCGCGACTGGATGAAGAAGAACAATAAAGATTACTACGCCATTTATTACATGGATGGAGAAGAATTCAGTATCGTCGGGCAGTAGAACTTTGCGCCGTTGGGCGCGGATTATCCATCGGGACTTAGGCTTCCTAATGGTAGGTGTCAGTCTTGTCTATGCAATTTCGGGAATTCTGCTAAACCATATGAATGGTAAAGACCCGGCCTTCCATACCGAAGAGGTGACATTGCAGGCTGAAAAAGGACTAAATCCACAAGAACTGACTTATTGGTGGAACGACCGGAAAGATGTACCGCCTTTGCGAAAAATCCTGCCAATAGACGATCAGCATCTCCGATTGATGTTGGACGGTGGAGTTGGCGTTTACAATTCGGCCAGCGGAACACTGGACTATGAAAAGCATAGCAAACGACAGTTCGTTTATTGGATAAACAAACTGCACTACAATCAGGTGAAAGGCTGGAGTGTAATGGCAGATTTCTTTGCTGTATCCCTTATTTTCTTTGCTTTGTCAGGTCTTGTAATG
The DNA here is from genome assembly GCA_031285905.1 of Prevotella sp. GTDB lineage: Bacteria > Bacteroidota > Bacteroidia > Bacteroidales > Dysgonomonadaceae > Dysgonomonas. The sequence goes on from JAITVH010000148.1 coordinate 10,498, forward strand.
GTAAAAGGGAAAAGCGGTATCACCGGACGGGGTAAATGGTATCTGCTACTGGGACTCATAATTCCGGTTCTTTATATCGCCTTCTCCTGATTTCTATGTTTTAACAGAAAGGAATGTGTAGTAAATAACCCCTGTAATGACTAAAAAAGAGGCTGTCCCAAAAGTCGGACAAGCCTCTTTTTCTATGCTTTTTCTTCGGGTCTGTATCTGAGACCGTTTTCAAATATTCAATTCTCAAGGAGATAAAAATACTTTTGGGACACCTTCTTTTTCAATTTTAATAAAGAGTGTTTGTTATTTATCGTAAATAGATAACTTAGGGTATATAGAATATAAATTTTTGGCATTGTTAAACTATCATTTACCCATTTGACATAGTACCAATAGACTGTTTGCCATGAAGGGAATTCCCCCGGAAGGTCACGCCACATACAACCGTTTTTGGTCAGATAAAAAATGGCATTAACTATTTCCTGAAGATTCCACTTACTTTTTCGTTGCATATGAAGCACTTTTTGTATAACTTGCCACCCTTTGGCGGAGAGGTCGGAACTGTATTGTTCGAGTCGTATTAAACAAACTTAGTGCACTCTCTGCCTTTTGCAGGAAAAATAACTCAAACAGCTTCTGAAAAATATTATAGTTTACATAATCTATTATTATTTGTATCTGCTACGATAGAAATACATGAGTATATATAATTCCGATGCGGAAAAAACCTGGTTACAGGTTTGATAAATGGAGATGAATCAGCTTTTTGTAAGCTATATGCTTTATATAAAGACCGCCTGATTTATTTTGCCATGAAGTTCGTCAAATCAAGTGAACTTGCTGAAGACGTTTTTCAGGATACTTTTACTGTAATATGGCAAAATCGGGAATTCCTTAACCCTGAGATACCATTTGCCCCATATGTATATACCATTACCAAAAACAGGCTTCTAAATCTATTGCATAATATTGAAAGAGATCAGAAATTGAAGAATCATCTTTTATCGGGTGCAATTGACTTTTCTAATGATACTGAAAATTCTATTCTTTCTACTGATCTGTCTCAGTTGCTTGATAGAGCATTGCAACTATTAACTCCTCAGCAGAGACGTGTGTTTGAAATGAGCCGTACCGAGATGAAGTCTCATAA
>JAITVH010000010.1 GCA_031285905.1 Prevotella sp.
ATGCTGGACTGTCTTTTTTTTCCTGAGCCTTATCCCTCTAAAAGATATAAATAGTAAGATGGGGCTTTTTGAGAAAAAGATGGAAATCTTACAGACTTACAGTCAGTTATTCGAAATCATTGAAAACGAAAGCTTTAATTCCCCTCTTTTGAAAGAATTACAGTCTAAAATAAAAGAACCTGATTCGGCCTCTTTTGCGGTACACAAGCTGAAATCACACAGCAATAACCTTGGACAATCTTCTAATATCTTAGGCCTTTTGATCTTAAATCCTTTGGTATTCTGGAATATCATATTTGCCATAAAAATAGAAAAATGGGTTTTATCACACCAAACAAGCATATCTGCATGGTTCGATGTTCTGGCTAAGTTTGACAGCCTCGTATCTTTTGCTGTTTTTGCATATACCCACCCTACTTATAGCTACCCTGAGGTTTCCGATTCATATATGTTGGAAGGAAAAGATTTAGGACACCCGATGCTGAATAGAGATGTATGTGTACAGAATAATGTTGCTGTAAGCAAGCGTCCTTACTTTCTGGTGGTTACAGGAGCAAATATGGCCGGGAAAAGCACTTATCTTAGGACTATAGGGATAAATCTGACGCTGGCATGTGCAGGAGCACCTGTTTGTGCCGCATCGCTAAAATTCTATCCATACAAGTTGGTGACAAACCTGCGCACATCCGATTCACTTACTGATAATGAATCATACTTTTTTGCAGAGCTAAAGCGGCTAAAAATGATTATAGACCGCCTCGAGGCCGGAGAACCGCTATTCATTATCCTCGACGAGATACTTAAAGGTACTAATTCGGAGGATAAGCAAAAAGGTTCTGTTGCGCTGATGAAACAGTTGGTGGCTATGAAGGGCAATGGCATTATAGCCACGCACGACCTGGTACTTGGCAACCTTGAAAAGGAATTTCCCGATGCGATAAAGAACTTTCGTTTCGAAGCCGATATAAAAGACGAACATCTGTCTTTCACATACAAGATAAGGGAAGGTGTCGCACAAAATATGAATGCCAGCTTCCTGATGAAGAAGATGGGTATAACAGGATTATAAAATATAAAAGATATGGAAGATATTTTACATTATATATGGAAATTCCGACTCTTTAACAAAGATATGAAAACAACGGATGGAAAGCCTATAGAAGTGATCGACGTTGGTATCCATAACTTTAATGAAGGGCCTGACTTTTTCAACGCCAAAATAAAAATAGAAGATAAAGTCTGGGCCGGAAATATCGAAATCCATCAAAATTCCAAAGACTGGATAAAACATAAACATCAGGAAAGCAAAAGCTACAACTCTGTTATACTGCATGTTGTGAAAAAGGCAGATTGCGAGGTAGTAAATGAGCTGGAACAATCTGTGCCCCAATGTGAAATATCTTACCCTGATAGCATAAATGAGAACTACGAATTTCTCATCCATTCCAAAACCGATATCCCATGCTGTAACTATATTGGAGATATGCCAACCCTGCATCTCAATTCGTGGATGAACAGCCTGTTAATCGAAAGACTGGAAAGGAAATCGAATCATATCAAAGAACTACTCGCGCGGTTCAATAATTCATGGGAAGATGTATTCTATGTCATTTTATCACGTAATCTAGGTTTCGGCCTAAACTCCGATTCTTTTGAACGGCTCGCTTTAAGCCTCCCTCTGAAATATATACTGAAACAAGGAGATAATATTATTCAGACCGAGGCATTATTATTTGGTCAGGCCGGAATGTTGGACGATGCGAAAGTAAAAGATGATTATTACTCCCTCCTGCAAAAAGAATATGAATTTCTGCGAAATAAATATGACTTAAAACCGTTAGAATCATATATATTCAAAAGCATGCGGACAAGGCCTAATTCTATGCCGCAAATCAGGATAGCACAATTAGCGGCATTGCTACACAGTTCGAAAGCCTTGTTCTCGAAGATTATTAACTGTGACGACCTGGGCCGTATCCGCCTGATGTTCCATGTGAATGCTTCTGAATATTGGCAAACGCACTATGCGTTCGGCTCTCTTTCTGAAAGGAAATCAAAATATCTCGGGGATGCTTCACTTGATATAATTCTTATCAATACGGTAGTGCCATTGTTATTTATTTATGGTAAATTTGTAGACAGTGATAAGTATTGTGAAAGGGCTCTGAGTTTTCTGGAAATGATTCTTCCTGAAAAAAACAGCATTACCAAACGGTTCTCCCAGTTAAAGATGCCACTTAACAATGCTGCCGATTCACAAGCAATGATACAATTGAAAAGAGAATACTGCGAACTTCGCAAGTGCTTGTTTTGCAGAATAGGGCACCGGCTATTAACCAATCAATAATAAAAATATGAAAATGAGCATGAACAACAATTCTCCAAAGTCTATGATAATTTTGTCATGCGAGTTTCCATACTACCATTAAAAACAAAATTATCATATGAAATATATAGATCTGTTCAACCATCTGAAAAAGATTGAGAATTATACAGATAACGAAATAGAGATAGACGAGAAGACTGCCCTTCGTAATTTTACATTCAAGTCTAACTATCGTTTCATATTGCCCGGAGGGCTGGGGAATAATGATGATTATGAATACATACCCAGTATTCCGAAAGACTACGAGCCCGATGTTATTCAGCAAATGCTGAATAAGAAAGACTCGGATATAATGGAAAACATTCAGTTCCGTTACCACATGATGATGCCTAAAGCCATAGAAAAAGCGAAAGGTGTAATATTCATGTTTCATGGATTCAATGAGAAAAGTTGGTATAAATATATGCCATGGGCGAAACATATAGTGGACAAGACAGGAAAATCCGTTATAATGTTTCCTATTGCTTTTCACATGAACCGTGCCCCGGCAGCATGGAGCAGCACCAGGGAAATGTACAGGGTAAGTGAACAGCGAAAAGAAAGGCACCCGGATGTGATCTGTTCCAGCCTGTCGAATGTAGCGATTAGTACACGCCTGCACAACAAACCTCAGCGGTTTATCTGGTCAGGACTACAAACCTACTATGATGTAATCGATTTTGTTGAAAGTATTAAAGAAGGTAACCATCAGTCCATAGAAACCGATGCCTCTATAGACTTTATGTCCTACTCTATAGGTACATTCTTAGGAGAAATATTGATGATGAGCAATAAGGATGGCCATTTTTCCAATTCCCGGTACGCTACTTTTTGCGGCGGTTCTGTATTTAACAGGTTATCACCCGTTTCTAAATTTATCCTCGACAGCGAGGCTAACGTCAGCCTGTATTCCTTTGTGGTTGAACATCTGGAAAGTCATATGAAACGCGATGATGTATTGCGCCACTATATGCATACCCACCCCGAAGGGAATAATTTCCGCAGTATGCTGAATTACCGCACGCTGACCAAAGAAAGGGAACAGCGCTTCAGAGAGATGAGCCAACAGTTTTATGCCATTACACTGACCAATGACGAGGTGGTTCCTACCTATGAAGTGATCAATACATTGCAAGGCTCGCTCAGAGATATACCTATTGTGGTAGAAGAACTCGATTATCCATATAAGTATATTCATGAAGATCCTTTCCCTGCCCTGCCTAAAATAGCCGATGAAGTGGATAAGCAGTTCAGGTTTACATTCGATAAAATAAGTGACTTTTTAAAATAAAACCTTTCGCCTAAATTTAAGAAGATGAAAAAAACATTCATTACATTATTCGTGTCCATACTGTTCTGTCATTCGCTGTATGCTCAGAAAAGCGAAATCACAGTCGATACATCTGTCAGCCTGGGAGAAATTTCGCCTTTTGTCTACGGTCAGTTTATCGAGTATATGGGACGTTGCATAGATGGCGGAATATATGAGGAAGACACCCCTCTGTCCGATGAAAGAGGCTTTCGGACTGATGTATTGGAAAAAGTGAAAGAACTGAACCCACCCATGCTGCGGTTCCCCGGCGGAACGGTAATAAAGACTTTCCACTGGGAAGACGGCATTGGCCCTAAATATGAACGGAAACCTAAAAAGAACCTGATCTGGGGTGGAATAAATACTTACCGTTTCGGAACGTGCGAATTTATAGAATATTGCAGGGAAATAGGTTGCGAACCGGTTTTAGTAATCAACCTATCCACAGGTACACCCGATGAAGCAGCCAATTGGGTAGATTATTGCAATGGAACTGAAAATACTTATTATGCCAATCTCAGACGTTCGCATGGATACCCTGAACCATTCAATGTGAAATACTGGGCGCTGGGGAACGAGGAAGCCGCCGAACCGGATGCGGGAAGACATCAGGATCCACATAAATATGTGGAAGATGTCTGGCATTTTATCAAGCTGATGAAACTGACCGATCCATCTATAAAACTGATAGCTAATGGCGAATCACAGCACACCGAGTGGAATAAAATCATACTGAAAGGTCTGGATGGAGCTATAGATTATATATCATATCATGCATATGTGGGTACCGACCAGGGAAAACCATATTCCATCTTTAAGAAGATACAAGGTACAGACAATGGGCTGACTAATTTTGCAAATCTAATCAAAGAAAACTCTCCGGAAAAAGTACAAAACTGGAAAAAGTGGTATCGCTTCCCTCACCGTACCGAACCGATTAAGATAGCGATGGACGAGTGGGGAATATGGGAATATCAAGACCCTCCATATGGAACTACTAATACCTACGAATGGCGTCACGGGCTGGCTACTGCGTGTTTTTTGAATACTATTCACCGCCATGCAGGCAATATCGCTATGGCTAACTGGGCACAGATGGTTAATATCCTCGCCCCAATAATGACCAGCGAACAGGCATCAGTAAGACAAACCGTATTCTTCCCTTTGAAAGAATACCGGGCACATTTGCTTAACGAAAGTGTTTCGGTAAACGCTACTTCACCTCTGATTGAGGAAGGGCTGCAATCCCTGAATGTTTCTGCGGCTATAGACAGGGAAAAGATGTTGCTCACATTATATATTGTGAATATTAATCCTAAAGAGGTAAAAACTGCAATTAATTTCACGAACTGCAAGGTGGATAAACTACTGGAAACAACAATATTATCAGCTTCTGCCCTGAATGCAAAAAATACGTTGAAAGAACCGGACAAAAATGTAGTGACTACTACACAGGCTTCTATAAACAAGAATGTCAAAGAAATAACGCTGAAAGGTGAGACGGTAACGATATGCCAGTTTAAATTAGCAGAGCTAGCGAAGTAGAACTTAAAGAAAAAATAAGTAGTTTTGCTACTGAACTTTATAAGGGAAAACCAATAGTATAAAATCAGGGTAAACTCTAAATAAATAATATAACTATATGGACACTATAGAAAAAAATACGCACCACGGGCATGCGATCAAACGCATTCGCAAAACTTTGGATATGAAGCAAGATGTGTTGGCTGATCTACTGGGAATTACTCAATCGAGGATTTCGGTATACGAATCGAAAAAAGTGATTGAAGATGATATGATCGGGAAATTCGCAAAAGCATTAAAAATCGATCCTAAACTCATCAAAGAATTGGAAGAAGATCCGGTAACTATATTTGTTGAAAATAATACATTTGAAAACAATAAGGATTCTGCTATTGCTGCTGGTTTTATTGCTGGTGATAATGTTGTAAATAATAATCCTGTAGATAAAATAGTAGAACTCTGCGAGAAACTACTGGAAAAGGAACAGGAGAAAATCGCCTTACTGGAAAAGCTCCTTAAGGACAAAAAGTAAATATCCAGAATCATAATATATAACCCTTAATTTAAAATCAGAGAAGATGAAGAAAACACTCTTATTTGCTGTCGCACTTTTTATTACTCTACTCTTGACGAGCAAATTGAATGCCCAGGAGGCCGAAAAATTATTGAACGGACAAGATTTATCCAATTGGAATTTCGTACTTGAAGATACCTCTTTAAATGCGGAAGACGTATTTTCTATCCGTAATGGATTAATACACATCAGAGGAGAATTAGGCTATATGTACACCAAGAAAAAATATGACAACTTCCATCTGCATGCCGAATGGAGTTGGCCAGATGCCGTAGAATCGAACAGTGGTATATTTTTACTGATAGAAGATCCTAAGAATCCTTTCCCTAACGGAATAGAATGCCAGCTGCACGCAGGTGATGCAGGAGACTTTGTCTTGCTTGGCGGTTCCAATCTTGCTGAGTTTAAACTGGCTAAAGGCGAGAAGCGTCCTGCTTTCCCAGTAGTGAAAAAGGCAAAGCCATCGAATGAGAAAAAAGCAGGCGAATGGAACTATGCCGATATCTATTGCCGCAATGGAGTTATCATGGTGTATATCAACGGCGAATACCAAAATAAGGGAACCAACAAAGTAAAATCGGGACACGTAGGATTACAGAGCGAAGGTAAAGACATTCAGTTCAAAAATGTGACTTTAGTACCTCTGCTGTAAGAAGAAATATATATACATAATACGGGGTTTCAATTGATATTGAAGCCCCGTATTTTTTTATATTCTATCTACAATCATATATTCAAAATATTTATTTATATTTGCCCAAATAATATATAGAGTGAGAACTGGCAATAACACAAGCACTGGCAATAACACAAGCAATAGAATGCATCTTTATGCCTGATAGGTTAAGTATTGCATTTATTTTGTAGAGGGAAGATGTATGTGAATCAAATTATTTCTGTCATTTACTAAAATTTTTATAAAAAAATTTATACGTTGCGAATTACAAAACTTAAGCTATATGAAGCAGCTTTTTTGTACGCCACCGCCTACTAATTAAATTACAAATCAATCATCTTGCTTTTTAAGGATTTTTTACCCTCAAACTTATGAAACAGAAATTTCTACCGTATTTAGTTATACTTTTCCTGCTGATAAGTCTTTTAGTAAAAGGACAAGCCCCAACCCTTCACAAGGTGTCGTATTTCCTGATAATATCAGTGACAAGGATTGTTTTGTAACCCCTGAAGGATTAAAGTGGGATATTGAAAAAAAGTACCAGTCTGCTGTCACGACCACCATGCGGGTGCAACCCTATGCCAACTTATTGGTCGGCAACATAGCAGGTGATGCCAATGGAATTCCGAAAATTATAACACTAAATCATTTGAGCACCCTTCCGCGTTATTCAGATGGTATTCACATTTTTAATAATGACCTGACATTGTATAGATCGATCCCTGTCCCTATTTCGCAAACATATGTAACGCTTCCGTTAGCTATTGGTGATGTGGATGGCGATAGTATTCCAGAAATCATATACGGAACCGGATACGGTATCCCAAACGGAACTATAAATAGTTCGGACTTGCAATATCGTTTGCAGGCTTACAGGGCGGATGGGACATTGGTATGGACATCAAACGCTACATACATGCAGTCTCCTACTGCAGTGGCTCCTTTTCACTCATCATCTATCTGCATTGCAAACCTGGATGGAGATGATGATGTGGAGATATTTATCGGGGACAGGGTGTTCGACGGTAAAACCGGCAACTTGCTGGCCACGCTTCCTACTACACCCTTGTTATCAAGTCCTGTTAATATGAGTACAAATGGACGGGGGATACATCTTAATGCCTCTTCATCTGGTGTTACCGCTACAAATGGTTATCTGCCGGCTATCGGCGATATAGATGGTGACGGTATTCTGGAAATAGCCTGCGGCAACACTACTTACAAAGTAACTATCAACGACCGTGCCAATCCTGCATTGAACACCGTAACTATTGTCGGACAAATAGATATGGTGGACGGTTATACTTCGCTGGCCGACATCGATGGAGACGGAATAACGGATGTAGTGGTTGTAGGGCGTCCAACAGATGGAGCCGATTCACAGATGTATGTCTGGTCGGGTGTAGGCACATCCGGTAACAAAATAGGGCAAACCGTGCTGGGATCTTCTTATAAATTGGTACCCGGAGATCCGGGTTATGTTGCCACTTATGCTGCCAATTACGGAAAAAACGGTTCCCGTCCCTTTATCGGGGATATTGACGGGGACGGAAAACCCGAGATAGCTTATACCTCCTTTGCTCTACTTGGTATATTCAGTTACGACACAACCACTAAGCAGTTTGTGCGTAGATACCGTACCGGTACCACTGATGCTTCTGGGGCTACCACCCTGTCTTTATTTGATTTCAACCAGGATGGGAGATCGGAAATGGTTTACCGCGACGAAACCTTGTTGCGTATTATGCAGTTCTCGGATAACGGTTCGGGCGGTTTCAATTGCACCGAAACCACATTCCCATGCCTGTCCGGTACGCATACCGAATATCCGACCATTGCCGATATAGATAATGATGGCCATGCCGAAATTATTGTTTCGGGAGCGGATCCGAATGATATGCCTAATGGTGGTGGTACGTTAAACTCAAATATTCGTGTGATGGTTTTTGGCAGCCCGTCCAATTCATGGGCTTCTGCCCGCAGAGTGTGGAATCAGCATGCCTATAATGCCATAAACATAAATGAAGACCTGACTGTACCTCGTATCCAGTTTTACCCGACAACCGTATTTCCCGGTGCAGATGGCCTTCTGTCAACAACAGGCGACAATGTACGTCCGTTCAATAACTTCCTTCAGCAGCAGACTACATTAAGTAAATGGGGTACCCAGTTATGGCTGGCCCCTAACGGACAAATTTCAGGAACACCGGAATTCAACTACAATGAAACAGATGATAAAATGACTATAACTGTGAAGGTTTACAATGCGGGAGATGCTATTTTCCAAAGCCCGTTTTATGTAACAGCATATAAAGACAATGTGGGAAGTACCCCTAAACGTACATACAGATATGATAATACGATCGCAGTAGGCGAAACTGTCACTCTTTCTTTTGATATAGAACACTTTGACAGGGACTGGGAACCATACAACTTTATCGTTCTGAAAATAAATGACGACGGGGATGACGGAACAGGCAATCAGGCAGTTTGTGATGACAGCCAGAGCCAATATCGTTACTATGGCTTATTACCAACTTCACAGGAGGTATGCGTGGGAAAGGAAGAAATGATAACTTGTAACTTTACCCTCAGCGCCGGCGATACATACCAGTGGCAATCGAGCAAAGATAATATCACTTGGACAAATATTTCCGGGGCAACGGCAATTAGTTATACTCCAATAAATCAGAAAAGAGGTACCACCTACTACCGGATAATTGTAACAAATGATACTGCAACGGAAACGGTAAATAGTGCATCGGTCCCAGGTAAAAGCAAAATCATGCAAATTACCAGTAAATCATAATATAAGCGCTATGGAATATTATGATTGAATAATGAAATAAACATAGAGAAATCACATACACAAAACGAAGCTTCGATTAACATTAATATCGAAGTTTCGTTTTTTTATGCCCTATCTTTTAATCTTTTTTTTAAAATATTTTATTTATATTTGCATAATATAAAGTAATTACACGTTACAGGTAATCTGGAGTGGTGTTTTTGTACGCCACCGCCTACTAATTAAATTACAAATCAATCCTCTTGTTTTTTCCCAGACAGAGCAAAGGATTTTTTACTCACAAACTAATGAAACAGAAATTTTTATCCTCTTTAGTTTTACTTTTCCTGCTGATAAGTCCTTTAGCAAAAGGACAAGTGCCAACCCTTCCTGAAGGTGTCGTATTTCCTGATAATATCAGTGACAAGGAGTGTTTTGTTATACCAAAAGGATTCAAGTGGGATATTGCAAAAAAATACCAGTCTGCTATCAGTCCGTCCACCATGCGGGTGCAATCCTATGCCAACTTATTGGTAGGCAATGTGACCGGCGATCCTAGCGGAATTCCGAAAATCATAACCTTGAACTTTTTAACAGATTCTAATTTTTCGAATGGTATTCTCATATTTAACAATGACCTGTCATTGTATAGATCAATTCCCGTTCCTTCTGCAGAATCGTATGTCACGCTTCCGCTGGCCATAGGCGATGTAAACGGTGACGGCGAAGCGGAAATTATATACGGAACCGGATATAGAAACATCAGTGATCCAAACCTGTATTATCGTTTACAAGCTTACAAAGCAAACGGAACATTAGTATGGACGTCAAACGCTACATACATGCAATCTTTCAACTCAACTTATTTTCATTCATCATCTATATGTATTGCAAATTTGGATGGTGATGATAATGTGGAAATATTTGCCGGAGACAGGATCTTCGACGGTAAAACCGGTAACTTGCTGGCTACGCTTCCTACTGCGCCTATAATAGCCAGTCCGGTTAATATGAATGTCAACGGAGTGGCCACCAACGGACGAGGGATGCACTACAATGCTTCATCCACCGTGACAAGCGGTTATCTGCCGGCCATAGGCGATATAGATGGTGACGGTATTCTGGAAATAGTTTGTGGTAATACAACTTACAAAGTAACGATCAACGACCGTGCCAATCCTGCATTGAACACCGTAACTATTGTCGGACAAATAGATATGGTAGACGGCTATACTTCGCTGGCCGACATTGATGGCGACGGAATAACGGATGTAGTAGTTGTAGGACGTCCAACAAACGGAGCCGATTCGCAAATGTATGTTTGGTCGGGTGTGGGAACATCCGGTAACAAAATAGGACAAACCGTGCTGGGATCTTCTTATAAATTAGTAGCCAGCGATCCGGGTTATGTTGCTGCTTATGCCGCCACTTATGGACAAAATGGTTCCCGTCCCTTTATCGGTGACATCGACGGCGATGGGAAACCCGAGATAGCTTATACATCTCGTACCTTGCTGGGTATTTTCAGCTACAACGCTACTACCAAACTGTTTGAACGGCGATACCGTACCGGAACCACCGATACTTCTGCCGCTACCACTCTGTCTTTATTCGACTTTAATCAGGATGGGAGATCGGAAATGGTATACCGCGACGAAACCTTGTTGCGTATTATGCAATTTAAAGATGACGGGGCAGGTGGATTCACTTGCGAAGAGACTACGTTTCCATGCCGATCCGGTACGCATACCGAATATCCGACCATTGCCGATATAAATAATGACGGCCATGCCGAAATTATTGTTTCAGGAGCAGACATTGTGGCTAATTCGCCTTATGACGCCGGTTCAGCCAACAGTAACATCCGCGTAATGGTTTTCGGCAGCCCGTCCAATTCATGGGCTTCTGCCCGCAGGGTGTGGAACCAACATGCCTATAATGCTATAAACATAAATGAAGACCTGACCATACCGAAACGACAGATAAATCCGGCAACCGTATTTCCCGGTGCAGATGGCGACCTGGCAACAACAGGCGATAATGTACGTCCGTTCAATAACTTCCTTCAGCAGCAGACCACATTAAGTAAATGGGGTACCCAGTTATGGCTGGCCCCTAACGGGCAAATTTCAGGAACACCGGAATTCAGCTACAATGAAACAGATGATAAAATGACTGTAACGGTGAAGGTTCATAATGTAGGGGATGCTATTTTTCAAAGCCCGTTTTATGTAACAGCATATAAAGACAATGTGGGAAGTACGCCCAAATATACATACAGATATAATAATACGATCGCGGTAGACGAAACTGTCACCCTTTCTTTTGATATAGAACACTTTGACAGAGACTGGTGTCCGTACAACTTTATCGTTCTGAAAATAAATGACGACGGGGATGACGGAACAGGCAATCAGGCGGTGTGCCTTGAATCTCAAAACCTGTACCGTTATTACGGAATATTACCAGTTTCACAGGAGGTATGTGTGGGAGAGGAAGAAATGATGACTTGTAGTTTTGCCCTCAGCACCGGTGATACATACCAATGGCAATGGAGTAAAGATGGTATTATATGGACTAATATATCCGGAGCGACAGCAATTAGTTACACTCCGACTGAACATAGAAGAGGTATCACCTACTACCGGGTAATAGTAACAAATGATGCTGCAACCGAAACGATATACAGTGCCCCGGCACACATCGAAGCAAAATCATGCAAATTACCAGTAAATCATAATATCAGTGCGATGGAGTATTATGATTGAATAATGCGGATAAAATTAAACGGGAAATATCAAATTACAAAGCGAGGCCTCAAGATGAATTGAGGCCTCCTCTATTATGCTCTATCTACAATGCTTACTTCTAATATATACATATTTTTAAAATATTTTATTTATATTTGCATATTATAATAAATAGTAATGACCAATAATAATACAAATAGAGAATGTATTTTTATGCCTGACAATTTGGGCATTACGTTTATTTTGTTAGAGAGAGAGAGAGAGAGAGAGAGAGAGAGAGAGAGAGAGAGAGAGAGAGAGAGAGCTAACCTTAATCCTCCTATACTATTATGTATATGCACATTGTATATATACGCATAATAGAGTAACCATTCTTTTTCATTTATCCAAATATCCGTATAATATTTTTCTTTGTTACACTTTGCAGGATTATTTTACATATTCTGCTCCTTGTATGTTAATTGATACATTAATATCTTATCTGCCATTAATAAAAACCCGTTATACAAACCAATCTGCTTGCTTTAGCCCAGAAAGAGCAAACAGGTTCTTTAATTTCGCAAACTTATGAAACAGAATTTCTTATCCTTTTTAATTTTGCTTTTTTTATTGATAAGTCCTTTAGCAAAAGGGCAAGTCCCAACCCTTCCGGAAGGAGTAGTATTTCCTGATAACATCAGCGCTTCAGACTGTTTTGTTACGCCCGATGGATTTGACTGGGCTATAAAGCAGGCCTGGGTAAGTACCCAAAATGATATAGCCACTTACCTTCCTCCCATAGCCGGCGACCTGGATGGGGATGGCCTGCCTGAAATTGTGGTGGGCAAATATGGTGTAGGGGGAAATATTTACAGGTCTTTTACCGCCCTGTATGTCTACAAAGGCAGTAACCGTACCACACCAATCGTGGTTCCCATTCAAGAGGGAAACTACATGCAGGCAGGGGCTATGGCCTTAGCCCGTATCCCGATAGGGGCAGATACTATTCCGCTGATCGTGATGATAGACAATAGTGGTTACCTGCGTGCGTACAATCCATTCAAAACGGGAGGAGTGCTCAATGCCAATGATTATGTATGGATATCGAATGCTCAGATTACCGACTCTTATACAACATCCCAGTTCGGCTCTGTTGCCTTTGTCGACTTCAATGGTGACGGTATTCCTGAAATCTATGTAGGAAACCGTATTTTCAATGCAGCTACAGGTACTATGCTGATAGATGGAGCTTCTACAATAGGTACAAAGGGAGCTACACCGACATTAGCAGCCGGAGTATTGCAATATTTCCCGGCAGTTGGTGATGTTGATGGTGACGGCTTACCGGAATATGTTGCCGGGACAAGTGTTTATAAAGTATCGATAACAAATCTGAATGGTACCGGAGGAAATACGTTCTCGCTCTTTTCTCAAATGAATCCAATAAATGCAGGAGGCGGTATAACCGTAACGGAAGGCATAACAATTCTGGCAGATTTCAACAAAGACGGTCGGTTAGATGCGGTAATAGTTTCTCAGGATGATGTTGAAAAATACACCATTGCAATTTGGGATATACATACAAAAACTGTACTTGGAACCATAACAGATATTTCCTCCAGCCCAAGTCTCTATTATAGGGGAATACCTTTTATCGGGGATGTGGATGCTGATGGAAAGTTGGAAATAGTATTGACTGCAGTTCAGGGTACCGGTGCCGGCTGGCTGAATGGTTATCGCTGGAATGGAGCGAATTCCCTCACCAGGGTATACCGCACAAGTACGTCCGACAGTTCAGGATCTACAGGGATGACTATCTTTGACTTTGATCAAAGCGGAAAGGCGAAGTTAGTCTACCGTGATGAAACGGATTTGCGCATTATGGAGGCGATTCCGGGAATAGGCGGTAGCGAAGGAACATTTAATAATCTAGTTACTTATCCGGCAGGTTCGGGCACCTATTTTGAACATCCTATCATAGTTGATGTGGATAATGATGGCGCAGCGGAAATCGTAGTAGTGGGTGGTGCGGCCAGAGGTGCGCAGACAGGTACTCTCCGCATCTACAAGTCGGGCAACGAATATGCATGGGCTCCTGCACGCAAGGTATGGAACCAGTATGCTTACAATGTTGTCAATGTGAATGAAGACCTGACTATACCGAGATATCAGATGAGCCCTGCAACCATATTTCCCGGCGAAAATGGGATACTCGGAGATGGAGATGATATACAACCATTCAATAACTTCCTTCAGCAACAAACTACATTAAGCAAATATGGTACTCAATTGTGGCTTGCCCCTAACGGGCAAATTGCAGGGACACCTGTATTCGACTACAATGAAACAGATGATAAAATGACTGTGACTGTGCAAGTCCATAATGCCGGAGAAGCCATTTTTCAGAATCCGTTTTATGTTACAGCATACAAAGACAATGTGGGAGGTACACCCAAACATACATATAAATATGAAAATACAATCGCGGTAGGCGGAACGGCCTCCATTTCCTTCGATATAGAACATTTCCAGAGAGATTGGTGCCCATACAACTTTATCGTGCTGAAAAGAAATGACGACGGGGATGACGGAACAGGCAATCAGGCAGTTTGTGATGACAGCCAGAGCCAATATCGTTACTATGGCTTATTACCGACTACACAGCAAGTATGTTTAGGAAATGAAGGAGCAATGACTTGCAGTTTTGCCCTCAGCTCCGGAGATACATACCAGTGGCAATCGAGCA
>JAITVH010000066.1 GCA_031285905.1 Prevotella sp.
CATACTTCACAATATCCCCATCGTTCAGATACCGTTGGTTCTCAAACAAAGTATCATGCATCTCCCAAAACTTACCCTGCAATCCCGCAGCCTCCGATGCTAAGGCAGCATGAAGGGCATATTCGTGCAAATCGGTCAACGGAAAGTTCCTGAAAACAAATTTCAGATTATCGCCCATTTTCTCCTGGATATCTTTTATTATATAGTATGCTTTTCCACAGTATGGGCATTGGTAATCGCCATACTCTATCAGTTCCACGGGAGCGTTTGGTTTTCCTTGTACATGATCGTCTTTAAAAGCCATAGTCTTTCTTTTTTATGTTATATAAAGTTAAAACAAGGAAGTATAAAGATTTGTTTTTGTTAATCTCTTTCATATTCCAAAAGAGACACTACTAATTTACAATCTGCGACTCACATTAAAAACATATTTTCTACTGTTATTACAATCTTTTTTTTACATTTGGGAGAAATTAACAAATTAAAAAATCTTATTTAACCCTCAGCTAATAAAGTTTATTCTTATTTCTAATATCATTTAATAAAGGGAAAACATGATGAAACAAATAGTATTTCTGGCCTTCCTGTTATTTATCTCGTGTGGACAAAATAACAAAAAGAGTGAAGCATCTGTAAATTCGGCTTCTACACAAGATATTAATAACGAAGATGAGGCCCGTATCTCAAGTGCCTTGAAGTTTATAAACACTTACGTTACCTCATCCGCCGACAGGGATGAATGGGTGAAATCCAGTGATATGGTAACCGAATCTTTCAAGGTTGAATACCAAAGAATAATAGATGAAGCAAAAGCAAAAGACCCTGAACTCGGCCTTGGCTTCGATCCCATCCTCAATGCCCAGGATTATCCTGATCAGGGATTTGAGCTGGAATCCCTTGGCGACGAGGACAATTATATCTTTCTGAAGGGAAAAGATGTAGAGCAGTTTAAAGTTATAGTTAAGGTTGTAAAAAAGGACGACAAGTGGCTTGTTGATGGATCGGGGATAATAAATATCCCAGAAAGCCTTACTAAAAAATAGAGTCCTGTTTCTGACAAGAAATATGAAGAGGTTGTCTAATTGGGCAGCCTCTTTTTCTTTGATTTTTCTTTCCGTATCCAAAAAGATACACAATATGTACACATTCTTATGCATATCCCGTACACATAACGATGCACAAATTGATGCCTATACTAAAAACAAGATTAAAACTAAATAAGAAAAAGAAAATATATAAAAGAAAAAGAATTTTACAGCTTTCTATCATCGATTTATTGACATATCGGCATATCAGTCCATTTAATTTTTCATCTTTTTTTTTCGAATTTATCTATACTCAGTTAAACATTAAAAACTCATGAAAATATGGACAATAAACAATCGAAAGACTACACCGTTATCAAGTTGTCGGAAACGGTAAAAAGCTATCCCACCTTTACACGCAACACCAAAGGATGGATCAACTACGACCGCGACAACCTGCTACCGCAGCACATCATCGAGCTCAACAACGAATCGGCCATCAACAAGGCTGTGATAGACAACAAAGTGACTTACATCTGCGGGGCGGGTGTCAGCGATGGTGAGTATTACGGACAACCAAATCCCAACGATGACTGGGATATGCTGATCGAAAAAATATCGAAAGATTATGTGACCTTCGGTGGTTACTGTTTTCAGGCAATACTCAACGAGAACGGTAAGACTGTCAGCCTCTACCACACCGACTTCAGCAAGATACGCATAGGGCAGGTCAACGAATACGGCATTCCGCTCAGTTTCTTCCTTGCCAACGACTGGCGCAGGATATACGGCAAATATGCTCCTGTGGAAATCAGGGCATATGGCAGTGAAGAAATGCAGAAAGGCGTACCTTATCTGTTCTACTACAAGGATTATGAGCCAAGCCTCGACTATTATCCTGTGCCCCAATACTATTCGGCACTGAACTATATCGAAGCCGACGGGCTGCTGGGGCGATTTTATCGCAACTCTATCAACAACGGATTCGTACCTTCTACCATCATCACCATGCCGAGCAACCCCACCGAGACGCAGAAAGAACAGTTCCAGCGCGATATAGAGAACAGCTATGCAGGTACAAACGGTGCAAACAGCATTGTCGTACTATGGGGCGAAAGCCAGGAAGTAAAGCCCGTGGTAACCTCATATACCGCCAGCAACAATGCCGACCTGTACAACAATGTGGACGAAATCATCTTCCAGAAAATCATCTCGGCACACCGCCTCACCTCTCCTACCCTTGCCGGGCTGTCCGGATCGGGCAATTTGTCGGGCAATGCTAACGAGATCATCAATGCGTATGTGCTCTACAACCAGACTGTAATACGCCAACTGAGACGCAAAATACTGGATACACTCAGTATTTTCACCGTCAACAACGGCTATGCACGGCTAACAGTGGACGATCTGGATATAACAAAGCAACTGGCCTCCTGAATGACTAGTTAAGAGAATTAGGATGAGGAGGCACCGGCGGTATCAGCGTGGGATCTTCAAAGTGCAACTCTACCAGTCTGCCATCAAGGAAATGTGCATAATAGTATTCATGACCTTCCAGTATGTTGGTATTAATAAAGCGTAGGATTTCCAGATTCCCCTGTTCTGTTTGCACCAGCGACATCACCCGGAAGTCTTTGCCTATCCTGTTGATAACATCCTGCCGGTTCATTCCCAGTTGCACCTGTTGCACGCGTGTTTGCATAGTAGCACCGCACGATGCCAGTACAATACAGAAAAGAGCAGCAATGGCAATTCTTTTTAAGGATTCGATCTTTTTCATAGCTATATTCTATTTAGTGTGTCTTATTAGAAAAGACCTACAAAAATAGTATAAGTTTAAGAACAAAACTGACTATTAACCAAAAGAAACAATTGAATATCACCATTACGAAATAAGTGATAACATAAGCAAAAAAAACAAAAACAGTATGATACAAATACCATTAATCACTGAAAAGCTGTTTAAACAGCACTCCCCGGTAACAACCAATACCGACATCACCGAGTTTGTGCCCTACATCAGTATTGCGCAGGAATTGCATATTGCCCCCTTATTGGGTGAAACCCTGATAAGCGAACTGAAAGATCAAATCGCCGGAAACAGCCTCACTGCCGAAAACAGCGACCTGATACTCAAAATGGCACCTGCACTGTCGTTCTATGCCGTTTATCAGGCATTGCCGTTCCATTGGGCAACTATTGTAAACAAGGGCATCACTATCCGCGAAAGTGAAAACAGCAAGGGTGTCAACATCAACGACATTGCACAGCTTCGCCGCTGGATAAAAGACGATGCGCAGCTACTCGCCACACAGCTTATTGCTTTCCTTTGCCAATGTAGAAACAATTACCCATTGTGGCTTCCACCGAGCAATTGCTGCAACAAGGCTATAGGCGAAGATAAAAGCCAAATCGGTTTTGATAGCGGCTTCTACTTCCCGAAGAAAAAGAAAGGTTGTTGCTGAAAGAGAAAAGCTCTATATTAATAAGAAGCAAAAGTTCACTAAAACAGAAAGGAGGAAAGTAAATCATACTTTCCTCCTTTTTCAAATAAATAATGAACAAACTAACTTTTAAATACTTTAATTACAAATTACACTAAAGCATAGAGCCCGTATCTGTCATCATCTGAAATATAACCAAGTAGATTATTCCTATAATCATATACGTAGTTATTCGAAATTGAGATGCTCTTATCCGGATTAGGGTTCTTTTCTTTTAGTATTGTCAATAGTTTAGTCGTAGTACGATTTTTAGGGAAATTTAATAAAGCCCGTCGTAAAACGCCTCCGCCATTATTTATCAAAATACCTCTCATTACACTGAATGATTTCCAGAAATTTTTCCTGTTTTCTTCATAGACAAAAAACGGATCATCCGGCGCTAAAGAACCTGACAGATTAACGGCTCTGGTACTTTGATATCCATACATACTATCATAATATATACCATACGCTGTATCCCATTCGGTTCCAAATGAAATATCACCAATAGTCCCACCATACCAATAACCATAATCCTCAGCATATGCCACCTTATTTTGAAAAACAGGTGTGTCGGAACCACTGCCGGAACCACTGCCGGAGCTATTATTACCGGAACCACTGCCGGAACCCCAATCATCATTATCAGACTCCTTAGCCTCACAATGAAATCCATATACATTTTGCATCTGGCCTCCGCCTACATCAACATACTTATATCCCCAAAAACAGTTAAAATAAGCACCGTTTCCTGTTGTACTACTCATGGG
This sequence comes from Prevotella sp., assembly GCA_031285905.1. Lineage (GTDB taxonomy): Bacteria > Bacteroidota > Bacteroidia > Bacteroidales > Dysgonomonadaceae > Dysgonomonas. Next base: position 4,279 of record JAITVH010000066.1, read on the forward strand.
AACAATAGTCCCATCTACACTAGCTTCATTGATTTTCAATTCATTTAATTGTTTCATTTTTTAATCAGTTTTTTTAATTAATAATAATTTTCTTTCTGTGATGGCCTTCACATACTATAGATAAATTCAAAAAATTTTCTTTACGAATTTTAAACAAATATTTCGCAAAAAAACTTTTAATTACACTAAGAATCTAATAATAAGATAAATACAAAATAAAAAAAATATTTTTTTTTGTTATTTCTATCATTTTTCTATCATTTTTTTCATGAAAAAAAAATGAATTTATCTATAGATAGAAACTTCATTAAAAACGATTTACAAATGGGAAAAGAAAAAGAACTTAAACGCATTGCCCAATACCTGTTGCTACATACCAGTGCAATTTCTAATATTGGGCTTCTACATGGTAAAATGGGTATTTGTATATTTTTTTTCTACTATGCCAGGCATACTAAAAAAGAAGTATATAAAATGTACGCCGAAGATCTTCTAGACGAGATATATAGTGAAATAAACACAAATGTGCCTGCAAATTTCAGTAATGGGCTTTACGGTATTGGTTGGGGCATTAGATACCTGTCAGAAAATAAATTTGTAAAAGTCAATTCCGACATCGTGCTAAAAACTCTAGATCAGGCTGTTTTGGAACGTGATATACGACGGGTTACTGATTCTTCGCTAGACACCGGACTAAAGGGTATAACATATTATATTTTGAGCCGTTGCGCTGATGAAGATTCAGTATTTGCAAAAACAAATTTCCGGTATCTGAATGATTTATTATCAACATTGAAAAGTGTAAAAACCGATGAAGAAATGACTGCATTAATTAGCTCACTGGAGCGATTTATTTCGGAAGGGAAATTACCCAAATTCGATCTGTTTTTAAGAAAAATGATAAAAAACACTCGCGTATCCAAATGGGATATATGGGAGAGTCCCCGTCCGGTTGGCATTATCAACAATGGTTTTGCCGGTATTGGCCTTAGAATGTTAAACGTTATATAAATATTTGTGATGAAAAAGAGAAAAGTTTATATCTTCAACAGAGCCAGTCGCGCAGCAGCTTATGGCATCGGTACTTATATCGAACAATATATAAAATGTTTTAAAGACAGTAGCCTCGACTTCGGAATTATTAATTTATCTGACAAAAACAAAGAAGTACAGATAGAAAAAAAGAATGGTTATCAGGAAATATGGATACCGTCACCGGGCGATCCCAGAAGGCCTGAGAATAATAAAAACTATGCCCGCAATGCCGTCTATCTTCTAAAAGACATAATAGGTCAGGATAAAAACACAGAATATATCTTCCATCTGAATTTTATGGGAGATCATCAATTAGTTTACTACCTGAAAAAAATGTTTCAGTGCAAAGTTGTGCTTGTCACACATTACGCCGGTTGGGATTTTGCCCTTAATGGCGATAATAAAAAACTACAAAAAATACTTGCAGACAAAAGCCTGAAAAGAAAAGATAAACACGAGGCCGATATCCTAAATGAAATACAGACCGATAAAAAGACAATTCTTGAAAGCGATCATTTTGTCTGTGTATCCCAATATATGCTCGATTTGTTCAAGAAAACGATGGATATTGGTGAAACGCCTTATTCAGTCGTTCACAATGCCCTGCAAGATACTTATAAAGACCTTACCCAAGAGGAAAAGACAGCAATCCGCCTCAAGTACCACATCGCGCCCGATACCAAATTATTGCTCTATGCAGGACGGCTCGACCCGATGAAGGGCATATCCTACCTGCTCGATGCTTTCAGAAAAGTGTTAGAGCAAGATGCCAATGTACAGCTAATAATGGCAGGTGACGGCGACTACAACCGATGGATGAAAGAGGCGGGCGATTGCTGGTCTAAGATATCCTTTACAGGAAGACTCGATAAAGAACAATTGTATGACCTGTACAATATTGCAGATATGGGTCTTGTCACATCCATGTGCGAACCTTTCGGCCTGGTGGCTATAGAGATGATGATGCATGGACTTCCGGTAATAGCTTCGGATGCCGGAGGACTTACCGAAATTATCGACAATGACGTTTCGGGCCTGAGAGTTCCTATAATAGAGAAGAAAGGCGAACGGAAACTGGATACTGATGTTCTGACAGAAAAGATAGAACTGTTACTCAACAATCCTGAATTGAGAAAAAGGATTGGAGCAAACGGGCGAGAAAAGTTTCTGGAACAGTATGAGTTATCTGTATTCAAAGAAAATATGATGAGTGTTTATAATAAATAATTTTTAATTTAATTTAGTTTATGCTGTAGACTAGCTTCCCCTGCGCTGCGATAGTGCGGGGGAAGTTATTTATATATTAGTACAGTATTCAGAGTTGGAGTGGTGCTTGTATAAAACCCATAAACTCTTTGTATCCGGCCTCGAAATAAAAGTAATCGAATACCTCATCCGACCACATGATATCCATCACATCCTTTTTTATCTCGATAGCATTGTCAACATTCCTGGCCTGAAAAAAATTATCCTGGGGAATGTATCGCCCGCCCATATAATGGGTATTGGCCTCGAAAATAAAGAAACGTACCTTCTCCCTGTTTTCGTCTATCTCAAATTTGATAATAAGTTTATTTCTGTCCCTGAATGGAACTTTTTTCTCCCGTACTTTTTTCTGCATTTCCGCTATTTTATCTTCCTGCCGCAACTTTGCCGCCCTATTCAGGTTCCTGATATACTCATTAATTTCATTTGCCCTACGGGACTTGTGGACATCAGACTCACTCATGTTTGCAGGATAAATCACTGGTTCTATCAGTTCTGTCTTCTGCTTTTCCAAAATATCCAGATAGAGAACATTATAGTCATCATTCAGCTTCAGCATTTCGGTTTTGTACTGCTCAGGGTCGAGCATGTAGATAAGGTAATTCTTATCCTTATCTGTCCAGCGCTCTGTCGAGTCTTTCTCGTAATGAAAATGGATTGCCAGTTCGCACGTTTTTCTCAGATAAAGGTATTTCTTTCCGTCGAGCAAAGCTGTGCCGAATTCCAGTTTATCGAAGTTATCCAGGTTTACGATCTCTCTTCTTTTACTTACCCAATTCTCCTTCTCAAAGTCGTAGATTCTTCCCGTTGCCCTGTCCAGTTTGACTTTGGGCTTTTCCATCCTCACCGATGCATCCCATCCGTCCGTCTCGTATATCTGGGCATTCAGATATACCGGCAGAATGTAGCATATGGTAAAAACGGCTATTAGTTTCCACATAATACACAATTTAAGGTAAAATAAAAATATTAGGATAAATATAGGAAAAAAGCGAATAGGTGATTTATAAGAAAAGTGAATAATACAAAAATTATCTATTGAGTTGATGGAGAAAGGGGGATTAGATTTATCAAAAAGGATTATGAGGGTCTAATGGTATATACTACATCTCCAAATGAAGAAGAGCCTTTTCTTACTTCATAATTGTCTCCATCAGGTCTAATGGTATATACTACTTTCCCATACACAGACCAGCCTTCTTTGATCTCATAATTAGCTCTATCAGGTTTAATAGTATAAACTAAATCTCCATGCACAGACGAATCTTCTTTGGCTTCATAATTATCTCCATCTGGTCTGATTGTATATATTACATCATTCCATTTCGAAGTTCCAGCTTTGACTTCATAGCTCGTATTGGATGAACTATAATTATAATTTCCACACATCACAAATCCAAAAGAAATAATTATCAGAATATAAATTGCCTTTTTCATGATTATTACTTTTTAGTTTACATCACATATATAAATATAGACCTTTTTATTAACACTTAGTTTAAAATCTTTCATCTTTTTTTTTCGAATTTATCTATACAATAAAAACATTATGGCAAATATGAAAGAATACACAATCAAGATTAACGGTGTAGAGCAAAACATCAAGAATATTGACAAATTAAGAGATTCGGTTGGAAACCTGGAAGTACAAACAATAAAAGCGGTTTCTGCTCAGGAGCTCTGGCAGGAAATAAGTGAAAAAAGCTATAAACAACAAGCCAAAGACCTGAATAACATTATCCCGTCTATAGCCAAAATTGTTCCTAAACTGGAAGAAATAAGTAAAATGAATACTGCCGCATTATCAACAGCATCTACATTGACCACATCGCGCCTGAAACAAATAGATGAAGAAATAAAATCGCTGAAAAAGATTCCTCAAAACATACTCGAAATTAACAAAGCATATGAAGCCAAAGAGAAAATAATCATTCAGCAAAGCGAAATAAGCAGAAAGAAGGCTTTGGAGGAGGTTGAAAAACTGAAAGCGGAAGGAATTGATGAAATCAATATCGAGCAAGAAAAAGCTTATAAATTACAGGAAATAGACAAAAAACTGAAAGAAGACCTGAAAAAGAATTCCGACGAACTAAAAAAAGTACGTCAGGAATTGTTGGAACCTGTAAAAAACAGTAAGGGATTTATCGACATCGACGCCACAAAAGAAAATATACAGGCACATGTGGATGCTCTGGAAAAATATAAAAATCAGGTACAAAAAACTGCTAACGATATAAGACGGGAATATGATTATCAAATATTGATGGCAGATGGTAATAAGGAACAAATTATACAACTGGAAAAAGAAAAGGAAACGGCGGCTAAAAAATATGCGGCTGAAGTAAAGAAAATCAATGAAGAGATAGCAAAAACAGAAGATAAAAGTAATAGCCTCCGCCTGAAACAATTTCAGGGTTATCTCGAATCCGCTTCCAAACTAATGGAGGGCTTTAAGAAGACAGCGGATAGTGTGGGTGATTATTTTACTCAAGGATTTTCGGCTGTTAGCAACATATACAACACTGATATAAAGGATATTGACGGAGAATTGACGCAATTAAAGGTAAGAAAGAATGAGACAGATAAAGAATCTACAGCAAACTCTGCTCTTATAGCAAAACTGAAAGATGATCTAAATGCTGCAACAGAAGCTGGAAATCAAGAAGCTATTAGTAGTATAAATGAAAGAATCAGTAGCGAAGAAGAATTGACAAAAAAAATACTAATACAGAAAAATAAGTTAGCCGATGAAGAAGCACAATTAGAATTAAAAAAAGCTAAAAAACAAGCGGAACAAGAAAAAATAGAGAAACTCAATCGTAAAGCCACTTTAATAAAAGAGATTGGCACTGCCACCGCCAACGTGGCACAAGGCGTAACCAAAGCATGGGCTTTTGGGCCTATTCTGGGGCCTGTATTAGCTGCTGTAGTAGCTACCGCAGGAGCCATACAAATAGGCATTATGACCAAGCAACTGGCAAAATTTGAAGACGGCGGCCTCCTCAACGGTAAACAGCATGCACAAGGCGGCATGCGTATCGAGGGCAGCAATATAGAAGTAGAAGGCGGCGAGTATGTAGTTAACCGTGTATCTACGGATAAGAATATCGACCTGATACGCTATATTAACTCCCAAAGGCGCGAACTTACCCCTACAGATATAAGTGCATTTTTTGCCAAATCATCGCAAGGCTTTGAACCACCTTTCAGCCGGGCGTTTGAAACTGGTGGACAACTCCCTGCTATTACCGCACCCGATAATATCGATAATGAAACCCTTGTGGAAGCTATACGCTCTATCCGCATAGAGCCACGTGTTTCCGTTACTGATATAGACCGTGTAAAAGGAGAAATGGTTAGCGTGGATAATTGGGTCGGATTATAATTGTTAAATAGACTAATATTCCTTATCAATTGGATAAATTCGATACCTATCTAAATACGGACTGATAGTGAATACAGGATTTCCATATTCCTTATCATTCGGATAAATTCGATACTTGTCTAAATACGGACTGATAGTGAATACAGGGTTTCCATATTCCTTATCATTCGGATAAATTCGATATCTATCTAAATATGGGCTGATAGTGAATACAGGATTTCCATATTCCTTATCACTCGGATAGATTCGATATCTATCTAAATATGAGCTAATAGTGAATACTATTTTTTCTGCCCTCACATACCCGCTATCGATATTAAATACAATATCGCCATCGGCTCTGCTTCCTGCGCGCACATATGGGCTGTCAAGGTTAAAGACCACATCCCCGGTCTTTTCCTTGCCGGCGCGTATCAGTTTTTCATCCATATTGAAGACGATGTCGCCGTCCGTCCCGCTTCCCGCACGCACATAATCCCCATCCAGATTAAAGACCACATCACCCGTCTTGCCCTTTCCGGCACGTATCAGCTTACCATCGATAGTGAATACCACATTGTTTACCTCCACAGGCGGTTTAGGAGTAGGATCAGGATCCGGCTTTGTATAGTCATCATCTTCGCAAGCAGCAAAAGCAAAGCAAAACATCAGGGCAAATATATAGTATAGTGGTTTCATAATGTTTTATTTTTTCCTCTGGCCCCTCTTTTGGAGGGGTTGGGGAGGTGGCTTCTACAAATATAGACTAAAACCACAGAAGTAAGTTTAAAATTCACGGGGAAAACATTGGTACATCGGCATATTAAAAAATTAGCACATTCACTTTTCATCTTTTTTTTCCGAATTTATCTATAAGATAAAAATAAACCAACAGCCAAAAGTTTAAACAATTATGAACATTGAACTCTACATCGACAATCGCCTGTGCGACATCGAAAGCCCTGAAAAGCTGGGCATCACCCTCAAGCGCGTATTCTTCAATCCGGCCGACTTCAACGTGAAGGATGTGCAGAAGTCGTACACCATCAGCCTGCCTGCCACGGCGGTCAACAACGAGATTTTCCATTATGCCAACGTGGAAGAGACCAAAGGCAAGTTCACCATCTACAACAATGCCCACCTCTACATCGACGGGGTACTGATACTCGACGGCAAGTTCCGCCTCAGCGAGATCACCCGCGACCACTACAAAGGCAATCTGGGCGTACCTGCCCCGCTTACGGCCAAAGATGTGTTTGGGGAAACAATGATGAACCAGGTCGGTAGCTGGAACATCGACTTTCAGGGACGCGAAGGAATTACCCAATACAATACAGGCACTTACGACAAAAAGAAATATGGAGATATTCCGCCTTGTATCTTCCCCTTGGTTTTATACGGACTATTACCACGGGATAAAAATACCGATAAGAATCCTGACAGAGAGGTTTTTGACAGCAGAGTACAACTGAGCCTCGACCACCTGCCCCCTTCTGTCAATTGTATCCAGATGCTAAAAAAGATTTTTGACAATGCAAAATACAAACTTACCGGTTCAGCCCTCGATGATGAGCGGTTAAATAGGCTATATGTAAGCTACAAAAATCCAAACGAATATGAACCGCTGTGGGGAACCGGCGAAATGAGGATAAAAGGGAATTGGGGAAACTACAGAAACGGAATCATAGACAAGTATCAAAAAAAAGAGTCGCATAGTGCAATTAGTTTTAATATGTTCGACTCAAAGAACTTGTTGATAGAAGAAAAAACCGATCCCGGCAAAAATATTACTGTATTCAACAATGGAGATACAACAAAAGTGACCTTAAAAGTGCCGCAAACAGGATTATACAAATTATTCTTCACCACGGAGTTCACCGGTCTGACAGACCTAAAAGAGGACGGAGACGAGATGTATGTGTATGACGGTAGGCTGGATAAACAACCTTTCGAAGTAAAAGTTATCCGCCACAAGGAAGATGACAACACATTCATGGAAGAACAAAAGCCCGATAACGTCTACTTCCTGTACAATCAAGACCAGCGAGAAGTAAATGATCAAAGCATCTTTCCGCAAGCCCATCAGGTTAATTTTGTTGATCCGAAGCAAAATCTGCGCATGATTTGCGGATTTGGCTGGGGAGGAGATGATAGTGTAGGAGATGTACATCGAAATCCGTTGGTAGAAGACAATTTCTACCACAATCCGATAGCGATCAGCGGCGGAAGGTCTTGGACTGTGAATAAGGATACAGAAAAAAAAGAGTATTTCCGGGCATTCTCGGCTGTAGAGAACAAGGGCTATGTAAAAATGAGCGATCCGGATACTCCGATAAAGTTCATTATAAACATAGACAACATACCCGCCAATATGAAAACAAGCACCACCCGGACGGGAAACCGGAACGGAACGGGGCAGCTATCGCAGGTGATCTGGCTCGAAAAAGGTGAAAAGCTGACTCTCATATCCACCAGCAGCTACATTTACACCCGCTACGGAGTGGATGCCTGCTACAATCACCGGATAGATTTCGACCTATCGCTCACACCCTTCAAACTCACAAAAGAATGGCTGGCGATAGACAACGATGGCTCCGGCGACCCTGATAAACGCATGGACTGGAATGCCCCAAGCGATTTTGAGAAAGACACTATAAACCTCGTCAGCTTTTTGCCGGCCGAGATAAAAGTAAATGATTGGATAGATAATTTTTGTAAAGCGTTTAATCTCAGCCTGGTTAATACGGGAAAAGATACATTCGAGCTGAATACAAAAAACAACAGCCTTGCGACCAATATATCGAACATGCTGGATATAGACAAAAAAACAAGCGTAATGCAATGTGTAAGTGAACCGCTGAAACTGCCATATATGTACGAGGTGAAATTTACTGTAAACAACAACGAAGAAGGCTATTACAAAACAATGGAGAAAAACCAGCTAGGCGAACCGATTGTAAATTCGGGAAAAGATGGTAACGGACGCTATTACACAGGCAACCTCGAAACCTCTACAATAACCCAAAGTTCCAACTTCTCCTACAATTGGTATAAGGAACTGGTGAACAGCAGTGGAAAACCGGTGATTGAAGTACCTATTATCTCCGAACACGAAATATGGGATAATAACTACGACTATCAGGAAATGGCTCCCAAGCGTTATTATAATCTTACACAACGCTTCTGGTATAAGTCGGGGTTATTCTCCACCAATATTGACAGCACCCCTATCCAACTGGCTACCGTTTCGGAACGATATGACGGAAAACTTAAAATGATACTCGATTATGAGGATAAGCCAGAATCCATCTTGCGTAATTATTTTCTGATCATGGTAGATAATGACAACAACTATACCACTGTCTCTTGTTATCTTACTGCCAATGAATATGCTAACCTAAACAAATCGTTGATAAAATTCAACGGTGACTTGTATAATGTAGTAGAAGTGGATGGCTATGATCCTTTAGGAAAAAATAAAGCTACTCTTAAACTTATACGGAGAATTGTATAAAGGGAGTTAACTCTCCCTTTATTGATCTCCAGTATAAGGCTTATATACAAACCATTCGTCTTTAGAAGAAGTTATATTCTTTAATAATAAGTTAGAACCTTTAAATTTGTATTGACCAGTAGTAGTGAGTAGTTCATTTTTACCCTCAATATATTTGATACCCTTATCATTAATTATATATTTTTCTGATAACATTGTATATGACCAATATTCATCGCCTTTATTATCAGTTCTCAAATTTGCAATCTTTATTGTAAAATCTTCTTGAAAAATAATTCTATATTTTTTATTTTCTATTCCATGCCAGTCCCCCACTACAGGATTATACTTCCCTGCATACTCTTCCTTATAATTCGGATCATCCTTATCATTCCAATCGCCGCCCCAAACAAATTTTTCTTCTTCTTCCTTTTCATCATCTCCGCCACAGGCGGCGAAGCCAAGGCACAAAGTACATAAAAATATGAGGGATAATAGTTTTTTCATAATCTACTAGTTTGTTTCGTTTATATTTATTCTTCAGTCGTTTCCTCCACCTTGGTATATATAGCCCAGTCATTATCCTGAAACAATTTGTCTGTCAGGTAAAGCTTATCACCCTCAATCCTGTAGCGCCATGTCTGTGGATAGGTTTTATACCTCAGCGCCTCATCATTGATCATATACACATCTTTAAAAAGGTCTATCTGGTAAGTTCCGTCAGATTGGAATGCTACATTATGCATCCTGAATTCTTTCGAAAAGAATATACCCCGGCTCCCTATTTTCCACAAGCCTTGCACGGGATTATACCCGGCAGGTTTATAATTCGCATCAGACGGATTGTTCCAGTCGCCGCGCCAGTTATACTCTTTTTCATCGTCGTCACATGCCACAAAACCCAGACACAAAGTACATAAAAATATTAGAGATAATAGTTTTTTCATAATCTACTAGTTTGTTTGACTTTACAAATGTAATAAAAGTTTTAGAACTGCACATTATGTTAAATAATGTTATAAATAGCCGAAAACCTCTATTTTTTTAAAACCAATTTATCTATACATAAATAAAACAAGATACACGACATGAAAATACCTGTATACAACTGTATTATAGACGAATACGAAGATGACGGTTCGGGCGTTTACGCTATATCTTTTGTTGATTCTCCGGCCACTCAAGTAGACTTCATTGCTTTAGGAAAAGAAAAAGAAGTACTGCTCAGTAAGAATGCAACAAAACAAATCCTCACAGGAGTAGTTCTCAAGCCCGAGCAGCTCATCTATCGCAATTCGCCCGAAATCGGTGACTTTTATATCAAATTCCCGGCACAGGAAATAGAGAAGATCGCGCACAAGATGATGCGTACAGGCGTAGCCCTGACCAGCACCACTCATCAGCACCAGTTACCCCTCAACGGCAACTACCTCACCGAATTGTGGATAGTAGAAGACCCCGCATGCGACAAATCGAAAGCATTGGGATTCAACGAACTGCCAAAGGGTACACTGATGTGCAGTTACAAGATAGAAGACGAAAACTACTGGAAAAACGAGGTGATGACCGGAAATGTAAAAGGATTCTCGCTTGAAGGTTTTTTCAATCAGGAAATTGCACTGGCTAAAATGACAAAAAATCCAACTAATAAAAATGCAAACATGACTAACAAAAAGAAGAAAAGCTCTACACTACTGGGCAGATTAAAGAATCTCCTGCTGGATATCGAAGCCGTGACCAAAGCCGATGCCACTACCAGTGGAACACCTTATGTGATCTTCGTTCTGGCTGACGGAAAGGAAGTATTTGTCGACGAAGACGGCTTTGCCACTATGGATGGCGAACAAGCTGCCGCAGGCGAACACAAGCTGGCAAATGGAAACCTGCTGGTAATCGACGAACAGGGGCAATTTGTAGAAACCCGTGAAGCATCGGAAGACAAAACCAAACCCGAAGATGCCAAAGCTCCCGAAACGCTGGCACGCAAAAAAGCAAACCGCCAACTTGCCGGATTCGATCCAAAAACAACAGAAGCCGTAAAAGCCAAGATTGCCGAAATGCAGCTAACAATCGATGAACTGACACAGGCTCTGAACGAGGCTCAATCCCTACTGGAAGATACAAAAGGACAAGTAGAGGAAATGCGCCGCAAAACTCCATCCACGCGCCCGGCTGTGCAAATGGCAAACTCTCACAAAGACACCAGTGAAATGACCACCGCCGAGCGCATGGCTATGGCCCTTAACCAAACAATTAACAGAAGAAAATAATAACCAATTAGCAAATCTGAAAATGAAGAATAAATTATTTGCTAATCTTCACATTAACAAATTAAAAAAATGGCAAACAACATGTATGACATCTCGTCACTGACTTACCAACCATCCTCAAACATGGACTGGTTTACGAAAGCTGTATTCGGTGGCAAACTGATCGAAAAAGGGAAAATCACCCCTATCATCGGAGTAAAAGAATCGACCAAGCTAAACCTGATCGACCTGGCCGGAAACATTTTGCAGGCTGATAGCAGCGACTGCGCCTGGAGTCCGCAGCAGATGGCAAAACTGAGCGAAAAGGAACTGAAGGTAAAAACCTACAAAATCAATCTTGAGCAATGTCTCGATGACCTTGAACGTAAGCGTACCATCTGGATGATGGGCCCGGGGGCTAAAAATCAGGAATTGCCCGACACACTGGAAGAAGCAACAATGACACTTCTGGCCAACGAACTAAGCAGCGAAATAGAAACAAAAATCTTTAACGGCGACAGTGCAAATGCAGGCGACTTTGACGGAGTAACCAAAGTATTGGAAAACAGTGCCGAAGCTATCCAAATGACGGGAGTAGCATTAACAAAAGATAATGTGCTGGGCGAAATAGAAAAAGCATTTGCCGCATTGCCCGAAGATGTAGCTGCCGCAGGGCTTGAGAAAGAGAGTCTCAACATCTATGCATCTTATGCTACATTGATGAAAGTAAAAATCGCATTGGGTGGTGTATTCGGCACAAATGTAGTGGTAAATCCAAACTTCATTGTAGAAAACAATGTGGTGAAGTACTTAGGCGTTGAAATAGTGGCAGTGAAAGGTATCGGCGAAAATGATATGGTAATAGCCGAAGCTTCCAACTTCCTGCTTGGTACAGATCTGCTGAACGACCTCGAAGAAATCCGCCTTGGACAATTCCCCGCTCCGAATGATAACAAAATATTCATCGACGGACGTTTGCGCTTAGGATTTACGATTCCATTCGAAGACGAAGTGGTGTTCTATAGTCCGAATAATTAAACAATTAGCAAATTCGGGAATTAGCAAATGTGAAAATAAATTTTCAAGTTAATTTCCATTGCTTTCAATATTTAATTTAACTGGCTGATTGGCGAAAATTATTTGCTAATCTGCTAATTTTCAAATCTTCAAATTAATTATTATGTCTTGTAAATTACAATCAAATATTACAAAAAACAACTGTAACTATACAGTAGCCGGAGTCAAGGCTGTCTATCTGTTCAACTACGACTCGGCTAATACTTACGAACTTGGCACAAATGGCGAAATAGATACTATCGCTCTGGCCGAAAACAATGCTAAAGCTTATAAAATCGACTTTGTAGATGGCACAGCTTCATTTACCGACGACCTGGCCGAAAACGGCAATGGAGGAAAATACCGCACACACACCCTCAACTTCTCCATCAGTAATTACGACTACAACATCCTCAATGAGGACAAAGCCCTCAGTCTGGGAAGATACACGGCTGTTGTTGTAGATAAGTCGGGGCGTGCCATCATACTTGGTCGTAACAATGGCCTTAGCGCTACATCTTTCAACTATTCATCGGGTGCGGCAGATGCCGATGCCAACGGATGGACAGTGGTGATGGCCGGTACAGAGCTGGAAATGGGACGCCTGCTGAAAGACGAAAGTGTGATTAAAGCTATCACCGAACCCTCAATCATAATTCCATAATATCACTAATTAGCAGATTCGAAAATTGGCAAATTGACACTATGAGTTGCAGATTAATACAAAATATTAAACATACATGCGAATATAATCCCGGTGGTATCACCGAATTGTTTTTGCTGCCGGTAGACGATTTTATCACATACTATTTTCGTAACGATTCCCGGCGCGAGACATGCGATATCGACCGTGTATTCATCAAGAAGGACAAAGATTATATACAGCTCGATGTAGTATCGCAGAGCAATTTTACAGAATCTTACGACAACGGGATATACAAGCAGCAGCTTACCACCTTTGTCCACACACTGCAACACTCAAAAACGGCCGACGCACTGATTGCCGAAAAAGGGAAATATATTACATTTTTCCGCACTGGGCAGGGACGTGTCTACACCTTTGGTTCCGATGGGGGAGCTTCATTCACCTTCACGCAGATCACCGGACAGACCGGTGAAGCATCGGGATACAATATCACTCTTAGTAAAAACTCAATATATCCGTTATTCGAAGTAGATGCCTACAAGTTCAATAAAGATCTTGTACTGAGCACAGAAAATAGAATTGTGCTACCTACCGAGGATATGAGATATGCAATATTAATATAACAAAAATATGGCAAAACAATTAGCACCAGTTCCTCTTTCCGAATTACCGGAAGTGGAGAAACCCGACAACTTTTACCTGTTTGGTACGGAAGAACTCAAAGACGGCACACTCGATTCGCGGAAATATAAGCTGGAGAATCTCGTTGAATACGCTAAAAAGCTACAGTTCGAACGACGGATCTCGCTGAATATGGAAAAAAGTACTCAAACCATATTCATAGGAGAAGAAATGACAATATACAGAGCCGAAGGGTATAATATATCGGAACTGACAATCGATCATCAGACAATCCCCATAGGAATCGATCTTGGCAATCAAAGCCTGAAGATAGCGGCTAAATCTCTGGTAGAGTTTAAGATTGTTCCTCAACTAACAGATCCTGCAACTTACATCTTCGTATTTGCACGGGCAAAGGTTCCGGAATAACAGAGTAGTTCCCCATAATTATATAACTAACAATACCCAAAAAGAAAAAATTATGATATATAACGTAAAATATACCAAGAAAGAAGATGATCAGATAATCAATGAATTTACATGGGAGATAGATGATAATATATTTTTTGATTGGCAACCCGAAAATTTCCAGATGATCTTCAGAGAAATACAAACAGCTAATATAGGCGTTTTTGATAACTGCTCTATAATGCTGCTAGAAGCTACCAGAAGAATAGTAATAACAGAAAAAACTGAATAAACATGGGACAATACACATTTAAAGAACAATATACCGACCTGAACGGCACACCCATAGGGGGAACTTTCTTTTCTACCACCGGAGTAGGAACCGTGGGAAGCCGTGAGTTTCCCCGGACAGCACTACCATCAATCGCACTGCCTGCTGTATATACCAATAACTTCATCTTCGGTTATGGCTATTTCAATAATACATTGAATACAACAGTAGGTTATTACTCAGGCTTCTATAACATAATCGGACAGGGAATCGGAAAAACGGTTTTAAAAACTAATATAAGTGCTCCCCATGCTTTTTATGGTTTAGATTTTAATTTTAAAGACTTGACGATAGAAAATCTAAATGTCATACCAAATGATGTCGCGTCCAAAAGATTATCGTTTTTCAATTGTGAAATACGTGAAATCCCTACCCTTGGTTCTGTATCTACTTTTAATAGCGTCTCTAAGTGCCTGATGAAGGGAGTTAAATGGAATATTGGGCAATCACATTCTTACGTAGACGTTGATAACCAGACTATATTTAATTCAAACTTAAATATTTACGATGGATGTATGGTACGTTTATCAGCCTCTGACATCACCAGTACAATATATCGTAACCTTTACATTGCATTCAACGATTGTCGCTTCCTAATTGCTAACGAGGCAGAGGCCAGTCTTCTGACGCCTGTAGATGAAAACAACAACATTATTGAAAATCCGACAGAATCCGATTATCGCAATGAATTTGTGAGACGTTGTCAAATACAGGGAATAAGCCTTCCCTATATTACTGATTATAATGAGACTATACCTATAGGCAGGTGGGTATTTGCAAACGGATCGGCTATAAACGGCTTAGTATTAAGAAACTCAATTATAAATAATTTTGAAAAACGTCGCTTCATATTTTTTGGTTATAATTCTGAGAGAAGTGAAAAAATAGAAATCACAAACCAAAAGAATATTCCTGCCAGTATTTCAGCAAGTAACCCTAGTCAGGGAGTGGTTATTAGCGATGGATCGATTAGTTTGTCATCCGATGTCGACATATCAAAAAGGACAAAAAGTTTTTTTACTTCCAATATCATCTGGCTGGGAGGCATGTCTGTACTCAATAGCCTGAAAACCATCAACAATTTTCCTGAAGGATATGGCATTATACTGGACAACAAAGAAAATATGGCTGAAAACCCAACTCTATCGGGAAACATTCAGACTGATAAGACCTATATCATAAGATCAAACAATCCGGATATGGCAACAGTCACGTATGACGGGAAGACCTATAATTCATCTATCGGGAACCGAAATAATGTATTCAGGGGAACGTCTATTACAACATTCGTTACCTCATCCAATGCCGTAGTATATGAGATATTAGATGAAGTTCAATATCAAACAGTTGGTCTGCGCATTGTAAACAAAATACCTGAAACAAAGATAACATCGGGGAACTTGACAAACGGATATTGGTATCTGGTGGAACATGATAATGAACAGAGTAACACAACAGATTATATCACTTATAAGGGTGTTAATTATCCGTCATTGTCATCCTTTCTGGTAGATGCTTCCGACCTGACATTTAGCAAGACAGGCAGTATACATTTGCGCCGCTGCTGGAAAGATGATTTTGATTCCACTACCGAGACTCTGGACAAAACTTTCTGGCAAAATGGACAAAAGCCTAAATGGGTAGATGTATTGCCCGAAGATCCCCGCTGCTTGATGAAAGGGAATACAGATAAAGAAGTAGAAATGCAAACAGATACCAAAGATACCTATATTGCATCTGGACATCCCGATTTTTATAAATACCTCCTGGAGTTATCAGGCACCAAAAAGCCTGCCTTTCAGATAAGAGGCACATATATGCAATGTATAATACGTAAAGTACAGGAACTTAGAGGCTGGATGGAAAATGAGATGAAGAATGCTGAACAGGAAGCCGGAGCGCCAAAAGCCAGGCAGAAACAGACAGAGGAAGCATTAGATAAATAGAATTATGAATATAAAAAATGCCGGAGATTTACTACTCCGGCATATTAGTTTATGACTTTTTCTATCAATTATTTTGCTTTATAGTCTTTCCTCATACTCACTTGCGTCTCTGTGGGAAAATCAGCCGGCACGGGTTGCTTTACTTTACCTGTAGCTGCCCATTCGCTACCACGCAGAAGCAAGACCTGAAAACCTGTACATTGCATCGAAGGGTTATTTTCAGCCGTTTCGCCCGTATGTCCCAGCATGGTGTGAAAGATACGCCCTTTTCCAAATGAAACGGTAAATATCAATGGCTCTTCGCGACCCGACCCTCCTGTTTCAGTATCGGAAAAAGCCGTATAAAGCAAATCTTTGATATTACCTGGCCCGCGCATACGGTCATATAGTTCGTCCTTTGCATGTTTCCATTTAGCCGGCAGCCCCTTGGTTATAGGATGTTTTTCGTTACGGGCATTTAACACATACTCATGTTGCTTACCATGCGAACCACCAGTTCCGGCCGAAAAGTCTTTCACCAGCTTGCCGTCTTTCCAATACACCCACGGGCCCGATTTTTCGTTACGGTCGTTCCAGCCGCCAAGGGCAATTATCTCATTATATTCTTTCCAGTTGGTAAAAGCGTTGTCTGCTGCATGAAAGACAACCACTCCCCCGCCCTTTTTCACAAAATCGAGAAAGCGCTGATTGGTCTGCTCCGGCCAGTCATCACCTACATAGTCGAGTACAACCAACTGATAAGAGGTAAAATCGAGCACAAAACGGCTCATATCGTCTCCCGGAAGCGGAGACACAGCCAGATCGACATCGAACAATTCTGAATTTTCAAGGATTTGTTCCAATACCAAATGGCTGACTTGCCAGTTGTGGTTGTTTTGCCCTGTTATAATAAGGGTTTTTATAGGGTTTTCTGCGAAAATATTTGTAATAAGGAATAATGAAGCGATAAGCAGTGATAATTTAGAAATCAGTGTTTTCATATGGCAGACATTTATTAATCGATATTTCTCATTTGAGGATAAAGATAGTAAATAAACATATATACGATGATATAGTAAAAAAGGATTTTGAAGAAAACAGCTTTTATTATCAAGTCTATAATCTTTATTAAAATATGAACTACTAAAGAATCTTAATATACTCTTTTAACCTATATAAAGTTTTTTCAAAGTTTGCTTTTCCGGTAGAAAAACTGTTATTTTGCTTTCGATTTGAAGATAATATATTGTGTCTATTTTGGCCAAAGGAAAACCCTGCAACGAACATGAACAACGAATGCCCCATGTAGCTGCAAAAAAATTCTGAGATATATTGTATTGTCATGGCACCAGGAAGTGATTCCTCCATCTTACAACGATTCGGTAGTATTATGTTTCATTCAGTGGATAATAATACAAAACATTGAACCTGTTGTTATTCGCTTCTAATATAAAATTAGAGGCACTAACGAATTTATATACTATTTAAAGTACAAAAATTAAAATCCACAGTCATGCGTAAAAATGTGATTCTGTTTTTATGTGGCCTACTCCTCTTTTCCAATGTCTCATCTTATCCACAAGTAACTATAGGTGCAGACATAGAACCCAACAAAGGTTCTTTGCTCGATATTAAACAGCTGGGGTCAGAAAACAAGGCCACAGCGACTAAAGGCTTAATGTTGCCGAGAGTTAATTTATCTGATCTCACCAAGCTTTATCCCATGCTTGAGAACGATGAAGAATATAAAAATAATATAAACGGGAAACAAGATGAACAGAATAAGGTACATACAGGCCTAACCGTATATAATGTAGGAGGAGACCAATGCCGTATGCCATATCTGGTCAGCGGAGTCTATACATGGGATGGAGCAGAATGGGTTCCCCTCAGCTACAATCAGTCTAGTGGAGTATTATCCTTTAAAGATCAGGACGGAAACAGCTTCAAGGCCTATACTTTTGGGGAGGCAGGTACCTAGATGACCGAAAACCTGAGAGCCAAAACATATGCCAATGGCAGTCCTGCTCCCACCCTTAATTCGGCACAAAGTGAAACAGATAAATATTACTGTTATCCGGCTCCCTTCAATAATCCGAATGGATTAACAGACGGGACAAATGACAAGTATTTCAAAGCTCAACCAGCTATCGGTCTACTCTATAACAAAGCGGCAGCACTCAATGGAGAAAACACGTGGACAGAAGAACAAGAACAGGTTCAGGGAGACATTCCCGGGCCAAATGAAGTTGAATCGGTTGCTCCTAACGGACGGATACAAGGAATCTGCCCCAATGGCTGGCACCTTCCTAGCGACAGGGAGTGGAACAAGTTGGAAAAGGAGATTTACAACCATCCCGAAAAATACAGTTCTTATACACAAACAGAAGCCCAACAATGGAATCCTCAGAGTTGGAATCCGGTATGGGAAACTACCGAATCGCTGGCAGGAACAAATCGGGGATCATCTACAGATGAAGGCCATGGCAGGGCTATGATGAGCCCCTGCAAATTACCTGACAGCCCATATCAAGGTAATTATACCGGAAAAAGTAATATCAGCTCTTTAGGAGGATTTGAAGTGTTGCTGACCGGTTGTGCAATTGATGGCAAGATATCTGATAAAATAGACCAGTATGGCTATACCACTTACTTTTGGACAAGCAGTACTTCATTTGGTGGTTTATTAGGCTGGTTTCGTAATATAGGTGTGGGAAACAGCTTATTAGGAAAGTCTGTTGCAAGACACCGATTACACATGAGTGGTTCACCCGGGCCATTATTTTCTATCAGATGTAAACAAAACTAAGAAAACTATCCTCAAGTAGAAAAAGTGACCAAAAAGAGAAAGGTTGTCATCCCGACAACCTCAATCTTATAAAACCTTAAATCTAATACTATGAAAAACACAATATATAGACGTTTGAAAAGCCAAAATGTTTAACCGAAACGTAAAAAAATATCATAAAAAAAGTTAACATCCTCTAGATATGAAGTGCTTCGAATAGCAAAAACTATTCAAAGCCCTGAATAGAAAAGGATTTTGAAGATAAAAGGAAATTGAGGGAGAATATAAAAAGATAAAACCTATTTGTTCAATTTATCAATATTGTATTTCTGAGCATACAGGTGATGGATAATACCGTCTACCAATCCGACTTTAGGCACATAAATCTCGTTAACTTTACATATTTTACACACTGTCAGAAATATTTTGAGGGCAGGAACAATCACATCGGCACGATATGTATTCAGCTTAAAGTTGAGGATGCGTTCTTCGTAGCTTAAGTCATTGAGGCTATCGTAAAGCACTTGCACTTCGGCATAAGTAAGAGGAACCCGCGTGGTCTTGCCCAGTATCTTTTGCACTTTGTTTATATTTCCACCCGATGCTATGATACTCAGGGGAGCATATTGCTCATAAATATCCTTGAGCCAGTCTTTGAAACGTTTTTGTTCGTCATCTTTCACAGCATCTACCAAGAAGCGGACTGTACCCATCTGAAAAGAATTGGAAGTGATCTTGCGCTGCTTACTGAACACTACAACCTCAGTACTGCCGCCGCCCACATCCACATACAGATAGTTACGGCTTTTATCCATCACACTATCAAGGCCTCCAGCGTCAAATATCATATCGGCTTCTTCCTGCCCGTCAATAATTTCTATATTGATCCCACTTTCGCTGAGGATAGCATCTGTGATCTCTTTTCCGTTGCGGGCATCGCGCATGGCACTGGTCGCACAGGCGCGGTAACTCTCTACACTATAGGCCTTCATCAGATACGAAAAACCTTTCATGGCGGCTATCAGACGTTGTTTTTTATCTTCGTTGATCTCGCCCTTGGTAAATACATCCTCGCCCAAACGGATCGGTACACGCAAATAAGCTGTCTTTTTAAAATCAGGCGCAGACTTGTCTCCCTCTATATTATTAATCAGCAGGCGAACGGCGTTAGAGCCAATATCTATTCCTGCAAAAATATCCGTATTCATCTGTTATTTTCAATATTTTATCAAACTAAGTAACTCAAATGTATTATAAAAATAGGCTAATCGTTCTTTTATTAACATAATATGTGTTATTTTTGTTGACTGAAGTAAGAACTACTATGGTATTACCAACAAAGAAAAATACAAATATAAACGAATTATTATTACCTGAATATTTGGGAGTTAGCTGTATTTTACTAGAGAGAGAGAGAGAGAGAGAGAGAGAGAGAGAGAGAGAGAGAGAGAGAGAGAGACTACGCATACGCATAACAGGATAAATCATTCCTATCAATATTCCAAATATTCCTGTTCTTTTTTAACCGCAATTTTCAGATTACCATTATCCGGTAACCTGCAATGTCTCATTGCATTTTCTATCTACAATTATTATTCATTTATAAACTACCCTCTTTGCCCTAGCCCGGAACAAGCAAAGAGCAATTTTAATTTTACAAACTTATGAAACAGAAGATTTTATTTTTATCAGCCTTACTTATTATTACTGTGGTGGTATCGAAAGCCCAAAAAGAAGCCGCTCATTGGTACTTTGGAACGAATGCCGGATTGGATTTTATGAATACGCAGACGTTGAATGGCGTGACTAATGTCCCTACTTTCGACAGAGGACCATTTGCTACAGGAGAAGGATGTTTTGCTATCTCAGATAAGGATGGTAATTTCTTATTCGCATCTGATGGACAGAGCGTATATAATAAAAATAAGACATTGATGGATAATGGCTCAGGACTTTTGGGACACAATTCGTCAGCCCAGTCGGGAATTGTGATACCTATTCCGGAAAGCTCAGACCTCTATTATATTGTAACAGCATCCGCTATGGAGGCTACCCGCAATGGCCTGAACTACAATATTATAGATTTGACATACAACTCGGGACTAGGTTCTGTTACATTGAAAAATAAACCATTGCCGGGGATAATAGCCAAGGCCGATATGTACGAAAACCTGTCGGTAGTAGGACACACCAATGGTGTAGATTACTGGCTGATACAACGCGCACGCCAATACTTCTATGTGTGGAAGGTAACAAAGGACGGTTTTTCAACTCCACTCCTTTTCGACACAGGGGTAGATCAAGGGGTATATACTTCGGGAACATTATTCAGAGCAGGGATGGGATATATCAAATTTTCGCCCGACGGTACAAAAGTAATACACATGGACGCTGCAGAAAGGGGCAACTCTTACATTACTTTTGCCGACTTTGATGCCGCCACAGGAACAGTTAGCAATATAAAAAATGTAAAGGCTAATATACAAAGCTTATATGGTGTAGACTTCTCTCCTAGCGGCGAGTATGTTTTCATAGCAACACATATGGGAGCTGCAGTTTCACAAAAAGGACTGTATGTAACGCATATAGACGATTTAGTTGAACCATCTGTCACACTTACCAGGCTCGAAACCACTCTGTCGAATGTGCAGTTAGCTATGGATGGCAGAATATATGGAACGAGTTCCAGTAGTCTGTTTGCTATATTAGATCCTGACATAGGAGGTGCGTCTCCAATAGCAACTTTTACTAATTTCTTTTCATCACATAGTGCAGTTGGTGGTGCTATGGGTTTACCGCCCTTCATTACTTCATTTTTTAATGTGGGAGAGATAAGAACGGATCCTCAACTACCTGTATGCATGGGTACAGAAATAACATTTTCGATACAAATTAATACCGGTACAGGTCAAAGCCGTATTACACGGCTCGAATGGGACTTTGGAGATAACACTCCGGTCGTTTCAGAAACGGATATGAGTTCTTCCAACTTTTCACTAAAACACACCTATCCCAAGCGGGGAACTTACAAACTAACCCTCACACCATATAAAGAGGATAACCTCAGCAATGAAGAGGTAGTGACCGACAAAATAAAAACAATGGAAGTAAAAGTCGCCTCTTGTCGCCTGCCTGTCAACCACAATACCAGCCTGATGGATTATTAGAGTCTAATAGAAACAAACATGAGAATGGATAAAGGTTATCTCTATAAGAGGTTAATCTTTCTCCATTTTCTTATAATACTCATACAATGCTATTTGCGAGCGGCACGATGAATTATCGCCTTTCTCTACATATTGGTTAATACCAAAAACAGACAGGTCGCGTGCCTTTTCATTATCTGCCCATTGTATATTGAAAACATCTATCACCGTTTTCCTGATTTTCTTATCAAGTATAGGTGTACCAACCTCTACCCTGCGATCAAGGTTGCGGGTCATCCAGTCGGCACTCATTATGAAAGCCTTTTCTTCGCCGCCATTCGCAAAGATAGCGAGACGGGCGTGCTCTAAAAAGTTGTCTATAATGCTGATCACCCTGATGTTTTCACTCAAATCTTTTAACTGTGGCTGCAAAGAGCATGCACCCCTGACGATGAGGCGGATATCAACACCTGCCTTGCTTGCTTTATAGAGCAATTCTATCAGATCCTCGTCTGTCAATGTATTGAGCTTTGCATATATAAAGGCCGGCTTTCCGCTCTGTGCATTTTTTATCTCCTGCTTTATCAGTTCCTCAAACTGGTTTCTCATATAATAAGGTGAAAGCATAAGCTGCTTACACGATACATGCTTATGCGGATTGAGCAGGAAATCGAATATTACACGTGCATCAGTCACTATCTGGGGATTGGAAGTAAACAACCCGAAATCGGCATAGAGCTGTGCGGTAGATTCATTGAAATTGCCTGTTCCTATATAGGCATAGCTTTTGTCTTTTCGCTGTACCAGGACCAGTTTACTATGTACTTTCAGCCCTTCCACGCCATGGATCACCTTTACCCCCTCACTCTGCAAAAGGTCTGAATACACCACATTCTGCTCCTCATCGAAACGTGCAAACAACTCCAGTAATACAACAACTTTCTTCCCATTCTTGGCTGCATTTATCAGGGTATTGATCACCTTAGAGCGTTCTGCTGCACGGTAAAGGGTGATGTAAATGCTTTCCACTTTGGGGTCAATAGCCGCTTCGCGGAGGAAATCGAGAAAATAGTTGAACGTATGGTAAGGATAGTTGAGGAAAATATCTTTCTTGCCAATTACTTTCAATATGCTGGAGAAAGGCTTTATATCAGGATGTTGCAAAGGAGAAAGAGCCTTACTCTCTAACGCCGGTCGCATGCGTGGAAACTTCATCAGGTCGCGCATCAGGTGATAGCGCCCTCCGGCATCGAGTCCCTCCCCTTTTTTCAGCTTTAGCTTAGAGGCAATGATATTAAGCAAATCGTCCGGCATCTCTCTGTCGTAGACGAGGCGTATCGGCTGCCCGTGCAGGCGGTTTTGAAGCCCCTGTTCCATTTTCTCTATCAGGCTCTTCGATATATCATCATCCAGTGTAAGTTGGGCATCACGCATGAGTTTGAATGTATATGCCGATATATTCTTATAATTGAACATGAAAAATATATCATCGAGGCACAATCGTATTATATCGTCTACAAAGATGATATCCTTCCTCTCCTTAGATGAGGGAAGGGTAACAAAACGGGGACACTCCCTTGTTACAGGTATCTGGATAATTGCATAACGCGGATTCCCTTCCTGTTTATCGGTAGTCATTTTCACCGCATGATAGATATTATTATCCCTCAGGAAAGGCATTTTAGTCGTCTTCCTGATGATAAGGGGAACCAGCAACGGACTGACCACCTCGAAAAAGTATTGCCTGCAAAAGTCTTTCTGGCGCTTATTCAGTTGCTTTTCATTGACTACATAAATACCCTCATCCTCCATACGCGCGAGTATCTGACAGTATGTATCTGTAAATTTAGTTTGTCCTTCAAGCACTTTTTTATTCACCAGGGGCAGTAATTCCCGGGCTGTGTATCCGCCTGTGAATCTGGGAGCCTTTTCCGCTTTCAACTTACTCAAGCGCACAATATTGGCCAACCGGACTTTGATAAATTCATCCTGATTGTTGGAAAAGATTCCCAGAAAACGAAGCCGTTGCATCAAAGGGACACTCTCGTCCTGCGCCTCCTGTAATACACGCTCGTTGAATGTAAGCCAGCTCAAATCCCTGTTATTTATCATTTATATATATAGATTATCAGACATTTACCATATTACACCTTTCAATAATAACATATTGCAATAATAATTGTTTCTCCTCCTACGCGAATATAAAACTTCTGATCGGGGCAGAAATCCAAATTTAAATATTTTTCTTTATCCAAAGAGAATAAATATTGTTTTTGATGATTTATATATTATCATTCAGATAAAGACTAATTCAATATTTCTCCATCAGTTCTTATTATTATAAATAAGCTTAAAAATCTCAAAATGTTCATCCGGACTTATTAAATATAAATTCATCCTAAGCGAAGAAATCAGGTTTAGAAAAAAATACAAATAGCTTCACATCTATAAACCCTCATTCTCACAAGACAAGCAACAGACTGTTTTACAGATACATAATCAATTAAAATGAAAAAATATAAGCTATCTTTCAAAGAAGGAAAACAGGATCAAAAATCACATTAAAATACATTATTACAACAAATTAACTTAAAAACTTTTCTCCCCACAGCTTGTTATTATCATCAAATGGGGACAATATATATTTTCTATTAATAACAAAACTGGGAAATGATGAAGAAAAAATTCTTAAAGTTTGCTGTAGTTGCGGCAATCTTATTTAGTGCCACATGGATCACCTCATGTAGCGATGACGATGATGACGATGACGGAGACGATTCAACCGGAATCATCAGTTTCGAAAATGTGCTTGAAACAAAAGATTTCGTTCAGAGTGGAACTTTCAATATGAGCGGTTCTGAAGCGGCTATCCTTCCGGGACAGTCGGTAAGTTTTACATTCAATGCAGGCAGAGGCCAACGGCTAGCTTTTGCTACCATGTACGGTTATTCTAACGACTTATTCTTCGCACCTGAGAATCCGGGGTTGGATCTATATACAGCTGGCGGTGAACCTCTTACCGGAGACAGGTCTTTGGATATAAAGCTATGGGATAACGGAACCAGAGTAAATCAACAGCCAAGCGCTGAAAACACACATCCGGGAATTGCCCAAAGTGCAGACGTAACAAGAGTGGAAGGAGAAGATGCGCAGGGCAATATATATCTGGATGCTTCTGAGCTAATGAAACTGAACCTGACTTATAACAAAACCAGGTCAGAGTTTACCCTCACAATAACAAACAACACCAGTGGTACAATAAACGAGACTCCATTCTCTCCGGGTGTATGGGCTGTTTCTAATATCTGGGATAATTATCTGGAAAATAATGCTCCTTTCTTTGTAGAAGGACAAATGTCAAGTACTCAGATGACTGCATTAGCCGAAACCGGTGACAACGAGCCATTATATGATATGGTAGAACCAATGACAGGTATCCTTACAGGTATTTCGCCTGTAGTGGTGGTGGTATACACCGGAGATGTAAATCCTCTATACGAGCTTAATAAAGAGGATACTAAAATAGGACTTAGTGAACTGGCACAAAGAGGCAGCACCAGCCCATTGGTTGAATCATTGAGGGAAATGAGTAATGTAAGGAGTATCTACATTGCCGGGACTCAGGTGACAGGGCCTACTGAGAAAGTAGAAGTAGGATTTAACGCTGTAAGAGGCGATAAAATAGCTTTTGCTACCATGTTTACATCCTCAAACGACTGGTTCTATTCCAATAGCTCTGATATTGACGCTTTATCGAAAGGCGATATTACAAGCAAAGTAGCCTTGTTGGATGATGGAACTGCCGTAAACCAATATCCGGGGGCAGGGAATCTTCAGGCAGCATTCGGCGGAATATCCGAACCGGAAGATAAAGTAATCGTTGCTGTAGATGATACTTATCCTGTACCGGCAGTATCCAGTGTACTTAAGGTAGTCATACGATAAGAAATAGTTTTTTTAAAGTCATAATCGTTAAAAAGAGGTTATTTCCCAATGGTAATAACCTCTTTTCATGTTTTTTATATCAAATAGGACATTGATTATTCCAGACCTTGCCACCACTTAGTAAATACCTGAGCAGAATCTTTCAGGTTTACTATTTCACCTATTTGTGGAGTAATCAGATTTACACTTTCTTCTTCACTTTTTTTCGATACTCTGTTCAGCGGATCGTCCCAGGCATGATTACCCAAAGCATATTTAGAATTATGCACAGCAAAGAGCCTGGTTGCCTTCAGGTCTTTTGCTGCATCTACAACCTCTTCGGGCATCATATGGATATATTTCCAACTCTGATCGTATTGCCCGTTTTCGAGAATAGCCAGATCGACTACTCCAAAACGTTCTCCTATCAGCTTGTAGTGAGTATCGTAGCCGCTATCCCCTCCAATATATATTTTCATAGTAGGTGTTTGCAAGAGATAAGAAGCCCAAAGCGACTGATTGGGAGATAAT
Source organism: Prevotella sp. (assembly GCA_031285905.1). Lineage (GTDB taxonomy): Bacteria > Bacteroidota > Bacteroidia > Bacteroidales > Dysgonomonadaceae > Dysgonomonas. The sequence goes on from JAITVH010000066.1 coordinate 31,062, forward strand.
CCCCGCCCTGAAAAGTGACGGGCAGGCAGGCAAAATACAGAAAAACCTGATTCTAATATAGCATCTTCATTCCAGTCCAGTTCGATAATATTTTCTACAGGAAAACCCCAGTACTCAAAATGCTCACCTACACCTAGTCCACAGATAACTTTACCTACTCTGTCCTTTAGTTTCATTATCGTATTGTAATCCAAGTGATCCCAATGATCGTGCGAAATGATGAGGTAGTCAATGGCAGGAATATCCTCAGGCCTGTAAATATCGGTTCCCTTAAACGGTTTATTGACAAACGATACGGGCGAAGCCGCACCGCTCAGTACAGGATCGACCAGAAAGCGCTTACCATCGACCTGCATATAATAAGAAGAATGACCAAACCATACCAGGACATCCTCATCCGGGACGAAGCTATGCAAATCGGTTTTTATTGCCGGCAAGTCCTGGTCGGGCGATAATCGTTCTTTCTTCTTAAACAGAAAATCGGCCATCGTCGCTATATATCCCTTGCCCGATGTCAGTTGAGGTGTTTCGTGCTGATTTTGGAATTTCCCGTCATGGTAGTTTGGCGAATTTTCGACTCTTGCTTTGCGTTCTTTGGAGGGTGTTTTACCAAACCGGGGCTGATTGATAAAGATCAATACAGCTATAGCTAAAACAGCTATTACAGAAAGAATTATCAACATCGCTTTTTTAATTTTTTTATTCATTATTTTCGTATAGTTTCTATAACTGACAATTATTCAGACGGGGAACTGCTTCCGGCAAACCGGAATGAATAATTATCAACCATCAACAATTATGCCAGAGCTATTCAGGACAGGATGTGATTTTCACTTTACTGATAACCCATTTATACTTATAATAGAATTTTTAATTTTAAAAGCTAATACATCAATGCCACAAACAGTCCGAAAGTTAACTTTGCCCATCATCCTAATATAGTCTCTATTTTTACCAATTCCTCGTTTGTGAACGACGTATTTTCCAATGCTTTCAGGTTTTTCTTCATTTGCTCTACCGAACTGGATCCAATGATAACAGACGTTACATTATCGTCTTTCAACAGCCACGCCAAAGCCATTTCGGCAAGAGTTTGACCTCGTTGGGTTGCCACTTCCGCCAACTTCCGCATTTTATCAAGGACGTCTTGTGTCAGATCATCACGCTTAAGGTATCCGCCACGGGCTATGCGTGTGCCTTCTGCTATTTCGCCTGTAATATACCTGTCGGTAAGCAAACCCTGCGCCAATGGAGAAAAAGCAATAAAGCCCGAACCGTTTTCCTTTGCCTGATGAATAATCCCCTCGGTTTCGGGTTCACGGTTAAACATATTATATCTTCCCTGATAGAGCAAACAACGTATATCCCGTTTGTTGAGGTAATCATAAGCAAACTGAGCCGCCTCATACGGATACTTTGATATGCCTACATACAGAGCTTTACCTTGTCTTACGATGTCTACCAGCGTCTGCAAGGTTTCCTCCAGCGGTGTATCGGGATCGTAGCGGTGCGAATAGAAAATATCCACATAGTCGAGATTCATTCGTTTCAAACTTTGATCGAGGCTGGCTATCAAGTATTTGCGCGAACCCCATTCACCATAAGGCCCCGCCCACATATCATGTCCTGCCTTGGATGATATGAATAATTCGTCACGATAAGGACGGAAAGATGTTTTCATCACCTGACCGAAAGTCTCTTCTGCCGAACCGTAAGGAGGCCCGTAATTGTTTGCCAGATCGAAGTGTGTGATGCCATTATCAAAGGCATAATGCATCATCTCTTTACTATTGGAGAAAGTGTCTACTCCTCCAAAGTTATGCCACAGCCCTAAGGATATTTCCGGAAGTTGTATCCCGCTTTTTCCACAACGGCGGTATTTCATCTTTCCATCATAACGATGGTCGTCTGCACGATATACAGGTTCAATCATAGCTCTATTTATTATACATTATTACTAATAGTTTGTAAATCAAATCTGCCTTTCCTCCGGCTAAGTTATTGATTCCGAAAGAAAGGCAGAAGTAAAGATAGTAATATATATCGCCTATTGCAGTTGGTCAGCGTATTTTTTTATCACCCCGATAGTAGAGTCCGTGTCAAATACCGAATTCAATCCCTGCTCCTCTTGTGAAGGATCGCCCACATAGTCGTCCCACGGTTGCCAAAATTCGTTGGCAGGACGACCAAATCCGCCCCATGCCCAGAAGTTGCAGCCGGCAAGGCTACCATCCTCCTTAAATGATGAAATCACCTGTGAAAATATATTCGCGTAATACATGTCGCGCGCCGTTACAGGATCATCGAGTGTATATTTATGGTTATCGCGCGGAAAACCGAACTCTTCGATAGTCATCGGTTTATTCAGCTTTTTGGCTATAGCCATATGCTCCCTGATATATTCGTTGGTGCGGATGATAGCCGTATCTACCGACCCCGTGATATCCGTAATATCTATCCAGCTCCAGTTTTTAGGCCAGATATGTATTGTCATAAAATCCACATTCTCATCGACATGTATAGCCTCGTACAAGTCCATATCTTCTTCCGAGCCCATAGTTCCTTCATTGCCGATAGATATCAGGTGATTAGCATCCAGCGAGCGCATCAATGCAGTCGTTTCCGACAACCATTTCTTATAGCCTTCCTTACCTTCGTTACTGAAGACACGCGGCTCGTTGCCCACCTGCCACGACATCAGGGCAGGGTCTTCCGTATATGCCTTTCCGGTATATTTATTGGTACGGGACATCACATGCTTCACATGGTTGAGGAACAGAGTATGGCAACTGTCGCAATCGGCATACTGAGCCACATGTTTTACGAATACAGGCCAGTCATATACCCCTTTTTCGGGCACTTTGCCTTTTCCTGCCCATTCCAGATACTGCCCGTATCCCCCGCTCCATTCCCAGCTGTTGTTGAGGAAAAGCACGGCATGCATATCCCTTTTGCCCAATTCGGCCATAAAGTAATCCAGTCCATCGAAAATGGTATCGTTATACACTCCAGGCCCGGTCTGTAAGGTCGGTCTTACCTTTACGGCCTGTCCGGCAATACCATCGGCTCCCACCAGTACACGCAGATTAGTAATACCATTCGCTTTCATGAAATCGAGTTCCTTATGCAGGCGTTCACGGTTACCTCCCTGACCTGTAGAACCGAGAATAGCCCCATACCAATAGTTTGTGCCTATAAAGTAGTATGGTTTGTCTTTTATTACAAAACGTCCGTTTTCCTGTTTAACAAAAGGAGACTGGTCAGTCGGGGATTCTACTTTCTTCCTGTTACATGAGAACAGGCATAACACAGCCACAAGCAGTACTGTAAGTTTTTTCATATTCATTTGAACTTATATTGAATAAAATTATATATATTTCATTATCTATATATTAGTTGCCCCCTGCTTTAGCTGGGGGAGAAAAATCAAACTGTATAACGGCTTTAGCCAAAAGGTTTTGATTAAAGTCTTTTTCTTGTGACATTAATACTCCCCACCTTAAAAGGTGGGGCAATAGAACAACTGAATATAAACACATTATGCTTTATTCAATATAAATTCTATTGCTTAATATCATTATTCATTAAAATATCCGGCTTAGCTACAAACTCTTTGAAATCGGGTGCGGACGAATGTCCCGCAAAAGGCCCGTAAAAATGGCCGGGCTTATCGCTTTCCCACGCATTGCGCCAGAAGAGTACCCATGCTATTTTATACCGGCTGATAACCGAATAAACCGCATCGGTGAAATAGGCATTATATGGGATCGATTCCATTCCTGTTTCGCCTATAACAGGCACTTTATTAGCCTTAGTAGCATAATCTGTTACAATCTTCAGATTGTGATCCAATGCTTTTTTATACCTAGCTACAGCCGTAGAATCACTGCCATTGGCATAACAATCGAACCCTACAATATCCACATATTCATCGCCCGGATAACGTTCCAGAAAATGTGCTTCATCCTTCGTTTCGGATGGTGAATAGGCGTACAGCAGATTGTGTACTTTCTTCTTATCGCGCAGATGTTCTACCGTCATTATCCAAAGTTGCTTGTATTCTTCGGGAGTACATTGCTCACTACCCCACCAGAACCATGCACCTGTATGTTCATGGTACATGCGGAACACCACAGGGATAAGGCTGCCTTTATCGTCTTTCAGGCTGAGGAAGAAGTCGCCTACCTTGTCCAGCCATGTCAGGTATTTCTGATGATTAGAACCATTCGGCAAGATTGTCCTTACCACAGAGTCCTGCGCACAGTCCCACGTTGTGTTTCCTGTCACAATATTGTCGCCATGCCAACTGGCTGTCGTAATACCACCCCTGTCATATGTTTGTTTGATATACCGCTTCATATCAGAGAAATACACAGAATCGAGATTATATTCGGCACCATTTTCCACATGCCCCAGTTCCCAGCCTACCACAGCAGGATAATCGCCTGCCACGTCCTTCACATCGGAACGCCCGTCTTCTTTATACCATGAGTGTCCGTAAGCTAACGCATCCTGATGGCCTACCATGATACCTTTCTGCATAGAATCGAACAGCCTATTATAAAGCAAGACCGTTTCTTTTGTTGCATTTTTGTCTATCGGCAAAGTCATCCCTTCCATAGAGTCATCTTTTTGTTTGCAGGAGGCAAGTAGAACCGCAAGCAATAGCAGGAAAGCTAAATTCTTTTTCATATTCTTTCTTGATATTTTAAATATATTTCTCATAATCATATATTCTGTTAGAATTTGTTATAACAATGAATATTACCAGCCGGGATTGTTTTCGTTGATGGCTTTATTTGTCAATATCTCATCAGTAGGAATCGGATAGAGCAAATGTTTGTCTTCGCGTACCTTGCGGATACCTACTTCATCATAACCACCGATAGCATTCATGACATCAAGATAGACTCCCCAACGGATCAAGTCCCATCTGCGGTCTCCTTCAAGAGCCAGTTCGCGTGCACGCTCTTCAACTACAAAAGAGCGGAAAGATTCCAATGATCCGATAGATCCCGAACCACTTAATGATTTGGATGTAGCGTTGCTTCTTACACGTACCCGGTTGAGTGCGGCAAGTGCATCGGATGTAGGGCTTCCATTAACTTCGTTGGCTGCTTCGGCATATATCAGCAATACATCAGCGAAGCGCAATACAGGCCAAGGCACATCTGTACGGGCAGATGTTCTGTCCGAAGCATTATAGTATTTTGTAAGGAAAGCGAGTGAACGGGAAGAACCTGTTTCATATACATAATTGTAACCGTCACTATATAAAGGATCTTTTTCGAAAGGTTTGCCTGTAGCCGGATTATCATATATCGTATCCGAACCTGCCACATAGTAACCGCGAGCCTTGATAGACCATTCATCATTGTTTGGATAGAAGAATCCTCCATCCCACGGCAACTGGTCGATCAAACGCCAGCGATGCATAACGCCTTGTTCTATACGCAGGTCTCTCGATTCAAAGAGTTTGTACCAGTGGTCGCGGCAACCGTGGAAAAGACCTTCGATGATTATACCCGATGTGTTTTCTGTTCCGGTATAATATCTTGAAATACCTAAACCATATTGCGTATCTGCTGTCACAGGCTGAATAGAAAAAATATGTTCGGTCTTGTTTCTCGATGCGGCTGTCCACAATTGGCCGAAAGATAACAGGTCATATGAACCGTACTCACCGTCCATTACCTGTTTAGCCTTATCACGTGCCAGTTCGAAATATGTTCTGGAATCGAGACTTTCATAACCGGCCACCTGTTTTTTGTCGAGAGTCAATGCAGTAGGATTTGTATAAACCTTATTATCGCCTGATCCGGTAAAGGGCACACCGCCTTTTATTGTAAGAGTACCTGAAGAAAGGGAAGCTGATCCCATTGTAAGATATACTTTAGCCAGCAGAGATGCAGCAGCTCCGGCAGAAGCATGTCCTTCCGTGAAGTTTACATCTGTGTTTTTATACATGGCATCTTCTGCTTCTGTCAACAAACTTATTATATGCTCATATACTGTAGGTATCGGCTGACGCGGCTGATGAAATTCAGAACCGGCATTTACCGATTTATAATGAATAGGCACAGCTCCATAAGCCCTGACTAGCAGAAAATATCCCCAGGCCTTAAGAAATTTCATTTCGCCAATCGTGTTCACCTGATAGGCAGGCGTAACGTTCGACATTTCTTCAATCTTTTCTATCGCGTTATTTGCGCGGTGTATGAGAGTATAAGACTTTGTCCACACAGGATCCATTTCGTTCTGAAAGTTACCTGCACCAATGGCTGACAACGACCAGTCGGGCCCTGTGGCATAGTCACAGTCCATATCCAGTACTTTAGGGAACTGATCCCAGCGGAACATATCATCGAGCAAGAAGCTGTACACACCTGTTATATATTGGTTTGCTCCTGTATCCGAATCTTCGATCTCGGTGATAGAGTCATATAGATTCTCCTCTATCATGTCTTCGCAGGAAGAGAAAAGCATCACTATCCCGGAAAGAAGCATTATGTGTAAAAAGATAGATAAACTATATTTTTTCATGGTTAATTATTTTTTATTTCTTTAAAAATTTACTTTCAATCCAAATGAATAGGTACGGCTGCTAGGATATGAATAAATATCCACTCCCTTGCGGGATGCGTCTCCACCAAATGCATTCACATCCGGATCGAACCAACTGTAGTCTGTTATTGTGAACAAGTTGCTCGCGCTACCATATACATATAGCGACTCTATGCCCTTGAATGTAATAGGAACGGTATAACCAAGAGATACGTTTTTCAAACGTAGATAAGAGCCGTCCTCCACATAGCGGTCTGATATGCGCCATACGCGGCTGTATCCTCCTGTAGCTTTTGGCCATAGAGCGTTTTCGGTATTGCCGGCAGTCCAGCGCGAATTGTATGCATCTACCGGAACGTTACCGATATTGCTCATCTTCACATCCATTAGGTTACCGTTGAACATATCGTTACCTTGTACTCCCTGCAGGAAGAAACTGAAATTGAAACCTTTCCATCTAATATTGTTAGTCAGACCATAAGTGAAATCAGGATTGGTATTACCGATGATAGTCCTGTCTTTATCATCAATCACTCCGTTGCCGTCAAGGTCGCGGTATTTCACTTCACCTACCATCGCTTTCACTACAGCATCCGAAGAGTTTGCATATTCTTTCCTCGCACGCACCTCAGCCTCGCTGTCGTAAAATCCTTCCTCTACATAGCCAAACATAGCTCCTATCGGATTTCCGTTACGCTGTATAAATGCCTGATCGGCAGAGTACCACAATTCCTGAGCAAACTGATCGGCCTCTAATCCTCCGATTTTGTTTTTGTTGAATGAGATATTGGCATCTATTGTCCAGTTGAAGTCTTTCCTGTCGAAAATAAGAAAATTACCTGACAACTCCAATCCACTGTTGGTTACATATCCAAAGTTGGTACGCATATTGCTAAACCCTGTACTCTGCGGTATTTTCACCATTTGCAGCAGGTCTTTAGTTTTCTTGTAGTAATAATCAACCACGATGTTGATCCTGCTATTCATAAAACCGAAATCGATACCGGCATTATACTGGTCAGTAGTTTCCCATTTCAGGTCTTTGTTTACCGGCCCGCGCCATACCTGCTCGGCATAACCGCTTGTAAGCCCGCTGCCATATGGATAATTGGCCGTACCTAGTAATGCCAGTGTTTCGTAAGCACCAATACCCTGGTTACCTGTCTGTCCGTAGCTGGCACGCAGTTTCAGGTTGCTGAAAATATCCAGATTTTTGATAAACTCTTCTTCTGAGGCACGCCACGCAAAAGCACCGGAAGCAAAATTTGCAAATTTATTACCTGCTGCAAATTTACTCGAGCCATCGCGACGGAAAGAAGCGGTGAAAATATATTTATCATCGAGTACATAGTTGGCACGTCCCAAAAGTGATACCAGGCTGGTCTCCCCTCTCGAACTTTTAGGGGTCTGAGGTTGAAGCCCGGCACTAAGATCGTATTCACCCGTTACATCAGAAGGGAAGTCCATTACGGTAATATCCTTGCCTCCATAGTTCCCGTTCTCGAATGTGAACCCTGCCAGAGCATTCAATGAATGCCGCGTGCCGAATGTTTTATTAAAAGTAACCAATGATTCGGAAGTAATTCCGCGCCACCAGTTGTCTGCCTGACCGGCAACACCGTTGTTTGGAGCTTTTCCTTCCTGAGTATGGCGGCCATAGTATGTACTTCGGTTATTATTAGAATAATTGATACCCAGATTCTGACGGAATTTCAGATAATCGGTAAAAGTAAGTTCGACATAACTGGAAGTGAATACGTTATTAGCCACAATCTGATCTTTTGTCGTTCTTACGTACATATACGGATTTGCGGCCAGCCAGCTCAACTCATCCATAGACGATGTTTCCATCAAAGGATCGTATGTAGGCGGGAACATTAACGCTGAACGGATAACGCTATAGTCGTATGCGTTACTTTTTGCAAAGTCGGTAGTAGAGTTGGTATAATTGATAGTAGTACCCAATTCTATCCAACTGTGAACCTTACGTCCCAGATTGGCAAATAAGCCATAACGCTCGTAACCTGAATTAACGATAATACCTTCCTGCTTCACATAGTTGCCTGAGAAGGAATGCCATCCGTTGGAACTGGCACCCGATACACGGACATTATATTCCTGGCTAAAACCTGTCTGGTAGATCTGGTCTTGCCAGTCGGTATCGCTTATAAGGGAAGAATTGCCATAGCTATCGTATATTGTACGTGGATTCAGGAAATCCTCAGGACTTCCGGTATATCTTCCTGTATGAGGCAACAAATTTCCTGCTGAATCATAGTTGTAAGACCACGTACCCGGATAAGGCAGAGTAGAGTAGGAATTTCCAAGATAGTACGCATCATTTACCGCCTGCTCGTTGATATAATTGGCATAATCGTATGCGCCAAGCATTTTCACACGTCTGCCTATCTGCGAAACGCTGAAATTGGTTGTTACTTCTATCTGATCTTTACCTTCCACTCCCCTTTTAGTTGTGATCAATACTACCCCGTTCGCTCCACGCGATCCGTAAATAGCTGTAGCGGAAGCATCTTTCAATACTTCGATAGACTCGATATTGTTAGGATTGATCAATGCCATCGGATTGGCTGTCTGGTTGTTGTTGCTATTAGCATCGCTGGTAGGAGTGGATGCCACATCGAAAGGCACACCATCAACTACATACAGAGGCTGGGAACTGGTAGAGAAAGAGTTTATACCACGTATCTGGATGCTTATCCCGGCTCCGGGCGCCCCATCGTTTTGTGTAACAGCTACCCCCGCCAGTTTACCCTGCAATGCCTGGTTGATACTGGTTGCCGGGTTTCCTTTCAGCAACTCGTCACCCTTTATTTGCACAATAGCGCCCGAAAGGTCACGTTTTTTCATCACACCATATCCGACTACGATTACCTCGTCGAGTTTTGTTTCATCTTCGGACATGGCGATATCGATACGGCGTTCTGAATCTACATTAGCCGACTGAGGCATCATACCAATAAAAGTAAATGAAAGTACATCACCTTTATTTGCTCTTATTGTATAATTACCATCCACATCGGTCATTGTTGCCGTTTTGTTCTGGGTTTGTACTGTAACTCCCGGTAATGGCGAACCATCGAGCGCATCAGTCACCCTTCCTGAAATCTGGTAAGTTTGCGCAAAACCTAGAACCGGAAATGCACAAAAAAACAATAAATAATAAATAAATTTTCTCATAACGCAAGTTTAACAATTGTTGTTTTTATTTCATGGTTTGTTTTCATAAGTAGGATTTCATTTTTTCGATTATCTTGTCACATATTATCAATTATTAGGTTATTGTTATATCAAATGCTTTTTAACTATAAATAGTTCAGATCACCATCTTTTTTTTTCTGTAGCTTTCTCTGAATTCTTTAGGAGAACAACCTTTCTTTTTCCTGAACAGGCGGTTGAAGTTGGATAAGTTATTGAATCCGCTTTCCTGATAGATTTTAGAAATAGGGGTAACCGTATCGATCAGCAAACGTGCTGCCTGATTGAGCCGTATATCTATTATATAATCGGACAATGATTTGCCTGTATGTTGTTTAAAAAAGCGGCTGAAAGCTGTAGGCGCCATTTCTGCACGGGCAGCAAGCTGTTCGAGGCGTATCTCTTCGGTATAATGATCGTTGATATAACCGCGGATATCCTGTAGCCTGTCGTTGTCCGTCATATCGTTTCCCGGTTTCCTTATATAAGATATCTCTGCCAGTTCTTTGGCATCATTTGTAAATAAAGACAACTCGTAGAGGACTTTAAAAAGATCCATCACCGCGTAAAAGCTATTTTCCAGCGAAGCCAGCTTATCCAATACAGGATATACCTTCATAATGGCAGGCAGAGGAAAGGATAGTCCTTTTTCTGCTTTTTCAAACATGTTGCGAATGGATACGAATTGACTTTTATTAAGAAGATGTGGGTAAAATAATGTAGGTGAAAACTGGATGGTAATTTCCCTTATGTCTTTTGAATGGCAGATGCCCTGTTCCCATACATGTTCCAGATCTTTATTACCGATAAGCACAAGGTCGTAATCGCCTATGATCTCTTCCGAATCTCCCACTATCCTTTTCACTCCCGCAGCATTAGATATGAAATTGAGTTCAAAATCTTCGTGCAGGTGAAGAGGATATGTAAATTCTGTCTTATGCCTGTCGGCTATATAAAAACAGTCCTTTTCGGATAATGGAGTTTTTTCTTGAACCGGAAGATCGTGCTTCATGATAATACAGGTATTAAAATAGTATCGGTACGTCCGATTTTATATGCACAAAAGTATCAGATGAAAGAAAAAAAGACTTTCAAATTTGTACTTTAAGCTTTAAAAAATGTACCAAAACTTAAAAAACCTGTACTATCATAACATTATTTGTCGGATTTAACATACTCGGAAGGAGAGACTCCCCAGTAAGCGCTAAAGCTGCTGCTAAAATAAGATAAAGAATTATATCCGACTTCGTAGGCAACCTCAGAAATAGTCAAGACACCCTTATCCAGCAAGTATGCAGCCTGTTTCATCCGTATCGTTTTGATCAATTCTACAGGACTGGTGCCTGTAAGCGTTTTTATCTTGCGGTGCAAATTGGTGCGGCTTATGTTCATTTTCTTCGCCATTTCCTCAACAGACAAGTCCGGTTCGTTGATATTGTCACGGATAAAACCGATACAATTTTGCAACAACTGTTCATCAGGATTGGTTATCTCTACTTCCTGGGCTTCGAGATTCAACAGTTTGCTGAATTTCTCCTGCATCTTTTTGCGGATTTCCAGCAATTTCCTTATCCTGATATGGAGATATTCCGAGTTGAACGGCTTTACGATATAGCTATCCGCTCCGGTCTCCAATCCTTTCAGCTTTTGTTCAGTCTCTCCATTGGCCGTCAATAATATGACAGGTATGTGGCAGGTGTCGATATTTTCTTTCACTATCCGCGTGAATTCTATCCCGTCCATTTCGGGCATCATCACATCCGTTATTATCAGGTCGGGATGTATTGTCTTCAACTTTCTGAGCGCTTCTTTACCATCCACAGCCTCTACCACACGATAAGAATCTGATAACCTGCTATGTATATAAGATCGCATATCATCTTCATCTTCAACCAAGAGTATAAGCGGCTGCTCAGTGCCAACTTGTTTTTCATCCTTTTCATCGTCGAATACTTCGTCATCCTCATCTTCTTCCGCAGCAGACGAAACAGATTCTACGCCCACAGGCAACCAAGGTTCATCTGTATAACTGTTTGCATCCAGATGTTCTTTTCCACCCAGAATAAAGATAGAAAAACAACTACCCACCCCCGGGCTGCTATCGACGCTGATATTCCCGTTGTGCAGATCTACAATCGTTTTCACCAAATGCAAGCCAATACCCGAACCCGAAGTCCTGGAATATTCGCCCTGATAGAAGCGATCAAATAAGTAAGGCTGTTCATCTTCTGCTATACCGCATCCGGTATCGGTAACAGCCAGTATCACATCTCCATCAGGCTGTTGATCGATAGTTATATTTATCTCACCGTCATCAGGCGTGTACTTTAAGGCATTGGAAACGAGGTTGTATAAACCTTTTTCCAGCAAATCGGGATCGTACCATACGATTGTCTCTTCCGCATTACTATTGACAGTCAGATCGATTTTCCTCTTGCGGGTGACATCAGTAAACAACCCGATAAAGTCGCGGGCAAACAGTACCAAGTCTACAGGCTTTGCTTTTACTGTTATCTTATTGTTCTCAGCTTTGCGCAAATCCAATATCTGATTGATCAGCCTCAGCAAACGGTCTGCATTGCGCAGCATTACCTGTATAAGCTGGCGGCGTTCGTTGCTTGTTTCCGTCTTTTCCATTTCTTCCAATGGAGAAATTATCAGCGTGAGCGGTGTACGGAATTCATGGCTGATATTGGTAAAGAACTGCATCTTGTTCTCATTCAGTTCTTCCTGTTTTTTTGCTTTGAGGCGCTCTATGTTCAGCTCGTGCTTATCTTTCATCCTGTTGTACGCTACCCAGAAAATCAAGGCAAGTAGCAGGATAACGGCAATCACATATCCCGTCTTAGCCCACCATGTGAGCCACAATGGCGGTAGTATTTCTATCGTCAATGTTGTTATATTCTTGGCATACGAGTTGGGGACATTGCTGGCATATACCTGAAACGTATAAACGCCCGGAGGCAGGTTGGCATAGGTCACACTCTGCTGGGTAGGCGGAAAAGATAACCATTGCTTGTCTACCCCATCGAGATAACACAGATAGGAGATGGAAGCCGGAAAAAGCGTTGTGGGCGACGAGAAATGGAAAGTAAAGGTATTCTCTGAATGCTTGAGGGTTATATGATCTGTATAATCGAGCGATTCGTCCAGTATCACCCTTCCTTTATATTTCTTCCCTACCTGAATAGGCTGATTGAATATCTCAAGATTGGTTATATATACTTTTGGCGAATAATCGCCTAACGGCATACGATCGGGATAGAACGAATAACAGCCATTACCCCCTCCAAAAGATATCTCATCATCGGGGCTTATATAATAAGAAGAACGTATAAAGTTGATGCCTCCCAGATCGTTGTTATTCACCAATGCTACTATTTGTTTCCTGTATGGTTCGTAGCAAAGCATGCCGTTATTGGTACTGATCCACAGGTAATGCCTGAAAGGAACCACAGCATTGATCACCATACTCTGGTAATTACCCGACAATGAATCTATGAGGAAAGAGTCGTTTTGAGAATCGTATTTATATAATCCCGATGAGGTTCCTATCCACAGGTTTTTCGCATTATCCTCCGTTATACTATTGATAGTGAGATTGCTTACAGACACTTCATTCTCGTAACTGATAAACTTTTTATTCGCAATATCGAATTTGAATATCCCCGTATAACCTCCAATCCACAGTATATTGTCATTTTGTAGATAAAGGCTGATGATATTATTGGATATGAAACCGTCATATTCCGATGCACTATAATTGGTAAAGGTCTCTGTCGAAGTATCAAAATAGCTTAATCCCCCGCCGTCTGTACCGAGCCAAAAGTTGCCGTCTTTGTCCTCAACAATACTCTTTACAAAGTTATCCGGAATGAAATTCTTTTCATTCGCATACTGATAAGTGGTAAACTTGCCTGTAGTCCTGTCGAGCCGGCTAAGGCCACCTGTGTACATACCCACCCATATATTGTCGCGGCTATCGTTTATCACTGCGACCACCGCATCGTCCGGCAGCGAAGCGAAATCGCCTGCCTTATGCCTGTAGTGGGTATATTTTTCTGTCTTCCTGTCATACATATTGAGTCCTCCCCCATCTGTGGCAAACCAGATATTCCCATTTTTATCTGTGGTAATGCCTGCCACCTGCCCATAGCTCAGGCTGTTGGGGTCATCATATTTTTTCTGATAGCTGGTGAATCCTTCCGGTTCTTTCCTGATATAACACACTCCGTTATTATACATACCAATCCATAAATCACCGTTATTATCTTCCATCAGATAATGTATCTTACTGCTGATAACCTCGTTATAGTGTTTAGGAATAGCCGGATAGGAATGAATCATATCAAAAGGTGACGAGGCATATAACAAACCTTCCCCTTCGGTACCGATCAATACTGTTCCATCGCTGAGTGTAGTGACGGAAAATGCGGTTGCTCTGGCATTTGTCCGGTGAAATTCCTCCGCGTTCTTATCAAAAATCCAGACACCGTCACCGATGGTGGTAACCAGCATATTTCCATTCTTCATAAGACACATGCGTAGCACGCTGTTGGTAGGCAGCTTACTGTTAGCGGCATTATACTGGCGGAAGGAATCGTCTTTAGGATTATAAACCGAGATACCCTGATCGAGGGAAGAAAACCAGATATTCCCATCCCCATCCTCAGCAATATGCCTCATCGACATACTGCAAAGCTGTCCCCCTTTTGCTAAAGGTTTATACAAAACGCTTTGCTCTGTTTCAGGTGAATATTTGAATACGCCCAGATCATGCACACTAAACCAGATATAGCCTTGTGAGTCTTCCATAATCCAGTTATACGCATTCCTTAGCATTATATCTTCAGGCTGCCCCAGAAACGCTTCCACAAAACGGTTCTTCCGTTCATCATAGTATTGCAGGCCGCTCATAGAACCTACCCACAGGCGTTTCCGTGAGTCGTAGCAAAGAGTAGATATATTATTACTTAGTAAAGATGTGGAGTCCCCTTCAATCCTCTTATAAACAGTAAAATGATAACCATCGAACTTATTCAACCCGTCTTCGGTAGCTATCCATACAAAGCTCTTATCATCCTGAACAATGCTGTTAACCTTTGTGCTGGATAATCCCTGCTGCGAATCTAATATTTTAGGCGCCTGATACTGGTTTACAGAATTAGCAACTAATTGAAGAACAGAAGAAAATAAAAATAAAAGAGCCAGTATATTTTTTTTCATAGTAATACTCCCACATGTTATCCTATCATTCAAAGATAAAGTATTGTTAATAAAAAAACGAATATCCGTCTATATTTCATATATTTAAGACCGGAACATCTTTAGTCTAACTATGTATATATGAAAAGAATTATAGTAATTTGCATCGCCCTATATGCCTGCATTTCCATATCAGCGCAGGAGTTTACTACAAAAATGCCTGCAAAAGCATATGACTTTATTAACTCCATCGGTGTAAATACCCATTTCGGTTATTACGATACGAACTATAAGTTGTATGAAGAGCGGTTGCGCCCCCGGTTGATCGAGTTAGGGGTAAAACATATCCGAGACGGTACTTATGACCTTAAAGTAGTGGAGAAATATAAAGATATAGGCAATCAGGGTATCCGGCTTTTGCTGATTACCGATGCTAAGACAGCTGTAGAAAAAGCGAAGGCTATCGGCCCCATGCTTTGGGGTATAGAAGGCGTTAACGAACCGGATATCCGCAAGAAACCCGGAGAATGGGAAGAGTATGCACGCAATGAGCAACAGACACTGTTTAGCAATCTGCGAGCTGATAAAGAGACAGAACATATAGCCATTGTGGGCATTTCGCTGGCAAATATCAAAGACAATCCGGCCCGTTTGGGAGATTTATCGAAATGGATGAACTATGGCGGAATGCATCCCTATCCTGCTGGACAGCACCCTGCCATGCACTGGGGTTGGGGGTTGTCAATGGAACAGGCTATTTCTACAGCCCGGCTGGTAAGCAAAGACCATCCCCTGATAGCTACCGAGGGTGGATATCACAATAAGATAGATAATCCCGGGCATCCCGGTGTATCTGAGGAGGCGGCAGCTATCTATCATGTACACCTACCTTTTGTGTACTTCAACCAAGGGTTGATCCGAACGTATAAATATGAGTTCCTCGACCTGAAACCTGATGCAGAGATGACGGATATGGAATGCCACTTCGGGCTGATCCGGTCAGACGGATCGGCTAAGCCTTCATTCGATGCTTTAAAGAATCTGTTATCCCTGCTTTCGGATGAAGAGAGGACTTTCACCGTGCAACCCCTATTATATAGCATATCTGCTCCTGAAGGAGAAACGATACACCAGACGCTGTTACAAAAATCGGATGGTTCGTGGTGGCTTGCTCTATTGCGCACAATATCGGTTTTTGATCTAAAAACGAAAAAGGACATAGAGGTCGCGCCCGTCAATATTCAATTGCATTTGAAAGAAAAAGCCAAAACAGTCAGTCTTTATATGCCTAACAGATCAGCGAAAGCTTTCTCTACAAAGAAAAGAGTAAAGAAAGTAGAGATTCCTTTAGGGGCAGAACTGATATTGATCGAGATCAAGTAAAACGTCTTAATCAAATTCTATTTTGAACCTATATGTGATACTGCCTTCGAACCACATACGGAAATTGGTGCCCCACACGTTATTGAACAGGCAAAAATGGATTCCCTGCCGAATATCCGGCAATGCAGTAGAATAATTCAACAGATTACGTTCTCCTATAGCGACTAATGGTGCATCCAAACTAGTGATGCGGAAACGGCCTGCCGATGTCAGAATATCCACATAACGGTCTACGCCGTGCATCTGGCGGTTACCACCCTCGACCACGTCTAACACATCCACCGGACGACCAGTTTTTTCAACGATTACCTGAGTCATCTGTTCCGGCAGAAAACTAAACCAATAAGCCTCCGGCAGACGGTTGGCAGGCTTGTTTATCAGTGTCACACTCAGGTCGATACTATTATCATCCGGATTTATCTTATAATTTGTGTATATTTCTTCGGGAAGGACACGCCTGTCTATACGGCTATTTTCCGGGAATGCCAGGTTACACGCAATACTTGTTCCTGTTTTATCCTTTTTATAATCACTATTTTGAAGAACGCCTTCGACTGAAACACTCTGTACACCCGTATCTTCCAAACCCGGTTTTCCGAAGTCACGAAAAGCCCAGTCTACCTGTTGGGTAAGGTATGCCTCCTGAAAACAGTCAAAATCCTCTTTTGAGAATGCCTGATAAGCCAGATTCCCGGCTACTAAGTAAGAACCGTTCCTTTTTATATACAAGGCTCCGTTAGGGGTAATATCCTTAGGATTAATCTTCCCTTTAATTGCCTGTTTTGCGGGATTACCAATCACTGCCAGTTCCTTTTTGGCTTCGATTTGTAAAGCAGAAGGCAGATATCCGATAGCTTTGTCTACATGGTTTTCTTTCTCCTGCCATGACAGTTCTATCCTCTCAAATTCGGGTAATTTACGGGCTTGCTGGAATGCTTCATAATCATATTTATCCCAATGCAGGAGATGCGACTTCACATCCAATCCCCAGGTGTGTTCGGCAACTAATCCCAGATGGACAGCGAAATGCAGCGCTTCCTCACTATCCGGATCGAGACGTTTCTCATCTATCCATCGCGAGTAGAGCCTCGAAAGAGCGCGAAAACGAGCCATCATAACGGGAGAACTGCCATAACCATGAATCCATGTATCCCCTATTTCTCCTGTAATAACCGGAACCTGATCTTTCAACGATTCCATGTCTTCGGCTACAGCGCTCAACGTAGAAGCTATCAGTTCCGCATTCGGGTAGCGTTGTTGTATAGACGAGTATATTTCTTTTACTTTCTGAGCCGTATGAGGGCCATGATTATCACCTGTAAAAGCAACGACCATCGCTGTTTCCCCGTCAGGCAGTACAATATCGCTACCATAGTCTTTCTGATACATCAGTATAATCTCGCTGCCATCTTTCTCCCTCCAGCGGCTTATTTCGGGCACATTGGGTATTGTGCTGGCAGGATTAACACCGATATGAAGAAAACGTATTCCGGCTTTTTTCAATAATGGAACGATACTGCGCGTATGACCGGGAACATCCGTCATTTTTGCCGCAATGGTCTCTTTTCCAAAACGTTTATCCAGATACTTGGATAATTTCAGAATCGTTTCGAAGTGGTCTTTACTCATCACCTCCGATTCAACTGTGTATGGGACAGCATTCCAGACAATATCTCCATGCCGGATAGCATCTTCCAGTTGTTTCACCTGTCCGGCTGAGGCCTGTTCCAGGAAAGACCAGATAAGCCATGATCCTGTTGTCCATACATATCGTTCCTTAGCCCCTGACTGCCGCAGTTCTTCGGCTACAGCAATGGCTTTAGGTATAAAGTCATTGATATAGCGTTGTTCTACCTTCGAGCTTAAATCAGTAAAACCGACATCCAGATGCGTCTTGAAGATAATATGCACTTTCTTCACGGACGGATTACTATTTTGCCCGGTCATTCCGGTAATACTTAAAAGTATCAGTATCAGAAAAAAAGGAAAACGTTTATTTTTCATAGCGATGCTAATATAAGCCTTTTTTGGCAGAGTTAAGTAATGAAGAAATCCCCTATCGTATTTTGTCATGCTGACGAAAGAATTGAATTAACAATCGCCGAAGCGAAGGCGAGGCAAAATCGGCAGAGCGCAGCGGAGCCAAAGCATCTCTTGCCTGAGAGTTGAGATCCTTCACGCTGTTCAGGATGACATGCGACAGTAAATATTTAAGATTACTTAAAACAGGTTCTTAGCTTGTCATTTCTTTCATAAAATACTCGGCGCTAAGCAAAGCTGCATCATCTGTTACCGAAGACCGTACTATTTCGATCCGGTCGAACAGAGCCCAGCCATATGTCTTTATCTTTTCTGTTATGTATGGGATAATCACATCGGCGCTTTTCATAATACCGCCTGCCATTACTATCTTTTCAGGATCGTAAGCATATACCATGTTCACAATCACTTCTGTCCATATGTCGAGGCAATGATTACGCACTTTCAACGCATACACATCCCCTGCCGCCTTTTCAAAGATCAGCCTGAAATCTGCTGCCGGACTGTACCAGTTTGCCACTTCTGCTGCCTGCTGCCTGATAATGGCATCCATATTCCATGTAGAAGCCTGAGCTTCGCCGCATCCCCTGTTGCCACAGTTGCACATCAAGCCGTTACGGTCTAAGATAACATGTCCGCCCAGAATACCTGCCACATAATGGCTGCCACGCATCACGCGTCCTTCTACCAGTGCAGAAGTTCCAATACCTGTACCCAGAGTGATCATCACAAGATTGTCACAATCGCGGCCTGCACCATACTGCCACTCACTTATTAACGCACAACGGGCATCATTGTCTATCGCCAGCGGAAGGTTAAATACAGACTTCGCCCATTGTGCTAAATCCATATTCACTACATCGTTAAACTTATCGTTTATCACCAGTATCTTCTTTCCCTTACTGTCTACAATTCCCGGCACACACATACCTATACCGGATACTTTGGCAATGTCAACCGATTGGGCAGAAAGTATATTCCGGATAACATCTTCTATATCTTTAAGGCGAGGCAAGAGTCCCTGATGAGCCAGTGCCTCTATCGACTGCTTTTGTACCACTTTTCCATCGTGTACCAGTCCTATCTTAATGTTAGTGCCGCCTACATCTATTCCTATTGTATACATATCTAATCTTTTATATTAATTTCTATTCCCTTTTCATCATCGAAACGAAACCGACGGAACCAAGAGTTGCCCGGAGATATTTTTTTAACTAAAAAGTAACAAAAGTTACAACTTTCAGCTGCCAACTATATCCATTCGCTTTTTGTCATATATCTTCACCCTATCACCTGAATACCTTTATGAAAACCCAACCTTACTTCAACTTAAAAAGGTAACAATCTGCCTCCGCTGAGGCTAGTCTAAGGCAAAAGCTATATTCCCACTCCCGGTTCCATCAATTTACGTTTCTGTGCATGCTCTATTTATCCTTTTCCATATAGATAAATTTTCTTATAATTAATGACAGGTTTTAACCTGATAAATATTGATATATTTTAGCTTGTAAGG
>JAITVH010000030.1 GCA_031285905.1 Prevotella sp.
GCGGCTGTTTATTATAAATATAAAGATACATTGGTGGCACAGATGCAACCGATAAAAGAGAATAAGCGCTATTTGTTTATTAAGCCGGAGTTGCCTGATAGTCTGATAAAGAGTATATCCGGTTATGTTCGAGTGAAAGCTAAATCCGAATGGCTGGGCTTTTCCGACATCATGTTGTATAATATTTCATACTCTGATTCATTGTCAATTAATAACTTAGAAGCTGAGAGACTGAAAGCCGCCAAGAACGATTTACCTTCAGACAAAGATGTTAACGATGTGGAAAGACCTAGGGTGAAAAGGAGTAAAATTCCTGTACTGTCTAATGAAAAGGTAAACTCTAATCCTTTATTAAGAGAAAATAAGAGTGATAAAGCTCCGGATGTAGAAGTTGTTGATTAATGTTACGTTATTATTCTCATTATATATTTATTTATCCTGATATATACTTGAAGCAGCATATTGTGGAGATTGATGCTACAGGACGAATTATAAATGTTTTCCCTTTTGAGAAAGAAACAGAGAATACCCGGTTTTATTCCGGGCTGTTATTGTTTCTCCCTATCGGGAAAAATAACCGGGATAAAGATATCCAGGAAAAGATGAGAAATTTTGAATTAAAATCTGTGGATTGTCATAGTATTCTGTCAAAAATGCCAGCGATAGAATATGTTGTTTTTCATGATGAGGATTTTATCTATAATATCTGATGATCTTATTTTGAACTCACGTTATTTAAGAAAATAAAATAAATTTATCTATAGTAAAGATAGCTGTTAGCCTATAGCGATTAGCTGATAGCTCATAAGTAAAATATAGAAAAAGTGTAACCTTTGTTACCTTTTAGTTAAAATACTTAGTTGACAAAGTTGAATATAAATTCATCATTTATAATTCATCATTTTTGTCACCTTTACATACGCTATGCTCCTGTGACCGTTGGTTGTTACCTTTTAGTTAAAAAGCAGGCGGGAAGCCATAAAGCAGAATTTGTTTAAATACTTAAACTTATTTTTTGATGAAAATAACTCTTTTTGATAGAGTGTGTATCATTTTTTACTAATTTTGCAGGCTGAAATTAAGCTTAATTTTAACTATTAAATATTGAAAATGAAAGCATTTGTATTTCCGGGGCAAGGAGCTCAATTTGTAGGGATGGGTAAAGATCTGTACGAAACGTCTCCGGTAGCCAAAGAAATGTTTGAGAAAGCAAACGAAATTCTTGGGTTTCGAATTACAGATTTAATGTTTGCGGGAACAGATGAAGATCTTCGCCAGACAAAGGTTACACAACCGGCTATTTTTCTTCATTCTGTAATTTTGGCAAAGACAATGGGTGATGATTTCAAGCCGGATATGGTTGCAGGCCATTCGCTAGGAGAGTTTTCTGCATTAGTAGCAGCTAATGCTTTATCTTTCGAGGATGGGTTGACTCTTGTCTATAAACGTGCGTTAGCGATGCAAAAGGCTTGCGAATTGAATCCTTCCACAATGGCCGCGATACTAGCACTACCGGATGCAAAGGTAGAAGATATATGTGCATCAATTAAAGATGAAGTGGTTGTACCTGCTAACTATAACTGTCCCGGACAGATAGTGATATCAGGCTCAATGGCCGGTATAGATAAAGCATGCGAGTTATTGCTTGCTGCAGGGGCAAAACGGGCATTAAAGCTGAAAGTGGGAGGCGCATTTCATTCACCATTAATGGAACCTGCAAAAGTAGAATTGTCAGAGGCCATTAACAGTACTGAAATATCAGCTCCGACATGTCCTGTGTACCAGAATGTATCAACAATAGGGGAAACCGAACCGGCAGTGATAAAAGCAAATCTGATTGCCCAATTAACTGCTCCCGTAAAATGGACACAGTCGGTACAGCATATGGTAGCTGATGGCGCTAATGAATTTATTGAGCTTGGCCCAGGCAATGTATTACAAGGATTAGTCAAAAAGATCGCGCCTGAAGTAGCAACAAGCGGAAAGCAATAAAAACATAATAAACAATAAAATAAGGGTTACAAGTCGGGCTAATTGATTACATTAGCTGAATATGTAGCCCTTTTATACATAAAAACTATGGCATTCTTTTCAGGCAATAAGCAAACAGAAGATCAGGAAGAGTTGGGGAAAAACGTTTTCTTATTTGAATTAGTACAGAAGAATATCCTGATAACAGGGGCAAATGGACAACTAGGCAATGAGATCAGACGGCTAGCTTCTAATCATGAAAACAACTTCCGTTTCTATTTTACAGATGTGGCAGAACTGGATATTACAGATTTGAATGCTATAGACCTGTTTTTAAAAGACTGCAAAATCGACTATATCGTTAACTGTGCAGCTTATACTGCTGTAGATAGAGCTGAAGATGACATAGAACTTTGTTATAAAATAAACAAGGATGCCGCCATTAATATCGGAACTGCTGCTGCGAATAATAATACCAGAGTCATTCATATATCTACAGATTATGTGTATGATGGAACAGCTGCCAGCCCTTATGTAGAGACAGATAAAGTCAATCCTCAGTCCGTATATGGGAAATCGAAGCTGGAAGGAGAAAACGGCTTATTACATATGTGTCCTGAAAGCGTTATAATACGTACCGCATGGTTATATTCTGTCTATGGACATAATTTTGTGAAAACGATGATTAAATTAGGAAGGGAGAGAGATGCTCTAAATGTGGTTGCTGATCAAACCGGGACACCAACCAATGCGGCAGATTTGGCAAAAGCCATTCTTAAAATACTGGATTATAGCGAAGCACACGAATTTAAATCTGGTATATACCATTACTCTAATGAAGGTATTACAACGTGGTATGACTTTGCTGTTATGATTCACAAATTAGCCGATATTAAGGACTGTGTAATAAATCCCGTTACTACAGTAGAGTATCCTGTAAAAGCTAAAAGACCTGAGTGTAGCGTACTTGATAAAACAAAAATAAGAACAACATTTGATATAGAAATACCGAAGTGGGGAGATAGTCTAAACATTTGTATAAAAGAATTGTTATCTAGTGCAGAAAGTATTTAATATATAAATGAAAAATATATCATACATCCTCTTGACTCTATTGTTTTTATCTTGCCAAAACAGGCAGGAGAATAAGATGGGGCATAATATTGAGGATATACCTACAATTCGTACAGAAGATACTCTGAGCTTTTATACTGCTTCCACTCTACTTGATAACGGGGAAGAGATTGACTTGATGAAAGTACCGAGGTTGACCCGATTCGAATATTATAAAATGCAATTGAACAAAGTACCCGAACTAAAGGGATACAATACCAATTATCTGTCAAAAGGGAAGACTTTGTCAGATAATGAAAATGGTAAACTTATAACGGTTTCTATAATCTCCGACGGAGAGATAACTGAATTTCTGTTAAGTTATGATAAGGATGGTAAACTCATTGATAATATGATTGTAGCTTATGAGGATATGGTGGAATACTACAGTCAGAAATCCTATAATATTACTGTCGACATAATTACCTTAAGAGAAGTAAAGTTTAGCTACATGGATATAAAAGGTAGTTATTATGAGACCTCTGATACTACCTATGTTTCATATAAAATAAGCCCTGATTTAAGATTTATAAAAGAATAGAATAACATTAAGATTCGACTAAGCGGGGATAATGCTAAATTATCTTCGCTTTTTTTATTATTTTTGCACCTTATTCATATAGGAAATAATGAGCGAACTGGAAAAGGAAATTCATAAAAGACGAACTTTTGCGATTATTAGCCACCCCGATGCCGGTAAAACGACATTGACAGAAAAACTACTATTGTTTGGAGGTGCTATACATGTAGCCGGTGCAGTAAAATCCAACAAAATAAAGAAAACAGCCACATCAGACTGGATGGAAATAGAGAAACAGCGTGGTATTTCTGTTGCAACATCCGTAATGGGATTTGATTATAATGGCTATAAAATAAATATATTAGACACGCCAGGGCACCAGGACTTTGCAGAAGACACATATCGTACGCTTACCGCTGTCGATAGTGTGATTATTGTTGTTGATTCGGCAAAGGGAGTAGAAGCACAAACCCGCAAACTAATGGAGGTGTGTAGAATGAGGAATACTCCAGTCATGATATTTATCAATAAGATGGATAGAGATGGTAGGGATCCCTTCGATTTACTGGATGAACTTGAAGAAGAATTGAAAATCGGTGTTCGCCCTTTGAGTTGGCCTATAGATAGTGGGCAGCGCTTTAGAGGTGTTTATAACATTTATGAAAAAAACCTCGATTTATATACGCCCAGCAAGCAGATTGTAACAGAGTCTATTGCTTTTAAAGATATAAATAACCCGGAGTTAGAAAAACATATAGGCAACTCATTAGCTGCAAAACTAAGAGAAGATATAGAGCTGGTTAATGGCGTCTATTCTGAACTTGATATTAAAAGCTATCTGAAAGGACAAGTTGCA
>JAITVH010000072.1 GCA_031285905.1 Prevotella sp.
GTCGTATTAATACGTGTAGTCGTATTTTTTCCTCCTATAGCATTTACATCCCGAAGAGGATTCCGTACATCATTTTTCTCATTAGGACTTTCAGGGCCTCCGTATTTACCATCATGAATTGGAACAATACCACCGACCGTTTGGAAACGATATGTATTTACCTGATCCAGATTTCCCGGATCTTTGCGTTGCCGCATAGCATAAGTTTGTGTTCCTATCTTGAGAAATTTAGTAATCTGGCTTTCTACATTCACGCGTGCATTAAATTGGTCTATTCCTGTATTTTCGAGTGTACCGGGTGCTTCGAAATACCCCAAAGACATCAGGTAATTACTGTTCTGGCTACCACCCGATACTGATAGCGTATGCTTCTGAGAATATGTAGGAGCAAAGAGAATATCACTCCAATTGGTATTAGGATATGCAAGATAATTAGGAACCTGATTTCCCGTATCCGGATCGGTATATATACCGTTCCTATCAGACTGGGCTGCTCTCCATGCCGCAATTTCATTAGCATCATATGTACTTATGGCTTTTGGGTTGGCAGAGAATTCGGCCATATTATACAATTCCATATATTCGGCATAATCTGAAATAAAATCGAATACCCTGCTAGCTGTAGTTCGTGAGAGAATACCTGTATAGGTAACTTTCGGTGCAACATTCTTTCTTCCTTTTTTAGTAGTAACCAAGATTACTCCATTTGCTCCCCGGGAGCCGTAAATAGCAGCCGATGCCGCATCCTTAAGTACACTCACACTTTCTACATCTTCAGGGTTCAAAGAGTTCATATCGGCTGCTGCGCCGTCAACAATAACTAAAGGTGAACGATAGTCACCATCGAAGGTACCAATTCCACGTACACGGATATTGGCTCCGTCAGAACCCGGATTACCTGAACTTTGGCGTACCGACACGCCCGAAGCTAGTCCTGTAAGCATAGTGGAGAGGTTCGGAGCCGCCCGGTTTTCTATTTTAGTAGAACCGATACTGGACACAGAACCTGTCAGATTAATTTTCTTCTGGACGCCATAACCTACGACAACCACTTCGTCGAGAACTGTACTTTGTTCAACAAGTACTACGTCAAGGGTAACATTATTGCCTACCTTGTGTTCTTGCGGTACAAACCCCATATAAGAGAAGGTTAAAATAGCATTACTATTCGGTACATTTATCGAATACTTGCCATCTACATCAGTCATTACGCCGGTAGTTGTACCCTTAATTATTATACTGACACCGGGAAGAGGTTCGCCGGCCTTGTCCGTTACTTTTCCTTTTACGGTTATCGACTGCTGGTATACTTCGTTTACTGTCGCAAACAAATTCACAGGCGCAACCGTAAAAAGAGAGAACATGCACATTACGGTGCAAAAAAATCTAATTTTCACTGCTTTCATAGAATTTCAATAATGAGTTAATTAAAAGTTAATAGAGGTAATTAAAGTCCGTCATATTAATTTGTGTTATACATTAAACAATAAGAAAAGTCCTGCATTCCGATAGTTCAACCTATTCAGAATGCAGGGCTTTAGTATTTTATAGATAAAAAAGTTCTTCTCAGAATCTCCTCTGTCAAGAAGAGAAAATTTTTTATTAAAAGATAGGGATGTTTCCTCTCTCTCTCTCTCTCTCTCTCTCTCTCTCTCTCTTAGCAAAATAGAGGCAACTGCCAAATTTTCAAGCGAAAAAACAGCAAAAAAAACAGTATTAGACAGAGAGTATTTCCACATAAGATTAACCTCTTAGTTTATATATCAGAATATCTAAAAATTCCTGTACAAATATTGATATTATATAAAATTAAACGGGGCATTATTGTCCTCAAAGCGGGTCACAATCATTCGGCGTACATTTTTACCCCTTTGGTCGGACAATAATACCCCTCGCAATATAAACTTCAATTTACTTTTGTATCAAGAGTTAGTACATCTTATGGTTAATGGTATTTAATCGTTCATTTTTTTTAATTAAAAGCCATATCTTTGGGGAATATAATCACACTAATTATTAAAAAAATCAAACAACGCCATGAAATCCAACATCCGGAAATTTTTAATTCCAATCTTATGTTTATGTGTCAGTACCGGTATTTTTTCACAAAATAGAAAGAATGCAGTCCCGGCAAACGATAGAGACTATTGGGTGAGCCAGCTATATAAAATGTCGGCTCCCATACTCAGCAATATGAGTAAAGGAGAATTGAAAAAAAACATGGTTGTAGAATACAGTCCCACATGGGACGGGCGCAATAAAAATGTGGCTTACATGGAAGCTTTCGGCCGTTTGATGGCCGGTGTAGCCCCGTGGCTCAACCTTGCGGACGATAATACAAATGAAGGCAAACAAAGAAAACAAATACGGGAGTGGGCTTTACGGAGCTATGCGAATGCAGTAGACCCCGCTAATCCGGATTATCTCTTGTGGGAAGGTGCAAGTCAGGTATTGGTAGATGCCGCATACATAGCCGAGAGCTTTATCCGTGCGCCAAAAGCTTTATGGGAACCTCTCGATCAGGTAACTAAAGATCGCTATATAAAAGAATTTAAAAGCCTGCGCAAGATAAGACCCGCATATAACAATTGGCTGCTTTTCAGAGCTACAATCGAAGCATTCTTGGTTTCGATAGATGAAGAATATGATGCGTACGCGCTGGATGTCGCTATCCATAAAATGAATGAGTGGTATCTGGGCGACGGATGGTATTCCGACGGACCCGAATATT
Source organism: Prevotella sp. (assembly GCA_031285905.1). Taxonomy (GTDB): domain Bacteria; phylum Bacteroidota; class Bacteroidia; order Bacteroidales; family Dysgonomonadaceae; genus Dysgonomonas. The sequence continues at coordinate 2,732 of JAITVH010000072.1, forward strand.
CCCTCGATTATTACAACGGATATGTGATGCACCCGATGTATGTGGAAATAATAGAAGTAATGGAGAACAGGAAGATATACAGCCCTGTGAAATTTGACTTGGCTCTCAGGCGTATGCAGCGATACAATCAATTGATAGAGCGATTGATTTCACCCGAAGCCTCTTTTCCGGCAGTAGGCCGTTCTATGACCTATCGCATGGGCGCATTCCAAGCCTTGTCTTTATCCGCATGGAAGTACGGACTGCCAAAAAACATGACAAACGGACAGGTGAGAAATGCCCTGACCAGTGTTATGAAGAGAATGTTCTCCAACGAAGACAATTACAACAAGGAGGGATACCTGCAACTGGGATTTATAGGACACCAACCTAACCTTGCCGATTATTATACAAATGCCGGAAGCTTATATATCACGTCTTTGGTATTCTTGCCGTTAGGTTTGCCTGCCGACCATGATTTCTGGACTTCTCCCGCCGAAGAGTGGACTTCTCAAAAAGCATGGAGTGGCAAGCCATTTCTAAAGGATTACCATGAATCGATAAAACAATAAACATGAGAAAGGTATTCACATTCTGTTTACTTTTCGTATGTCTGGTTGTTCATGCGTATAAAGAACGGAACTTACTTCAGAAAGCCGCTGATCCGGCAAAACTGAAAAATGTACTCATAACAGATCAGAAATGGGTGCGTTACCCTCAATATACAGACAGAAACGGGTGGGATCAGCTCATGGGTGAAAATAAAAGTTTCTTCATCGGG